>NZ_DASRVN010000764.1:0-12932 GCF_035655035.1 Kribbella sp. | reverse complement strand
GGGGGTGCGGGCGGGGGTGGGGGTGTTTTGGGCGTGTTTGGTGAGGGCTTGCTGGATGTCTTCGATCAGGGTGGCCAGTTCGGCGTCGGAGAGCCAGAGGATTCCTTGGCGGTAGCCGACCGAGTCCTTGAGGGGGTCGGCGCCGGGGCGGTCCAGGTACGTGTTGAACTCGGCGAGGAGGGCGGCCATGGTGGCGGTGAAGCCGCGGCGGTGGTCGTCGAGGGTCATGGTGGCGGCTGCTTCGGGGCCGATGCGGGTGCGGTCGGCGCGGAGCTGGTAGTGGCGCTCGACCGCGCCGTGGACGCGCTGCTCGTCCACGACCTCCAGTACGCCGCCCTCGGCGAGGAGCGCGACGTGCCGGTACACGCTCGTCTTCGGTACGTCGGGTAGCCGCGCGCACAGGTCGGACGTGGTCCGCACGCGGCCGCCGGACAGGGCGTGCACGATCCGCAGCCGGACCGGGTGCAGCAGCAGGTCGAGCGGATCCATGGCCCAACGATCCCAGATTTGGTACCGTTAGCAAAATTGGGAATGGAGGTCCGTGGTGACTGGACTGAGCGAAGCGGCCGTGCACCCGTTGGAGCTGGACGGGCCGCTGGACGACCTGACGTGGCTCGACGACGTGATCGGCGCCGCGCGGGTGGTGGCGATCGGGGAGAGCTCGCACTACAACCACGAGTTCCTCGTACTGCGTCATCGGGTACTGCGGTACCTCGTCGAACGGCACGGGTTCACCGCGTACGCGATGGAGTCCGGCTTCCCCGAAGGACGACGGACGGACGCCTGGGTCCGAGGTGGTGAGCCGGACGAGCTCGGTCCCGTACTCGCCACCGGCCTGACCTCGCTGATGGGGTTCTGGACCGAGATGCGCGATCTGCTCGAGTGGCTGCGGCAGCAGGACGGGAGGGTTGGCTTCTACGGGATCGACCTTCCGGGTTCGGTGGTGTCGACGCTGCCCGGGCTGGAACTGCTGTTCGAGTACCTCGCCGTCGCCGATCCGGAGTTCGAGCCCGACCCCGGCATTCGCGACACCGCAGGGGCGCTCGCGGTGTCGTCGCCGTTCTCCGCGCCCGCGGCGATGGCGGCGTACGGGCAGCTCGAACAGTCGACGAAGGACGCGTTCACCGCGGGAGTCGCCGGGCTGGTGACGCGGATGGCGGCGCGGCGGCTGGAGTACGTCGACCGTACGTCCCGGGACGCCTACGGCGAGGCGCGGTGCGCGTTGGCGGGCGCGGTCGCGCTCGACGCGCTGGCCCGTGCGATGGCGGGCGGCGACCGGCTGTCGATGATGAACATCCGCGACGCCACGATGGCGGACACCGTCGAGTGGATCCTCGGCCGGGAGGAGCGGGTCGTACTCGCCGCGCACAACGGCCACGTCCAGCGCCGGCCGGGTGCGCTGCCCGGGATGCCGCCGATGACCCCGCTCGGGATGCACCTGGCCGAGCGGCTCGGGAAGGAGTACGCGGTCATCGGTACGACGATGGACACCGGGCAGATCCTGACGAACGGGCCGGAGTTCTACACCGGCACGCTGTTCGGTCCGCTCCCGCCGGCCGCACCGGACAGCATCGACGGACTACTGGCGGCGAGCCATGCCGGTCCGTTCGGCGTCGATCTCCGCGGGCTGTCGGACCAGGATGTACGAGCGGTCCGCGCGGCAGGACGACAGCGGGTACTCGCGGACCACTACGGCGAGGTGGACGTGCTGACGGCGTACGACGCACTGTTGCATGTCCCGGTGATCACACCGGCGCGGCCGGACGAGGACGCGCTGCGGTCTGCGCCTGCCGACGTACAGGGTCCGTTCGAGGCCTATCTCGGGAGCGAGGCCAAGAAGGGCTGAACGGCTTGGAGGAACGCTTCGGGTGCGGACGAGAAGACCACGTGGCCGGTGTCGAACGTCTTCAGAGCGGCGTTCGGCAGGTGTTTGTGAGTCGCGCGGCCGGCCCGGAGCGGGGCGGCGGTATCTTTCTTGCCCCAGGCAATCATCGTGGGTGCGGTCAGGCGGGCGGCCTGGGTGTGCAGGTCGTGCGCGGGGGTCGCGAAGCTGCGCCACATCGACGCGGCGAGGGTGGCGCCGGCTTCGGTCCGGGCGCGGGCGACGGTGCGGTCGACGATGGCGTGGTCGCTCGGGGTCTGCGGGTGCATGTAGCTGCGGACGAAGTACGGCATCAGGCGCTTCGCGACGGCCGGCGTGCCGATGACGCGGAACAGGGTCCGGGAGAACGGGTCGTGGCCGGCGAAGCCGCCGTTGTCGACCAGGACGAGACCCGCGACCCGGTCGGGGTGACGGATCGCCAGCCGGGCGGCGGCGAAACCTCCGACGGAGTTCCCGATCAGGCGGAGGCCGCGCAGGTCCTGGGCGAGGACGAGTTCCTCGAGGACGTCGGCGAGCAGCGGAGCGGTCACCGGCCGGCCGCCGGCGTCGGGGTCCGACTCGCCGTGGCCGGGCCAGTCCACGGCGATGACGCGGTGGTCGGCGGCGAGCGCGGGCAGCACCGGGTCGTAGTCGTGGCGGTCGTGCAGCGTGGCGTGCAGGAGTACGAGAACGGGGCCGGTTCCGGTGTCGGAGTAGGCGACCCGGCCCGCGGTGGACGGAAGGCTCGGCATGGGATGCTCCTCGATTTCATTGACCGACCGGTCGGTCAAGACCATACACGATCCGGACCTGCGACCATGGTCGGATGGGTGCTGAAGGGAACGGACCTCGGGTGAGTGCCGGGAAGCGTCGGGTAGCCGCCGCGGAGACCCGGCAGCGGCTCGTCGACGCGGGCCTGCGGCTGGCCGAGCGGACCGGGTTGCTGGGGCTGAGCGTCAACCTGCTGGTCGAGGAGGCGGGGGTGTCGAAGGGCACCTTCTTCCATCACTTCGGCGACCGGTCGACGTACGTCATCTCGCTGCACCGGGAGTTCCACGACCGCCTGTTCGAGCGGATCCGGGCCGCGATGGACGGCCTGGAGCCCGGCGCCGACCGGCTGGACGTGATCGCCCGTACCTATCTCGACACCTGTCTCGAGCACCGCGGGGTACGGGCGTTGTTGCTGGAGGCCCGTGCCGACCCGCAGATCGCCGAGGAGATCCTGGCTCGCAACACCACCAGCGCCGACGAGGTACGCGCCGACTTCGCCGCCCTCGGCTGGCCCGACCCCAGACAGACCGCGCGCCTGTGGGTAGGCCTGGTCGCCGAGGTGGCCCTCCTCGAACACGCCGCCTCCAAACGCGACCCCAAACTCCGCCGCGCCCTCACCCACCTGACCCGCAGATAGCCGCGGCTCCGGCCCACCACGCTATTCGTACGTCGACTCGTCCAGGCCGCTCATGCTCGGGTCGTAGCTGACGTCGCCCACGTCGTACATCGACGTCATCCAGTGGTAGAAGTTGTCCCCGCGGTCCCGCAGTACGGAGTACAGCCGGCGCATCATGCGCGACCGTACGGCGGCCTGCTCCGGGTGCTCGTACACGTTGAGCAACTCGTCCGGATCCAGCTCCAGGTCGTACAGCTCGTTCACCGAGTCCGGATTGACCACGAGCTTGTACCGATCCGTGCGCAGCATCCGTTGTGGATAAGGGAAATGATGCCCGTGGAACTCGCACACGATGTCGTCCGCCCACTCGGCCGGCTCGCCCGTCACCAGCGGCAGCAGACTGCGTGAATCGACCGCCGGCTCCGCCGAGGCGCCCGCGAGCTCGAGGATCGTCGCCGTACAGTCGAGCAGGCTGACGAACTCGTCCCGGACGACGCCGGCCGGCTGACCGGGCACCCGGAGCAGACCCGGCGTACGGTAGATGTCCTCGTACATCGCCGGCCCCTTGTCGTGCAGGCGATGCGAGCCGGTGAACTCCCCGTGGTCGCAGGTGAAGAACACCGCCGTGTCGTCGGTCAGCCCGAGCCGCTCCATCGCGGCCAGCACCCGGCCGATCTCGAAGTCGATCAGCGCCACGTACCCCTGGTAGATCGCGATCAGCTTCCGCGTCGTCTTGATCGGCATCGTGTCGAACGTCCAGTGTGCGCTGTAGTTCTTCTGTACCGGCGGCTTGCCGTGGAACGTCTCCGCGATCGACCGCGGCAGCTCGACGTCGGCCGGGTCGATCAGGTCGAAGTACTCGTCCGGCAGGATGTACGGCAGGTGCGGTCCGAAGAAGTGCAGCGCGAGGAAGAACGGCTCCCCGGCGTACGACTCGAGCTGCTCGATCGCGCGCGTCGCGAGGTAGTGCTCGAACGTCGCCTCGACCGGCTGGTGCAGGCGCGCGGCGAGCAGGTTCCCCGGTCCGCCGTTCGGCAGCGTGCCGCGGATCCGGTCGGAGATCTCGTACGGCGGGAAGTCGTGCTCGGCGAGGTACGCCAGGTAGTCCGGGTGGTCCACCGGGTTGTGCCAGCCCGGCAGGTCGGGCCCGTCGAAGCCGAAGTCGCCGGCGGACTTGTTCGTGCCGACGTGCCACTTGCCGATCAGCCCGCAGTTGTACCCGCGGTCGCGCAGCGCCTGCGAGAACGTGAACGTCCCCTCATCGAGGTCCTCGATGTACCCGACGTTGCGCTCGTAGTTGGCCAGCAGCTTGTGCCGGAACGGCGCCTGCCCGGTGAGCAGGCTGGCGCGGGCCGGCGTACAGATCGCGGTCGGCGTGTACCAGCGGTCGAACCGGGTCCCGGTCCGGGCCAGCTCGTCGAGGTGCGGCGTCGTACCCAACTGGTTGCCGTAGGCACCGAGCGTGTCGAGCCGGTGCTGGTCGGTCATCAGGAACAGGATGTTCTTCCGGTCGGTCACTTGGCGGCCGCCCCGCGGCGTCGTACTGCTGGGAGTCTGGTCAGTGAGCGCGGCCATCGGCCACTCCTTGGGTTGTGGCCGGCCGCAGCCGGGCCGGCGTTTCCGGGTAGCCGGCCAGTAGCGGCGAGCTGTGGAAGACGGCGGCGAGTGCCCCGAGTGCACCGTCGTCGTCGGATAGGTACGCCGACCGGACGCCCGGCGAGGCGGCACCTGGGAAGAGCTCGAACCGGACCGTGGCCGCGGCCTGCTCGACGATCACCGGCGCGATCCGGGTGATCTCGCCGCCGATCACGATCTCGGCCGGGTTGAGCGCCATGCCGACCGCGGCCAGCACCTGGCTGAGCGCGGCCGAGGCCTCCCGGAGGACCTGGTCGGCCACCGGGTGTGAGCGGGCGACGGCGGTCGCGAGGTCGTCGAGGGTCTCGACCGCGAGGCCCGCGGTCCGGCAGGCCGCCAGGATCGCCGGGGTCGAGGCGATCGTCTCCAGGCAGCCGTGCTTGCCGCAGCGGCACGGGTTGCCGTCGGGCCGCACGGTCACGTGCCCGAGTTCGCCCGCCAGGCCCGCCGAGCCCGAGACGAGCCGGCCGCCGACGACCAGGCCGCCGCCGACACCGTCGGAGAGCCGGACGTAGAGCAGGTTCTCGATCGCCTCGCTGCCGAACGTCGCCTCGGCGAGCGCCGCCAGCCGGGTGTTGTTGTCGACGACCACCGGGGCGCCGAAGCGCTCGCCGAACGCCTCGTCGACGGACGCCTCGTGGAACCCGTCCGCCGCCGCGCGGTGCGACGGGAAGCCGCGGACCCCGGGCTTGCCGGAGTACGGCCCGGGTACGCCGATGCCGACGCCCTGCAACGCGCCGTAGTGGACGCCGAACTCCGCGCTGAGCCGCTCCAGCAGGCCGAACGCGACCTCCAGCCGGGTCGGCCAGTCGACCCGGTCCTCGTACCGGTCGGAGCCGGACGCGACGATCTCGTGGGACGCGTCCGCGACCACGACGTGTACCCGGCCGTGACCGAAGTCCACGCCCATGAACTGCCCGGACGCCGGGTCCAGCGCCAGCCGCTCGGCCGGCCGCCCGCTGCCTTCCCGGTCCGCCGCGTCGGTGTCGATCACGACGATCGCGCCGCGATGCAGCAGGCTGCCGGTGATCTCGGACAGGGTGGTACGGGACAGGCCGACCGCACGGGCGATCTGGTTCCGGCTGAGCGCGCCCTGCTCCCGCAGTACCAGCAGAACCCGCTCCTCGTGGGTCCTCCGCACGAGTGCCTGTACTCCGGACTGCGTCTGCACCCCGCGACGCTAAGAGCTCCGAATTTTTCCGTCAACCCTCCGGCAAAAGCCGGTGGTTCCGATTCTGTACTTGCTGGTCCATTTTCTGCGGCCTACGTTCGGGGCGTCGAGCAGATTCCGGAACGAGAGAAGGCAGACATGCACGCGGTGTTCGTTCGCGAGTACGGCGGCCCGGAGGTGATGACCTGGACCGAGTTCCCCGATCCGGTGCCGGGGCCGGGTGAGGTCGGGGTGCGCCTCCGCGTGGCCGGGGTCAACTTCATGGACACGGGTGTCCGGAGGATGCCGGTGCGTACGTGGTCGGTGCCCACCGTGCTGGGCGTCGAGGGAGCGGGTGTCGTGACCGCGTTGGGCGCGGGCGTGGACGGTCTCGCGATCGGCGATCGGGTGGCGTGGCGCTACCACCGGGGGAGCTACGCCGAGCAACTCGCCATCCCGGCGGAGGCGCTGGTGCGGGTGCCGGACGAGATCGACGACGAGACCGCCGCGGCGGTGCTGATGCAGGGGTTGACCGCCAACCACTTCACCACCGAGACGTATGCGATCCGGCCCGGTGACATCGCGGTCGTGCACGCCGCCGCGGGTGGTGTCGGGATGATGCTGACCCAGCTGATCAAGGCGCGGGGCGGCCGCGTGATCGGGCTGGTGTCGCGGGCCGAGAAGGTCCCGATGGCGGAGGAGGCCGGCGCCGATCACGTCCTGGTGTCCAGCGGCGGCGGTTTCGAGGACCGGGTGCGGGAGCTGACCGGTGGCGAGGGCGCTCAGGTGGTGTACGACGGCGCCGGCGCGGCGACGTTCCGCTCGTCGCAGCTGGCCCTGCGCCGACATGGGGTGCACGTGTACTACGGCGTGCTGATCGGCAACCCGACGTTCGATCCGGCCGAGCTGCCGAACAGCATCCTGTTGTCGTATCCAGCCGTCGCCGACCACGTACCGACGCGCGCGGCCTTGGTACGCCGTACGAACGAAGTGTTCGACTTCGTCCGCACGGGCCAGGTCACGCCGCGCATCGGCGGCCGGTACCGCCTCGCCGACGCCGCGCAGGCACACCGCGACCTCGAATCCCGCCGTACTACCGGGAAATTGCTCCTGCTTCCATGATCAGGGAAGCAGCAGGGCCTTGATCGCCTGGCGCCGGTCCGCCGTGCAGGTGGACGCCCGAGAAGAACAACTCGTCGCCGGGCAGCGCCACCTCGTGGGCGACCCCGACGTATCCGACGTGGCCGCCGGGCCGGGTCGACCGGATCGCCTGCATCATCGACTCCTGGGTGCCGACGGCCTCGATCACGCTGTGTGCGCCGTACCCGCTGGTCAGCTCCTTGATCCGGGCCACGCCGGCGTCGCCGCGCTCGGTGACGATGTCGGTCGCGCCGTACTCCAGGGCCAGCTGCTGGCGCGGTTCGTGGCGGCTCATCGCGATGATCCGCTCGGCGCCGAGCTGTTTGGCGGCGAGTACGCCGAGTAACCCGACCGCGCCGTCACCGACGACCGCGACCGTCTTGCCCGGGCCAGCTCGGACTGGGTGCCGACGGCCCCCATCGGTACGGCGTGGATGCACCGGGACTGGTACCCGGCGCGGCAGATCTCGCAGGTGTTGTCGGACGCGAAGAACGATCCGATGACGAAGTCACCGGGCTTCACGGTGGTCACCGCGGACCCGGTCGCCTCGACGACACCGACGTACTCGTGCCCCATCGGCGCCGGTCCGTCGAGCGTGTCCTGCCCGCGGTACGGCCAGAGGTCGGAGCCGCACACGCAGGTGGCGCTCAGCCGGATGATCGCGTCCGTCGGCTGTTCGACGACCGGATCCCGCCGGTCCTCGACCCGGACGTCGCCGGGCCCGTACATCATGACTCCACGCATGGGAGTGAACCTTTCTGGTTGGTGATCAGTGCGAGCAGGGAGAGGGCGATCATGCGCGCCGAGGCCGTCACCGTGGAGCCAGGCCACATCCTGATGCTCTACACCGCCGAGCCCGGCTCACCGTCCGCCGAGAAACTGCGCCTGCTCGGCTCGCTCGCTTCCGTCGCAGGGTGACTGCAGGCGGACCGGGCCGCGGCCCTCGTCTTGCAAGCGCCGTCGGGGCTCTGGTCCTGCGGGCGGACACCGGTACTGACACCGTGTAGGCGGCGTGTCAGGTGGGTGTCAGGGGTCCTGCCGATGGTGGTTGCATGACAACTTCGGCGATCGCGGTCACAGGACTGCGCAAGGCATTCGGTGACAAGACCGTGCTCGACGGCATCGACTTCGATGTCCCCACGGGTACCGTCTTCGCGCTGTTAGGCCCGAACGGGGCCGGCAAGACCACAACGGTGCACGTTCTGACCACTCTCATCAAGGCGGACGGCGGTACGGTCCGGGTCGCCGGGCACGATGTCGCGGACGGCGCCAAGGCGGTCCGGTCCGCGATCGGCGTCACCGGGCAGTTCGCGGCCGTCGACGAGCTGCTCACCGGGCGCGAGAACCTCCAGCTGATGGTGGACCTCAGCCCGGTCACTGCCGACAAGCGGATTGTCGACAATCTACTGGAGCGCTTCGAGCTGACCGAGGCGGCCGACAAGACCGCGGCCACGTACTCGGGCGGCATGCGCCGCAAGCTCGACCTGGCGATGACGCTGGTCGGCGACCCGCAGATCATCTTCCTGGACGAGCCGACCACGGGCCTCGACCCGCGCAGCCGGCGGACGATGTGGACGATCATCCGCGAACTGCTGGCCGACGGCGTGACGATCTTCCTCACCACGCAGTACCTCGACGAGGCCGACCAGCTGGCCGACCGGATCGCGGTCCTCGACAAGGGCCGGCTGGTGGCCGAGGGTACGCCGGACGAACTCAAGCGGCAGCTGCCCGGCACCCACGTCCGGTTCCGCTTCGACTCGGTCGCGGACCTGGACATGGCCGCCCGGATCTTCCCGGACTCGACCCGCGACGACGACGCGCTCGCGCTGCGGGTCCCCAGCGACGGCGGCACCCGGTCCGTCCGCGCACTGCTCGACAGCCTCGACGAGTACTCGCTGAACGCCGGCGAGTTCTCCGTCAACACCCCTGATCTCGACGACGTCTTCCTGGCCCTGACCGGCCACGACACCACGGAGGTACCAGCGAAATGAAGAACCCCTCGATGGTGATGCTGCGCCGCAACCTCAAGCACATCGCCCGGAACCCGACGTCGGTGTTCAACGCGGTCCTGATGCCGGTCGTGGTGATGCTGATGTTCGTCTACATGCTCGGTGACGCCTTCAGCGTCGGCGTACCGTACGTCGACTACGCGACGCCCGGCATGCTCCTGCTGGCGGTCTGCTACGGCCTCGGCGCGGTCGCGACCGCGGTGAACTCCGACATGACCAAGGGCATCATCAACCGCTTCAAGGTGATGGACGTCCCGCGCGGCGCGGTCCTCACCGGGCACGTGATCGCCAGCGTGCTGACCAACCTGATCGCGATCGCGGCGATCATCGGGGTGGCGTTCGCGCTCGGGTTCCGGCCGTCCGCGAGCTTCGGGCAGTGGCTCGGCGTGATCGGTCTCGTCGTACTGCTCGGCATCGCCACCGCCTGGCTGACCGTCGCGCTCGGGCTCTTCGCGAAGAGCCCGGAGACCGCGGGCCTCGCCTCGGTGCCGCTGGTGATGCTGCCGTTCTTCAGCAGCGCGATCGTGCCGGCCGACAAGATGGGGCCGGGCGTGAAGCAGTTCGCGGAGTACCAGCCGTTCACGCCGATCATCGAGTCGCTGCGCGGGCTGCTGAACGGCGCACCGCACACCGGTGACCTGATCGCCGCGTTCGCCTGGTGCCTCGGGATCGGGATCGTCGGCTACCTCTGGGCGACCTCGACGTTCACGAAGCGAGCGTGACCTCGGCAAGCTCTCGCCAGCTCGCCTGCCTGCCCTCGTCGGACGCCTCGGTGAACTTCGTGTCACCGAGGCGCCGGCGCGTCTCGGCCTCGATCCGGTTCACGTTCGGGTTCGAGCGGTCCGGCAGCCCGCGGACCGACGTACTTGCCCCGAGCAACCGTGCGGCCTGCTCGTCCTGGCCGGTGCGGAGCGCGAGGTCCGCGATCCCGACCAGGATCTGGGCGATGCCCAGGACGTGCCCGCTCTCGATCGCGGCCTGGAACGCCGCGGCGCGGTGCCGCCGGACCTCGCCGGGATCGGTCGCCAGGTAGCCGAGCCGGTCCTCGATCATCGACCGCAGGTTCGCCCGCTCGGCCTCGTGCCCGAGCAACGTCGTCGCCAGGGTGAGCTGCCGGCGCGCCTCCGGTACGTCGCCCTTCCAGTGCGCGAGCTCCGCCTTGTACAGCGCGAGCTCGATCAGCGCCTCCGGCCAGGCGACCCGTTCGGCCTTCCGCTGCGCCTCGGCCATCGCCGCCGTACTCGCGTCCTCGTCGCCGGCCAGCCAGTACAGCTGTGCCTGCCGCGACCGCATCCGGACCACGTCCTCGGTCGCCCCGGCCTCCGTCGCCACCGCGATCGCCTGCTCGTAGTACTCGCACGCGTCGGCGAACTCGCCGCGGACCGCGACCCGGTCCGCCAGTTCGGTCAGCGCGAACGACATACCCCAGCGTTCGCCGATCGCCCGGAACTCCTCGAGCGCCGTCGCCAGTGCCAGATCCGCGTCCCGGCCGCCCTCGCCGAGCATGATCCGCATCTTGCCGGTCTGCAGTCGCGCCAGCGCCCGGACCCACGGATCGTCGTCGGTCAGCAGCTGCTCGAATGCCGCCACGAACTGGTCCGGCCCGTCCAGCAACCGCTCCAGCGCCTGCGACAGCGTCACCGCCGGGTGCGGGTTGTCGATCCGCCGGCTGATCTCGGCCGCCTTCCGGATCCAGTCCTCCGCGTCGTACTCGTCGCGCCCGCGGCCGGACGTCATGATCCCGGTGACGAACGCGTACACCACGGCGCGGATGTCGTCCGGTACCTCGCCCGGCAGCCCCGGCGCCGCGAGCAGGAACTCGTTGCCCTCGACCTTGTGCCCGGCGAACCACCAGTACCAGCCCGCCGCCGCGGCCAGCCGCATCGCGTCGGCGGCCACCCCGGCGGTCAGCGCGCCCCGCATCGCGGCGGCGATGTTGTCGTGGTCCGGCTCCAGGATCGCCAGCCATTCCAGCTGCTCCGCGCGGCGCAGGTGCGGGTCCGCGGTCTCGATCAGCTCGGTGAAGTAGCCGAGGTGCGCGCGGCGGACCCGATCGGTCTCACCTGCTTCTTCGAGGCGCTGCTCGGCGTACTCCTTGATCGTCCCGAGCAGCCGGTACCGCTCGTCGTCCTTCACCACGACCAGCGACTTCTCGGTCAGCGCGGTCAGCAGGTCGAGCACTTCCCACGACTCGACGTCCCCGTCCGCACACACGTGCTCGGCCGCGTCCAGGCTCGCGCCGCCGGCGAACACGGACAGCCGCCGCAGTACCGAACGTTCCGCGTCGGACAGCAGCTCCCAGCTCCAGTCGACCACCGCGCGGAGCGTGCGGTGCCGGGGGAGCGCCGTACGGCTGCCGCCGGTCAGCAGCCGGAACCGGTCGTCGAGGCGGTTCGCCAACTGCTCGAGCGACATCGTCCGCAGCCGCGCCGCGGCCAGCTCGATCGCCAGCGGCATCCCGTCCAGCGCGCGGCAGATCCGCGCCATCGTCGCCGGGTCCGACGCGAGATCCGCCCGTACGGCGCTCGCCCGGTCCTGCAGCAGCCGGACCGCCGGGGACTTGCCGATCTCGGCCGGATCCGCCGTTTCCGTTGGGAGTGCCAACGGTACGACGGGCCACAGCGCCTCGCCGGTGATCCCCAACGGCTCCCGGCTGGTGGCCAGCACCCGGAGCCGCGGGCACTCGCCGAGCACCCGGTACGCGAACTTCGCCGCCGCCTCGATCACGTGCTCACAGTTGTCCAGGATCAGCAGCATCGACCGCTCCCGGACGGCGGCGATCACCCGGTCCGTCGGGTCCGCCTCCGGTACGTCGCCGAGCAGCGCGTCCCGCAGCGCGAGCGCGCCGAGCGTCGCCTGCGCCACGTCACCGTCGGCGCCGATCGCCGCGAGTTCGACCATCCACGCGCCGTCGGGCAGATCCGGTAGCAGGGTGCGGGCGGTCTCGGTCGCGAGCCGGGTCTTGCCCGATCCGCCCGGCCCGATCAGGCTCGTCAGGCGGTGCCCGGCGACCAGGTCACGGACGGCGGCCACGTCGGCGTCCTTGCCGACGTACGTCGTGAGCTCCTCGCGCAGGTTGGTGTTGCGCTTCTCGTCCCGGCGTACCAGCTCGCCGCGGAGCAGCGCGACGTGCAGCGCGGACAGCTCTGGCGAGGGATCCACGCCGAGCTCGTCGGCGAGCGTCTCGCGGGTGCGCTCGTACACGCGCAGCGCCTCGGTGTCGCGGCCGGAGGCGACCAGGGCGCGCATCAGGGCGGCGACCAGGCGTTCGCGGACCGGGTGCGCGGCGACCAGGTCGGTCAGCTCGGTCACGAGGTCGGCGCCGTTGCCGAGCGTGATCTCGGCATCGTACCGGTCCTCCATCGCGGCCAGCCGAAGGCCGTCGAGACGCGTGACCGCGGCGTCGAACGCGCCGCTCTCGGTCAGGCCGATGTCCTGCATCGCGGGTCCACGCCACAGCGCGAGGGCATCGCGGAGCAGCCGGACGCCCTGCGGGTCCTGGTCGGTGCGGGCCCGGGTCAGCAGACGTTCGAACCGTACGGCGTCGACGTCGTCCGGATCGAGTTGCAGCCGGTAACCGTCCGTGTGCCCTTCGACCGGAAGCACCTTGCGCAGCCGGGAGACCAGGCGCTGCAAGGCATTCGACGCATCCGCCGGGGGTTGTTCACCCCAGATCCAGTCGACCAGCGTCGCCTTCGGAACCACCCGGCCGGCGTCGAGCGCCAGCGCGATCAGCAGCCCGCGCAACCG
>NZ_DASRVN010000763.1:0-9744 GCF_035655035.1 Kribbella sp. | reverse complement strand
GCTCGCGTACTCGGGCAACCAGAAGCTCGTCGACGTCGTGTCGGACCTGCGTTCACAGACCCGGCTGCTCGGCCTGACCCCGCTCGTCGAGAGCGGCCGCCTGGTCCCGTCCGCCGCCGAGCACCACGAACTGCTCGACCTGGTCGAGTCCGGCGACGGCGAAGGCGCCGAACAACTGATGCGCCGCCACATAGGCCACGTCCGAGGCCTCTGGGCCCGCTAGCCGTCCTACCCGCCAGCGCGTCCCGCGGACCTGCGGGCCGGCTAAGTGCGTGCTGGCCGCCTGCTAGTGGGGGGTGGTGAGGGCCTGCTTGGCGGTGGTGGCGGCGGGCTCGCCGTAGGCGCTGGTGAGGCGGTTGAGGAAGGTGGGGTGGTCCAGGGTGTATTCCTGGGTGCCGACGGTTTCCAGGACCGTGGTGGCGAGGGTGCAGCCGAGATGGGCGGCGGGCTCGTGGTCGAGGCCGGCGGCGCGGCCGGTGAGGTAGCCGGCGCGGAACGCGTCGCCGCCGCCGGTCGGGTCCACCAGGTTCGGTGCGGGGACGGCCGGGACCTTCGCGAGGATGCCGGTGGTGTCCTCGATGACCACGCCGTCGCCGCCGTGCGTGGTGATCCGGACGCCGACCCGCTCGAGGATCTCGTCGTGGCTCCAGCCGGTCTTCTGCGCCATCAGGCCGGCCTCGTACTCGTTGCTGAACAGGTACGCCGCGCCGTCGATCAGCGTCCGGATCGCCTCGCCCTCCATCCGGGCGAGCTGCTGCGACGGGTCGGCCGCCAGCGGGATCCCGTGCTGCTTGGCGAGCTGCGTGTGCTTGAGCATCGCGTCCGGGTCGTCGGCGCCGACCAGTACCAGGTCCAGGCCGCCGGTGGCCTGGTGGATCGCGCCCAGGTCGAGCTCGCGGGCCTCCGCCATCGCGCCGGTGTAGAAGGAGGCGATCTGGTTCGCGTCCAGGTCCGTCGTACAGGTGAACCGCGCGGTGTGTACGTTCTCGCACACGCGGACGTGCGACACGTCCACCCCGGCCGCGGTCAGCGCCGCGCCGTACTCGGCGAAGTCCGCACCGACCGAGCCGACCAGCAGCGACGGGTACCCGAGCTGGGCCATGCCGTAGCAGATGTTCGCGCCGACCCCACCGCGGTGCACGACCAGCTCGTCGACCAGGAAGGACAGCGACACCTTGTGCATCTGTTCTTCGAGGAACTGGTCCTTGAAGCGGCCCGGGAACGTCATCAGGATGTCGGTCGCGATCGATCCGGCGACGGCGATTCGCATGTGGGGTGCTCCCTCGTCTTTGGGTGCAGAGCTGGGGCGGTTGTATCCGCTTTGGGCAACCCATAGAGACTACAAGGCGACGACTTAATACACGGAGGGTGGAACTCCCATGGGCCATCAGGTACCGGTGACCGAGGAACTGCACGACTACATGCTCGCCCACGGGATGCCGCTGGACGAGATCGCGGCCGAGTTGCGCGCCGAGACCGAGAAGCTCGGCAACCCGGCGGGCATGCTGACCACCGCTGACCAGGCCGGCCTGCTGACCACGCTGACCCGGCTGATCGGCGCCCGCCGGGCGGTCGAGATCGGCACGTTCACCGGGTTCTCGGCGCTGGCGATCTCCCGCGGGCTGCCGGACGACGGCGAGCTGATCTGCCTGGACGTGAGCGAGGAGTGGACCTCGATCGGGCGCAAGTACTGGGAGCGCGCCGGGGTGGCCGGCAGGATCGACCTGCGGATCGGCGACGCGCACGAGTCGGTGGCGAAGCTCGACGGCGAGTTCGACCTCGCGTTCGTCGACGCCGACAAGGACTGGTACATCAAGTACTTCGAGACCGTCCTGCCGCTGATCCGGCCGAACGGTCTGCTGCTGTTCGACAACACGCTGGCCGGCGGGCGGGTGATCGACCCGGACGGCCCGGCGGACCGCAAGGAGTTCAACGCGCACCTCGCCGCCGACGACCGCGTCGACGTCATCATGCTCGGCATCGGCGACGGGCTGACCCTGGCCCGCAAGAAGTGAGCAAGAAGACGGCGCCGCGGCTGGCGGTGCAGGGGTTGCAGCACAAGTACGGCGACCGGCCGGTGATCGAGGGGCTGAACTTCACCCTGGCCGCCGGGCACGCGATCGCGCTGGTCGGGCCGAACGGCGCCGGCAAGACGACCGTGCTGAAGTGCATCGTCGGCGCGGCGGCGCCGGCGGCCGGGAAGATCCTGCTCGACGGGCAGCCGATCGACGAACGTGCCGAGGCGGTACGGCGGGACGTCGCGACGCTGCTGGACGACCTGGACTTCTTCCCGGACCTGACCGCGGCCGAGCACCTCGACCTGCTCGCCCGCGCGCACGGCAACGCCGAGCCGGAGGACCTGGTCGACACGATCCTCGACGACATCGGCCTGCTGCCCGCCGCCGACCAGCTGCCCGGGTCGTTGTCCTCCGGGCAGCGCCGCCGCCTCGCGCTGGCGACGGCCCTGGTCCGCCCGCGCAAGCTGATGGTGCTCGACGAGCCCGAGGCCCGGCTCGACACCGGCGGCGTGAAGTGGCTGTCCGAGCGGCTGGTGCAGGAGAAGAAGTCCGGTACGGCGATCCTGTTCGCCAGCCACGACCCGGGCCTGGTCGAGACGGTCGCGGACTCCGTCGTCACGCTCACCCCGCTGCCATGAAGGGCCACCGCGGGTTATGCGGAACATTTTCGTCGCCTGGTGACGGTTTCTTTCCGAAGAGCGGCCGTCCGGCCCGGAGCGGGGGGCGCGCATGAGTTCGGCGGACGAGCCGGTGCAGTTCGATCCGACGGACTTCGGGGCGATCCCGTCGTCGCGGTCGCTGCGGCAGTGGATGCGGACGACCCGGCGCAAGCACGCGGACCGGTCGTTCTGGGAGATCTTCGAGGACATCTACCTGGTCGTGTTCACGCTGGCGATGGCCGGCGCGACCGCCGGCAACGTCGTACGGCACCTGAACTCGAACGCCGCCGGCTGCTCCTCCCTGGCATGCCATCAGTTGACCTCGTGGTTCCCGTGGATCGTCATACCGTTGCTGCTGGCAACAACGCTCCGGGTGCTGCTGGCCGTCGGCCCGGTCTCCGCCTCCCGCGCGACCGGCTTCTGGCTGCTCGCCACCCCCGTCAACCGCGCCTCCCTCCTTCGCCCGGCCTATCGCTTGGTGATCGCCACCGTCGCAGTGATCGGCGTCATCGTCGGCGCCCTGATCTGGGCGCTCCTCGGCGCACCGGTGATCGAGGTCTTCGAAGCGGCCGTGCTGATCGGTGCGGCGCTGGTGTGTGCGGCGGTCGCAACGGTGTGGGCGCAGCAGAGTACCCGTCGCTCGACGGTCGCCCTGCGTGTTGCCGACCTGCTGCTGATCGTTGCGGTGGTACCGGCACTGCTCCTGGCGTTCCGTCCGGGCGGAGAGCGCTTCGCCAATGAGACCCTGGTCATCACTGCTCCGGCCTACATATACGCGAGCCCGAACCCCGCAACGGGATGGTTGGTTGCCGGCGTCGCGCTCGCGGTTGTCGCGGTCGTGCTGGCGTTTCTGCTCGCGCGAACCCTCGATCGGCTCGGGCGGATCAGTGTGATTGCTGGTGGGGAGTTGCTTGCGGGGTTGGCGGGGGCGGCGAGCAGTCTCGACATCAGCATGCTGGGGGACGTGATCGCCGGGCGGCACTGGCGGTTGAAGGGGCGGGTGCGGTCGCATCGCGGGCGGGGTGCGAACGGTGCCGCGATCGTGCAGCGCGAGTTCCGGCGGATCCTGCGCTGGCCGCGGCGGCTCGCGGTCGCGTTCGCGCTGCTCGTGGTGCCGTACGCCGTCCACGGCGCCGGGTTCCGCGTACTGGTGCCGATCGCGGCCGCCATCGCCGGGTTCATCGCCGTACGGCCGCTGCTCGACGGCCTCCGGACCGCGTGCCGCTCGACCGGGCTGGTGCGCGCGCTCGGCTGGGACCTTCGGGACCTGCGGATAGTGATGGCCGTCGTACCGGCGGGTGTCGCGGTGGTCTGGGCGGCCTGCGCGTACCCGGCGATCGGTGGCGCGGCGCCGACCTTCGCCGTTGCCGCGGGCGTCATTTCCGGCACCGTACGGCAGGCGTCCGCGCGGCCGCCGTCGTACGCCGGACCGCTCGTCACGTCGCCGATGGGTGCCATCCCGCCCGGGCTGTTCTCGCAGCCGGCGCGCGGGTTCGACCTGCTGCTGCTCTGCCTGGCGCCGGTGCTGCTCAACCTCCCCAGTCTCTGGGTGACGGTGATCCCGGCCGTCGTGCTGATGCTGATGTTCAGCGTCCGCCCGAAGACCGCCTGACAAACCGCCTGCAGACCGCCTGACGGATCAGGCGTCCTTGCGGGACCTTGGCGCCAACAGGTACCTTGTCTCGCATGGTAGCGGAGAAGGTCTTCACCCAGCTGCGCCGCGGCACGCTCGAGTACTGCGTGCTGGCGCTGTTGCAGGGAGAGCCCCGTTACGGTTTCGAGTTGGTCAAGGCGCTCGGTGAGGTCGAGGGAATGGTCACCACCGAAGGCACGATCTACCCACTCCTCGCCCGGCTGCGGCGCGAGGGGCTGGTGGAGACGAGCTGGCAGGAGTCCGGCTCCGGGCCACCGCGGCGCTACTACACATCGACACCCGAGGGCAGCCGGGCACTGGCCGACTTCACCGCGGACTGGCAACGGTTCTGCGCGACGGTCGACAAGATCTTGCAGAGTGGGAGACGGGGATGAACATGGACATGACTGGTGGGCAGGCGGTGCAGGCCTCGGAGCCGCGGGTGCGGCCGCGCGACTGGGCAGCGCTGGTGCTGCTGTTGTTCGGTCCGTTCCTGCTGCTGATCGGGTGGCTGGTCGGGGCCTGGCTGCTGTGGACCTCGAACCGCTGGACCATCGTGTGGAAGGTGGCCGGAACGCTCGCGTTCCCGGTCGGGTGGGCCGCGATGGTCGTCGCCGACATCGTCCAGCCGCCGGTCTGGGTGAGCGTGCTGATCGGCGCGGTGATCCAGCTCGCCGTGTACGTCGCGCTGTACAAGGAGGCGCGGGCATGAGCGGTGGAGATCGGCTGGTCGACGCGTACCTGAAGTACCTCACCAAGGCGGCCGAGCCGTTGCCCGAGGCGCGGCGTACCGACCTGCTGGCGGATGTCACGTCGCACATCGCCGAGGCCCGGGCGGCCGGCGCGACGTCGGAGGACGACGTACGGCGGATGCTGCAGCGGCTGGGGGACCCGGACGAGTTGGTGGCGGCGTCGACGGACGGGCTGGTACTGGTCGACCGGTACCGGCCGAGGTTCCGCGGCCGGGAGGTGGTGGCGCTGACGCTGCTGGAGCTCGGCGCGTTCATCCTGCTGGTCGGCTGGCTCGTCGGCGTGGTGCTGCTGTGGACCTCGGACCGCTGGACGCGCGCCGAGAAGTGGACCGGCACGTTCGTCTGGCCGTTCGGCCTCGGCTTGGTGTACTTCGTCGCGGCGGCCCCGCTCGGCTTCACGATGCCGGCGTGGCTGGGCATCGTGCTGGTGATCTTCCTGGCGGTGACACAGTTGGCCGTCCTCGCGCTCCTGATCAAGAACGCCGGCCCCGACCGCTCCCGTCAGACCTCGTAAACCAACCACTTCCGCTCGACCTCAGCCGGGAGATCGACGTCGTGCTGCTTCGCGAACAGCAGCAGTTGGCACAGCACGTCGGCGAACTCCTGGTGAAAGCCGTCCCGAATCTGCTCCGCGCTCGCCCCCTTCGCCCGGGCCCGCCCGCTGTGTTGCAGGTACGCCTGGGTGAGCTCGCCGACCTCCTCCTGGAGCTTGAGCAGGAACCAGTCGGGGTCGCGCTCGAAGCCGAGGTGTACGCCGTACCCGACGGAGATCTTCTCCAGTCTGTCCTGCAGTCGCTCGAGATCCATCCGGACAGCCAAGCAGGTCGCACCGACAGATGCGGGGGTTATTTGGGTTCTTCGATCGGGGGGAAGGGAGCGAGGGGGTGGTCCGCGCGGGCGGGGGCGCCGGGGCAGTCGGTCGGCTCCGGGCGGACCGCGGAGTGCCGCCGTACCGCGGGGACAGAGCTTGCGGAAGTCGGCGATCACCGCGCGGGTGGTCGCTTTCATCGCGGCGGACGGCTGCTCGCCGGTGACCAGCACCAGCAGGATCGCGCCGTACCGGTCGTTGACGTCGGCGTCGCCGTTCGCGCCGGGACTTGGTCCGCAGACCACGCAGCGTCCAGGCCCGGCGTTCGGCGGCCGCGCGTTCCACGCGGACCGGGGCAGATATTCGACCATCGGTGCTCCTCACATGCCTCACGGCGCCACGTACTTCCGCTGGCGCTCTGTAATCAACCGATCACACATTGAGGTCGCGGCGAGCAGGCGCTCACATCCAATCAGCCGGAGGGGTGCGACCGTTCGAGAAGACTCAGCATGTCCCGGCGGAACTGGGTACGGCGGCGCTCGCTCCACCCCGCGGTGAGCTCCGCGAACACTTCCTCCTGCCAGGCGTGCGCCTGGTCGAGCAGCTCGACGCCGGCGTCCGTCACGCTCACCTCGCGCCGACGGGCGTCGCCGTCCGCGGCCCGCAGTTCCAGATAGCCGGCGGCCGCGGCGTCCTTCACCAGGCGGGACGCGCCGCTCTGGTCGATCCCGATCTCGTGCGCGACCGCGTTGATCGTCGCGGCGCGCCGCCCGTTGACGGCGTACACGGACTCGACCACCAGGACGAGCCGCCCCTGCTCGGCGACGTCCGGCGCCGTACGTCGTGACCAGTGCCGCACGAACTCGAACAGCACCTGCCCCGGTCCCGCGGTCATTCGGTCGCGGCCAGCTCGCGGCAGATGTACGCCAACTCCAATGCCTGTCTGAGATCCGGCAGACGGAGCGCGGCCGACACCTTGTCCCCGGTCACCCGGAAGACCGTCGCGACCCGCGTCGGCGCGGCGCTGTCCGGCCAGCTCGCGTCCTCCTCGACCACCATCATCCGGTCGCTGATCGGGTGCCAGGAGCGCGGCACGAGGGTGATGCCGGACCGCTCGACCCAGTCGGCGAACCCGTCCGGCGTGATCGGCCCGGCGCCTTTCGGTCCGAGTACGACGACCGGATCAGTCACCGCCTCGGCCGTGGCCTGCCGGTCGTTCACGCGTTGATGCCAGCGGTTGATCGCTCCCTCGAGGTCCATGGCGGCGATTGTGTGCGATTCGCATAGATCTCAGCTGAGCAGGGGGAGGAGCTGGTCGCCGACGCGGACGGTTTCCTCGCGGTACGGGGTGTCGGAGAGGATGAAGTGCGTGATGCCGAGGTCGCGATACCGGCGCAGGGACTTGGCGACGTCGTCGGGGGAGCCCACCAGCCAGGTCGTGCCGGCGCCGCCACCGCCGTACTTCCCGGGAGCCGTGTAGAGGTTGTCGTCGAGGACCTCGCCGCGTTCGGCCAGGTCGAGGAGGCGCTGCTGGCCCACTGCCTTGAACCAGCGGCCGTCCCGGGTGCCTTGCTTCTCGGCCATCTGAGCGACCTTCGCCTCGGCGTCGGCCCACGCCCCCTCGGTGGTGTCGCGGACCAGCGTGGTGATCCGCAGCCCGAACTCGAGCGGCGGATGTTCGCGGCCGAGCTCGTCCTCCAGCTCCCGCAGCTTCGCGATCCGCGCGGCGATACCGTCCAACGGCTCACCCCAGAAGAGTTGTACGTCGGCATCGGTCGCGGCCACCCGTTGCGCCGCGTCGGAGGCGCCACCGAAGTACAGCGTGGGATGCGGGCGTCCTTCCCGTACGACGGGTCGCGTGGCGACGGTGGATCCGCTGACGGAGAAGTACTCGCCGTCGTACGTCACGTCCTCCTCGGTCCACAATCGCCGTACCAGTTGGAGAAACTCCTTCGTACGGGCGTAGCGCTGCGGCTGATCGCCCTCGCTGTCGCCGTACGCGGCGAGGTTGTCCTGGCCGGAGACGATATTGATCAGCAGGCGCCCGCCGGTGAGCTGGTCGAGGGTGCTCGCCGCGGACGCGAAGTGCGCGGGATGCCAGTACCCGGGGCGGATCGCGGCCAGCGGCTGGAACGTCGTGGTCCGGGCGGCGAGCGCCGTCGCGACCGTGAGCGTGTCCGGGCGGCCCCAGCCGGTGCCGATCAGCGCGCCGGACCAGCCGTGGTCCTCGGTCAGGCGGGCGAGCTCGGTCAGCCGCTCGATGCTGTTGTGTCCCTGGACGGTGTCGTCCCCGCGGTGCCCGGGGTCGACCTGGTTCGGGATGTACCAGAGGAAGGTCATGGTCAGCAGGGTAAGTCTATTCGATTGGTCGACTTTAGGTGTCTCGCGACGTGGGCGAATCGTGGGACGCTGAGGTCATGGACGAGCAACTGACGGCGGCGGAGCGGGCGGCGCGGGGCAAGGCCGTACGCAAGAAGGTTCCGTTGGAGGCGCACGCCGAGGTGCGGGTGAGCGCGACCCGGGATCCGGTCGGGTTGCTGCTCACGCAGGCCGAGGGGCGGGTGCCCGCGCTGGTGCCGATCCGGCACGGGCGGATGCTGGTGTCGCCGTTCACGTTCTACCGCGGCGCGGCGCTGGTGATGGCCGCGGACCTCGCGGAGACCACGCCGACCGGTCTCGACGTCCAGCTCTGCGGGGACGCGCATCTGTCGAACTTCGGCGCGTACGCGTCGCCGGATCGGCGGCTGGTGTTCGACATCAACGACTTCGACGAGACGCTGCCCGGGCCGTTCGAGTGGGACGTGAAGCGGCTGGCGGCGAGCTTCGTGGTGGCCGGGCGTGACAACGGGTTCAGCGCGAAGCAGTGCCGGACGGTCGTGGAGACCGTCGTACGGAACTACCGGGAAGCGATGCGCGAGTTCGCCGGGCAGCCGATCCTGGCGGTCTGGTACGCGCGGCTCGACATCGAGGAGCTCGTCCAGCGGTACAAGGCGACGCTGAAGGCGGGGCAGCTGAAACGCAAGGAGCTGAAGGTTGCCGAGGGCAAGCTGGCCAAGGCGTACACGCGGGACAGCATGCAGGCGATCGGCAAGCTCACCACGCCGGTCGACGGGCACCGCCGGATCGTCTCGAACCCGCCGTTGGTCGTCCCGATGGACGAGCTCACCGATCTCGACGGGCCGATGGTGCTCGACCAGTTGCAGCACCTCGTCGAGGGGTATCGCGACACGCTGCAGCAGGACCGGCGGCACCTGCTCGACAACTACCGGCTCACCGACGTCGCCCACAAGGTCGTCGGCGTCGGCAGTGTCGGTACCCGCGCGTGGATCATGCTGCTCGAATCGACGAACGCCGACGAGGCGCTGTTGTTGCAGGCCAAGCAGGCCGGCCCGTCCGCGTTGTCGACGTACACCGCGCCCTCGACGCACGTGAACCAGGGCGAACGCGTGGTCGCCGGCCAGCGCCTGATGCAGGCCGCCAGCGACATCTTCCTCGGCTGGCTCCGCGCCGACGCCGCCGACGGCGAGCAGGACTACTACGTCCGCCAGCTCCGCGACTGGAAACTCTCCGCCGACATCGAAACCCTCACCCCCGAAGCCATGACCCTCTACGCCCGCCTCTGCGGCTGGACCCTCGCCCGAGCCCACGCCCGCTCCGGCGACCGCCACGCCCTCGCCGCCTACCTCGGCAAATCCTCCCGCTTCGACCAGGCCGTCACCACCTTCGCCACCACGTACGCCGACCTGAACCAATCCGACCACCAAACCTTCACCGAAGCCGTCGCCACCGGCCGAGTAAAAGCCCAGCCCGGCGTCTGACTCGTCAACGGGAGTCGTCGGGGTCAGCAGCAGGAATGGTTGCTGGACTGCGGGGC
>NZ_DASRVN010000762.1:0-3736 GCF_035655035.1 Kribbella sp. | reverse complement strand
GCTGCACGAGCTGTACGCGAGCAAGAGCATCCTGCTCGGCGCGCCGACCGACTGGACCGACCCGGGCGCGATCAACCAGGGCCTGTGCGCGATGCAGTGGATCGGCATGTGGGCGGTGCCGGGCATGCAGAAGGCGCTCGGCGACGACCTCGGCGTGATCCCGTTCCCGGCCCTCGACGCATCGAACAAGCCGGCCGTGTACTCCGGCGGCTGGACCCAGTTCGTCTCCGCGAAGAGCGCGAACGTGGACGCGGCGAAGAAGTTCGTGAAGTGGCTGTGGATCGACCAGACCGCCGACCAGGAGGACTGGTCGCTGAGCTACGGCTTCCACATCCCGCCCCGGAAGAGCGTCGCGGCCAAGGCGGCGAAGCTGCAGAGCGGTGTCGCGGCGGACACCGTGAAGCTGACCCAGCAGTACGGCCACACCGACGACCCGGCCTGGACCCCGAAGATGAACACGGGCTTCAACGACATGCTGACCAACATCATCAAGAAGGGAGCCGACCCAGCCGCCGAGATCGCGAAGGCGGAGAAGACCGTCAACGACGAACTGAAGCGGTTGTTCGGATGAGCTCTACGGTCGAGGCACGCACGGACTCCGCCGCTTCCGGTGAGCGGCGGGGCGCACGGCGCCGGCAGAAGGGGATCAAGGGGAACGCCCTGTGGTTCTGGGTGTTCGTCGGGCCGTTCGTGCTCGGGTTGCTGATCTTCTCGTACCTGCCGATCATCTGGAGCCTGGTCCTCAGCTTCTTCGAGGCCTACAACACCGCGACGCCGTCGAAGTTCGTCGGGCTGCAGAACTACATCGACATGCTCACCGACCAGAACTTCCTGTCCAGCCTGGGCACGTTCACGATCTTCGCGGTGTTCATCGTGCCGCTGACGTTCGTGCTCTCGCTGGCGCTGGCGCTGCTGGTCAACCAGGTGAAGATCGCGCGGGCGTTCTTCCGGTCGGTGTTCTTCCTGCCGACCGCTTGCTCGTACGTCGTCGCGTCGCTGATCTGGAGGCTGTCGATCTTCAACGGCGTCCGGTTCGGCCTCGCGAACACGGTCCTCGGCTGGTTCGGGATCGACAACATCGCCTGGCTCTCGACGGTCTCGCCGCCGTGGTACTGGCTGCCGCTGGTGACGGTCCGGTTGTGGCTGCAGCTCGGGTTCTACATGATCCTGTTCATCGCCGGGCTGCAGCGGATCTCGCCGACGCTCTACGAGGCGGCGTACGTCGACGGGGCGAAGCCCGGGTGGCAGATCTTCCGGTACATCACGCTGCCGCAGCTGCGGGCGACCTCGGTCGCGGTCCTGATCCTGAACCTGATCGCGGCGTACCAGGCGTTCGACGAGTTCTACAACCTGATCGGCAACGTCAACTACGCGCGGCCGCCGCTGGTGTACCTGTACGGCATCTCGCTCGGCTCGATCCAGGACCTCGGGCACGGCTCCGCCGGCGCGCTGATCCTGGCCGTCATCATCATGCTCGTGACCCTGCTGCAGAGCCGGATCTTCGGCTTCGGAAAGGCGGGCGACTGATGGCCGACGCCGAACGTACGACCGGAACGCCGACGCCGATCGGCTTCACGCGGACCCCGCTCGGCCGGGTCGGAGCGGTGCTGCGCTGGATCGCGCTGCTGATCGCGGTGGTGCTGTTCCTGCTGCCGTTCTACCTGATCCTGCGCAACGCCCTGTCCACCGAGTCCGACATCACCGCGCCGACGTGGACGCTGTTCCCCTCACACCTGCAGTGGGGGAACATCAGCGAGCTGTTCAACGACACCACGGTCCCGATGGCGCGGGCGCTCTACAACTCCGCGGTCGTCGGCATCCTCGGTACGGCGGGACAGTTGCTGCTGGCATCGATGGCGGGGTACGGCCTGGCCCGGATCCCGTACAAACACGCGGACAAGATCTTCTACGCGATCGTGGCGACCCTGATGATCCCCGGCGCGGTGACGTTCATCCCGTCGTTCATCGTGGTGTCGTCGCTCGGCTGGGTGTCCTCGCTGCGCGGCCTGATCATCCCGACATTGTTCAGCGGGTTCGCGGCGTTCCTGTTCCGGCAGTACTTCCTCGGCTTCCCGAAGGAGCTCGAGGAGGCCGCGCGGGTCGACGGGGCCGGGTACTTCGGGGTGTTCTGGCGGATCGTCGTACCGAACTCCCTGCCGTTCTTCGCGGCCCTGGCGGCCATCACCTTCATCGGCAACTGGAACAGCTTCCTGTGGCCCCTGGTGATCGGCCAGGACTCGTCGTCCTGGACCATCCAGGTCGCGATGTCGACCTTCATCACCGCGCAGACGATCAACATCCACGAACTCTTCATGGCGGTGGCGGTCTCGATCCTCCCACTGGTCCTGATCTTCGCCTTCCTCCAGCGCTACCTGATCCAAGGCGTAACCCAATCCGGCATCAAAGACTGACCGCTTGGTTGTGGGGAGCCCGCTCCCCACAACCAACTCCTGCTGTCCAACCGAGCCGAGGAACGGACACCGCTGCGCGGCGTACCGGAACGAAAGGGTGGCGGGGAGCCTGCAGTTATCCGAGGCGGTGTAGCGCTGTTTCGACGGCGGTCTCGACGCGGGCGGTCATGCCGGGTACGTCGACCGGGCGGCGGCCGGCGACCTGGCCGCGGATCCACTTCGAGCCGGTGTCGTCGTAGTGCAGCAGGGTATACAGGTCCCACCACGGATCGAGCGTTACCCCGGCGATCGACTCGTACAGCGACCGGAGCTGCTCCGCCCAGCCGGGCGAGTACAGGGCCGCCAGGTATCGCCGACAGTGCCCGACGTCGATCGCGCGCGACCCGCGATGGATGGAGTTCCAGTCGGTCAGTCCGGTGATCCTTCCACGGGACCACAGCATGTTGACCGGCAGGAAATCGCAGTGCAGAAAGACGGCTGGGTCCGCTGGGGGCGACGTAGCCATGACACCGAACGCCACCTTCCACACAGCCGGCTTCCGTGCGTCAGCCGGCACCCGAAGCTCGCCTGGAGGAGCGATCCACGAATCGGTCCAAGGCCTGAACGTCTTCGCGGGGAGATCGAGGGAATGCATCAGTACAGCAAGCTCCGCCATCCTCGTCAGCCACGACCGAGGTTCCTCCGGGTTGAGCTCGACATGCCCCGGCAATCGCGTCATCAGCAACGACGGCGCGCCGCCGGTCGACGTACCGGCAACATCAGTAGCCAGGATGCCCGGAACCGGGAGCCCGCTTCCCGCCACCACCTTGAGGCTGGCGATCTCCTGCTCCAGAGGCTCGTGCAGGTCGAGCCCACCCGGGTACTGCCGCAGTACGACGAACGTTCGCACCCCACGTCGCTCGACCGTCAGCCGATTCACAGCGGAGCAGACACCACCGGTCATCCGGCGATACCCCACGACGCGACTACCCCGCCCCATCGACGCCGCAACCCACGCAAGAGTCTCCACGGACGGCCGCCGCTCCCTGAACCCGCCATCCCTCCAGTCACCGTCCGCCATGACTTCGAGACTATTCGCGAGGAGCCTGCACCGATAAGGGTTTTCCATCCCAGCGACGACCTCGTTGCGGCCGCGGATGCCCGTCACCATTTGGAACGTCCGCGCTGCAGCAGCTGGCTGAGGTGACCCGCCTGATCACCCGGAGGGATGACGGCATGCCTGCTCCGGGGGACAGCTGCTCCGGCACGCGTGCTGTTGCCGGTGGACGGGGCATGGAACTGGTGCGGATGCGCGGCACCTGCCGGTGGGACGCGCTCGCGACGTA
>NZ_DASRVN010000761.1:0-2225 GCF_035655035.1 Kribbella sp. | reverse complement strand
CGGATCGGGGGTAGCGAGAGCGGGAAAGCGCTACCGAGCACGGGCTGCCAGTAGAGCTGGTCCAAGGCGAGGACCGGGACGCGGCCTTCCAGTGCGACGGCGGCGAGCGCCGGTGAGATGAGACGAGCGACCAGGCCGAGGTGCGTTACCGACGCGGCCACGCGGAGTTCGACCGCCTCGGGTTCCTGACCGCTCGCCGCAGCCAAATAGGCGCGGGTCCGAGCGACGCGATCTTCCAGGATCGACGGATTGTCAACAATCTCCGACAGCCGGATCCACGGCGGCTTCGGCGCCGGGTCCGTGTGCTGCTCGACACCGAAGAACGGTCCCAGCCCAGCGATCCGCTCGAGCAGCGTTGCGCCGCCCATCAGAAGCCTCCTTCAGCCGACGAAGGTTCGGAGTTCCTTGACGAGTTCGATGACGGCGTCGTTCTCGATGCGGCGGGTGGAGACGCTCTCGATGTTGAAGCCGAAGGGGAGGCCGCGGTCGCGGCAGTACGTCGACAGGGCGCGGGCGGTCGCGACGCAGTGGGCGTACGAGTCGGCGACCGGGTCGGCGGAGTGGACGAGTTCGTTGCGGAGCCAGCGCGGGACGCGGACGCCGAGCCAGGCGAGGAACTCCAGGGTCTTCACCGAGCCGCAGATCGACAGCGTGAAGACGATCGGCACCGGCTCGACGTCCTGTTCGCGGCACAGGTAGAGGTAGTCCGAGGCGAGGTCCATCGCCGCACCGACGTCGTAGATGATCTGCGTGACGAAGAACGAGCATCCACTGCGCTGCTTGCGGAGCAGCCGGTGGTGCTCGTCTTGGCGGGAAGAGTGCCGCTCGGGGATCGTCACGCCGCCGAGCGGAAGCGCCGATCCGCAGCGCTGCCACAGGTCGTACGCCGTCGGCAGCGTGGTCCGGACGTCCGCGGAGCTCGTCGGGGCGCCCACCAGTACGGTGCCGAGCTGGCCGGCGGGCCGCCGTACCCAGGAGTCCAGCTCGACCTCGGTGTACTTGCCGACCGAGCGGTAGACGATCGTCGGCCGGTCCCACCAGGCCAGGTGATCGGCGAGGAAGTCGGCCGGGTCCATGGTCGGGCTGAACGGGAACGGCCGCTCGTCCGGCGTCCGCTGCGCCTCGTCGTCGATGTCGTAGAGGATCAGCGCGTCGATGTCGAGCTGCTCGAGCCGTGTCCTCGTCACGGCGGTGAAACGCTCGAGCGCGTCCGGGGCGATCGACTGCCGGGGCGGAGTCATCCCGTACAGCAACAGCTCCGTACCGCGCCCACCCGGGAGCAACGCTGACAGATCCGACCGATTCACCGAGCCAGCTTAGAGGGCGCCCGCCTGGTGCAAAGCTTCGGTCAAGGCGGTTGCGGGGCACGCCGAGCGCTGTGGCAGTGACGCCCGGCCGGAGTAGGGTTCTGGCACCGGTGTCACGGTCAGTCGTGCGCCGGTTACGATGAATTCCAGTTCTGACCCGCACCGCGAATGGGATGTTCATGGCCGAATCGCACGACGCCGAACCGGGGATGTACGACCGACTGAACCTCGACCAGCCGCACCCGGCCCGGGTGTACGACTACTTCCTCGGCGGGAAGGACAACTTCGCCGCCGACCGGCAGGCCGCGGAACATCTGCTGCAGGCGTTCCCGGGGTTCCGGACCGCCGCGCTGTCGAACCGGATGTGGATGCACCGCGCCGCGCGGTACGCCGCGGACCAGGGCATCACGCAGTTCCTCGACATCGGCACCGGGATCCCCACCGAGCCGAACCTGCACGAGGTGGTGCAAGAGGTCATCCCGTCGGCACATGTGGTGTACGCCGACAACGACCCGATCGTGCTCGCCCACTCGCGGGCCCTGCTGGTCAGCAAGCCGGAAGGCAAGACCGCCTACCTCGAGGCCGACGTCACCGATCCGCAGTCGATCCTGACGTCGCAAGAGGTCAAGGATCTGATCGACTTCAGCAAGCCGGTCGCGCTCAGCATCGTCGGCGTCTTCCACTACCTCCCGGACCACCTGCAGCCGTACGACCTGGTCCGCCAGCTCGTCGAGCCGCTCGCGTCGGGTTCGTTGCTGATCTTCTCGCACTGCACGCCGGACTTCGCGCCGGAGCTGTGGGAGCGCGCGATGGTCGTCTACAAGGCCGACGGCGGCGAGGCTCAGGTCCGCAGCAAGGAAGAGGTGACCCGCTTCTTCGACGGCACCGAGCTGGTCGAGCCCGGCGTCGTCTCGCCGT
>NZ_DASRVN010000760.1:0-15434 GCF_035655035.1 Kribbella sp. | reverse complement strand
ACGCCGAGGAACCGGGCCGAGTAGTCGTAGCCGTTGCGCTGGCTCGCGAACATCACGACCTCGGCACTGGACGAGAACGCCCGCGCCCCCCGCTCGACGCTGGACGGGAACGGTCGCGCCCCGGGCTCGGCGCTGGACGGGGAGGCCTGCGCCTCGGGCTCGGCACTGGACGAGAGCGGTCGCGCCCCGGGCTCGGCACTGGACGCGAAGGCCTGTCCCTCGGGCTCGGCGCTCAGTGGGGGCGGCTGCGGCTTGGGGTCGGGGGTGAGGGGGAAGGACTGGGAGTCGGTGGTGATGCAGGCGGCGACGGCTAGGGTGATTGCTGCGGCGGCGCCGGAGGTGACGTACGCCGCCTCGTTGTTCGTGAGGTCGGCCAGCCGTTCGCCGACCCGCCGGTTCAGCTCGGGCAGGTCGACGAAGTGTGCCGCGGCGTCTGCCATGGCCTGCACCACCGGTGGCGGCATCAGCGAGCCGCCCAGCACGGTGACGGTCGCGTTCGCGTTGATGACCGGCCGCAGCCCCAGCGGACTCATGCGACGAACTTCGACATCGCCGGTACGCCGGACCGTTCCGCCAACCAGGCATCGAGGAAGTCGTTGTCGGTGCCGTCGAGATGCGTGACCTTGTACACCTCGGGATCCGGCAACGCACTGAGCAACGACGCGCACCAGTCCTCGTCGTCGACCGACACCAACGTACGGCCCGCGACCGCCGGAGCGTGCCGTGCCGGATCGTAGTACGAGAGGGTTGTCGACAATCCTTCTGTTGACGATCCGGCGCGGAGGTGGTCGTTCAGTTCCTCCAGCGGGTACAGGCAGGACGTCAGCCGTGCCTCCATCGCGCGGTAGAACAGCAGGTCCGTCACCCGCACCGAACCGAACCCGGGCCGTCGCGCCGCGGTCAGTACCGCGAGGTCGTCGCCGGTCACCGCGAGCCGGGCCGGATCGACCTCCGACAGTCCCATCAGGAACTCGGCCGCGCGGAGACAGTCCGCCGCGATGCCGCGGTACACGTAGGTCGACGGGTCGTCGATGCCCATTGTCAACAATCCTGGGTACGCCGCCGCGAAGCCCTCGTCGGCGAGCCGCTGGCCGCGGTGCATCAGGCTGAGTACGACGTACCGGCTCCGGTCGTTCGGGTGCGGGATGTTGTTGACGCTGCCGTACCGCGGGGTGATCAGCAGCCCGGGGAACGGCCCGTCGCCGCGCGGGATGCTGAGGTTGCCGTACACGCGGTACGGACCGGTGCTCGTGATGCGCAAGGAGTAGAACGTGGCTTCGTCGGTCGTGCGCGCCGGTACGACGTCCAGCACCGGGCGGCCGGGGATGGCCGCGAGTTCATCGTCGACCGCGGCCCAGTAGGCGTCGAAGGTCAGGTCGGGGTTCATCGGTTCACCGTCCCGGGGTGAGGTGCTCGGCAAGGAAGTCCTCCACGATCCGCATCACGTCCGGCAGTCCGGCGTGGTGCGCGCAGTGTGGGTACGTATGCAAGACCTTCTCGCACGTCAGCGCCCGATGCAGCGCGAACCCGGTCTCCGGTGGGCAGACGTCGTCCTCGAGTCCGAGGTACAGCAGCGTCGGCGCCTGGACCTTCGGGGCGAAGTTCAGGCCGTCGTAGTACGCGACCGTCTCGCGGACCCGGTCGACGTCCTTCGGGTGGATGCGCAGGTACTCGTTGATCTCCTCGTACGGGTACGAGCGGGTCAGGGTCGGCGCGGTCATGATCCCGCAGAGGTACGGCGCGCCGGCCGCGACGCAGCGGACCACGTCGGGCATCAGCGCGGCGGTGGAGATCCCGAGGCCGCCGCCCTGGCTGGAGCCCTGCAGGCCGATCCGCTGATTGTCGACTTCCGGACGATCCAGCAGTACGTCGACCGCGCGGACCACGTCGAGGTAGAAGCCGCGGTACCCGTAGGTGTTGGGGTCGACGATGTTGTGCGTCAGCAGTCCCGGATAGCCGGGGTTGAACACGTCGTTGGAGCGGAGCTTGCCGCGCGGGGCGATCGCGAGGGTGGCGTAGCCGAGTTCGGCCCATTCCTTCGGGACGGTCGGTTCCGAGATGTAGCCGGGGATCGTGACCAGGCCCGGCAGCGGGGCAGGGCGGTTGCGGGGTACGGCGTACCAGCCGGCGACGCGGAGTCCGCCGTAGCTGGTGAAGCGCAGATCGTAGACAATCGTATTGTCCGTGGACAGGCTCGGCAGTTCGGTGAGTACCGGGTCGAGCGGGTAGGACGCGCAGTCGGCAAGGCCGGCGGCCCAGAAGGCGTCGAAGTCTTCCGGAAGGCCGACCTCCACGGTCGCGTTCTCGGGGTCTCTCAAGAGGGTTCCTATCGTTGGCGTGTGCTGTCAGCGTGGTTGCGGGGCGTGGAGCGCGGTGCCGTCGGTGGTTGTGAACAGGTGCAGGCGGGCCGGGTCGAAGCCGACGTAGACCGTGCTGTCGTGACCGAGGCGGAACGGGGTGGGGACTCGGGCCTTCAGGAGTTCGCCTTCGATGTTCACGGTGACGAGTACGTCGGGGCCGAGCGGCTCGGACACGAAGACCTTTCCGGGGTGATAGCCCTCGACCGGCGTGGTGGACAACGTGATGTCCTCAGGCCGGATACCCAGGACCACTGCCCGGTCCGGCGCGGCGCTCGGCGGGGTGAGGGGTTGGGTCAGAGCCTTGGAGCGGAAGGCGCGGGTGCCGTCGACGTCGGCGAGTTCGCCGGTGAGGAAGTTCATCGGCGGTGAGCCCATGAACGAGGCGACGAAGCGGTTGGCCGGGCGTTCGTAGATCTCCTCGGGGGTGGCGCACTGCTGGACGACACCGTCGCGCATCACGGCGATCCGGTCGGACATCGTCATCGCCTCGACCTGGTCGTGCGTGACGTAGATGAACGTCCGCGCGACGTCCACGTGCAACCGCTTGATCTCGGCGCGCATCAGGACCCGGAGCTGGGCGTCCAGGTTCGACAGCGGCTCGTCCAGCAGGTACGCGCCGGCGTCGCGGACGATCGCCCGGCCGAGGGCGACTCGCTGCCGCTGGCCGCCGGACAGCTCGCGGGGCTTGCGGTCGAGCAGGTCCTCGATGTCCAGCGTACGGGCGGCCCGCAGTACCGATTCGGCGATCGTTGCCTTGGGCACCCGCATCATCTTGAGCGCGAAACCGATGTTTTGCCCGACGGTCTTGTGCGGGTAGAGCGCATAGCTCTGGAACACCATCGACACGTCACGCTTGTTCGCCGGCAGCCAGCTGACCGGCTTGCCGTCGAAGAAGATGTCGCCCTCGGTCGCCCGCTCCAGCCCGCAGATCATTCGCAGGGTTGTCGACTTTCCACAGCCCGACGGTCCGACCAGGGTCAGGAACTCCTGGTCCTCGATGGTGAGGTTCAGATTGTCGACAACCCGATTGTTGCCGAACGTCTTGCTGACACCGTCCAAACGCACTTCGGCCATCTCGCCTCAGCCCTTCACGGATCCGGCGGCCATGCCCTGCACCAGCTTGCGCTGGAAGAGCAGAGCCAGCACCAGGGGTGGGACGACCGCGAGCACACCGGCCGCGGCCATCACGGTGAACTGGGTGTTGAAGTCGGTGGCGAAGTTCGCCGCCACCACGGGGATCGTCTTCGCCGCCTTCGTACTGGTCAGGAACAGCGCGAACATGAACTCGTTCCACGCGGTCATGAACGCGAACACCGCGGCCGCGACCAGCCCGGGCGCCGCCACCGGCAGGAACACCGTCCACATCGTCCGGAACCAGCCGCACCGGTCGACCCGCGCCGCCTCCTCGAGTTCGCGCGGCACCGACCGGAAGAAGTCCTTCAGGATCCAGATCGTGATCGGCAGCGCGAACGTGGTGTACGACAGGATCAGCGCCAGGTAGGTGTCGAGCAGCCCGAACGACCGCATCAGCAGGTAGAACGGGATGATGATCGCGATCCCCGGCACCATCCGGGTCAGCAGGTACAGCACCAGCAGCACCTGACTCCCGCGGAACTTCAGCCGCGAGAACGAGTACGCCGCGAACGTCGCCAGCGCGAGGTTCAGTACGGCGGTGGCGGTCGCCACGACCAGGCTGTTCCGCAACGAGTACGGGGTTTCCGACACCGCCCGGCCGCCGACCAGCTCCTGCGCCGCGTCCGGCCGGACGAACCCGAGGTAGTTCGCCAGCGTCGGATGTGCCGGGATCCAGTGCGGCGGCACCGAGATCGCGTCCACCTCGTGCATGAAGCTCATCGCCACGATCCAGTAGAACGGCAGCACGAGATAGAGCGCGAAGGCAACGGCCAGCACGTACAGCGCGATCTTCTTCCACGGAATGCGGTACCTCAGCGGAGCTCTCATACTTCGAAGTTCCCCTTCCGGTACAGGAGGCCGATGTAGGCGACCGAGATCAGCAGCGTGATCGCGGTGATCACCCAGGCGTAGGCGCTGCCGAGGCCGAAGTCGGTGAAGGTGAGGACGGTCTGGACGTCCAGAAGGGCGATCGTCGTGGTCGCATCGCCCGGACCACCGCCTGTCAGCACGTAGATCGTGTCGAAGGCACGGAACGCGTTCATCGTCTCCAGGATCAGCACGATGAGGAGCGGATGCAGCAACCACGGAACCGTCACCTGGGTAAACCGACGCCACGCGCCGGCGCGGTCAACAGTCGCCGCGTCGTACAGCTCCGCCGGGATTGTCGACAATCCGGCGAGCAGAATGATGACCGAGAACGGCAGCGTGTTCCACACCTGGGCGAGCGCGGTGAACAGGAACGCGCCGGTGCCCGAGGTCAGCCAGGCGTGATACCCGTCGATCAGGCCGAGTTGCTGCAGCAGACCGTTCAGCGCGCCGGTCTTCGCGTCGAAGATCGTCCGCCACATCAGGCCGTTCACCACCCCGGGCATTGCCCAGGGCAACAACGCGAGGCTGAGCAGCAACCCGCGGCCGTGGAACCGTTCGTTGAGTACCAGCGCCAGGATCAGCGCGAGTACGACGGTCAGCCCGAGCACGACCACCACGAACAGCGCCGACACCTTGAGGGCCGACAGGAACGCATGGTCCGACAGCAGCGACGTGTAGTTGTCGAACCCGATGAAACGCTTGGCGCGAGGGCGTTTCAGGTTGTTCTTCTGCAGGCTGACGTAGAACGAGTACGCGATCGGGTACGCGACCAGCAGGGCGATCACCACGATCGCCGGGGCGTTCAGCGCCCAGGCTTTCGCGTTGTCGCCCAGCGGCCGCCGTTCGGCAAGACCACCCAGTGCAGCCATGCTCAGGAGTACTTCTTCTTCAGCGTGCCGGCCGTCTGCGCGAGCGAGTCGACCGCGGCGGACGGCTGCGTCTGGTTGCTCAGCACACCCTGCACGACCTTGTGCATCTCGGTCTCGAACTCGGTGTACCAGGGCACGCCCAGCACGTTGCGCGGTTTCGCGATCTCGGCCAGGTGCGAGTAGATCGCCGGATCGGCGAACTTGCGGAGCGCGGCGACGATCGTAGGATCGTCGACCATCTTCTTGTAGGCAAACCCGAGCCCGCGCTGCAGGAACCAGAACTTCGCCGTGTACGGCTGCTTCTGGTCGTCGTACCCGCCGAGGTACGTGAGCAGCTTGAACGCGTTGTCCTTCACCTGGGTGTCCTTGGCCAGGCCGTACATCCGGGTATTGCTGACCGTCGCGTGCTCCTTGCCGTCCAGACTCGGCACCAGCGCCATCCGGATCTTCCCGGCGGCCTTCGACTTCGCCGGGTCGTTGTAGTCGCGACTCGCGTACCGCGCGCCGATCGTGTAGGCGTACCGATTGGCCTTCATCGCATTGTCGACAGGCACCGGCAGCAGCTGCAGCGACGCCGGGTCGATCACCTTCGACTTGGTCGCCGCCTGCTGCAACCAGGCAAACACGTCCTTCGTGACCGTGTCGGAAGTGTTCATGATCGGGTTCTGCTGGTCGTCGAACATGTTCCCGCCACTGCCGTACACGAGCGCCCACACCCACGACCACCAGGTGTCGGACAGCTGCGCGGGCAACCCGATCGGGTACTGCAGCAGGCCGGCGTTCTTGATCTTCAGCGCCTGCGCCTCGAGCTCCTCGAGACTGGCGGGCGGCTTCGAGATCCCTGCCTGCGCGAGGATCCCGGCGTTGTACGTCAGGCAGTTGGCATCGGTGTAGTACGGCAACCCGTACCGTTTCCCGCCGTACGTCATCGCTGCGGCGTTGCCGGGGTAGATCGCGCTGTAGATCTCGTCGACCCCGGGCAGGCCATCGAGCGGTTGCAGGTAGTCGCCGTCGACCCAGGCCGCGAGCGAGTCGTCGTACACGTAGAGCGCGTCCGGTCCGCCGCCGCCGGTGAACTCGGCGACAACCTTCTGGACGTACTGCGCACTGGTGATCGGCGTGTAGTCGACCTTGATGTTGCTGGTCTTGGTGAACCTGTCGAGGTTCTGCTGGACGAGGGCGGCCTCGTAGTCCCAGCCCTCGAACTTCACACTGCCGTCCCCGGAACCGCCTCCCTTCGAGGAGTCGTTCGAGCACGCGGACAGTACTGCGGGCGGAACCAGTCCGAGACCGGTCAGCTTGAGGATGTGGCGGCGGGTGAGCTCCATGGTTGTGCCTCCAACGCTTGGGCGATGCGCAGTCGGTACAGACGCGTCGGGCGTCCTTTGGGGTGGTGCTGGGCGGTGCCCTCGACGCTCACCAGGCCGCCGGCGTCGAGGGTCCGGATCAGGCGGCGCCCGCTCTGGTCCGTGATTCCGAGATGACCGGCAAGCTCTCCGGGCGAGAGCGTGCGGCCTTGCAGTTCCTGGTCCAGCGCGGCCAGCCGGGAGACGGTGGCAGCGCTCAGACCGACGTACTTCGCGAGGTGTTCGACCTCGTCGCCGTGCGAACGGTACGAATACCGCAGCGCCTCGCCGGCCGGTCCCATCGGGCCGATCACGACGCCGCTGTCCTCGAACAGGTACGCGCACGGTTCCGCGGCGAGCTCGGCACGCGCCGCGGCCTGCTCGGCGAGCAGCACGCAGTTGCGGGCCGAGACGCCGACCCCGAATCCGGCCGAGATCCGCGCGCCGAGCGCCGCGGCGGCCTCGGCGAGCGCCGGTACGGCGACCCAGTTGCGGGTGATCCGCTCGAACAACGCCTTGTGGGCGAAGACGACGACACCACGGCGCCCGCGGTTCTCGATCCAGGCGCCGGCGAACTCGGGGGTGTTGTGCAGGTGGTTCATCAGCCCGATCCGGGCCCGCTCCTCGTCCGGCGCGTCCGAGATCAGGAAGACGCCGGCCGCGAAGCGCAGAGCACTGGCCCGCTCGGACTCGATCCGCAGCGCGAGCTCGTGCAGCTCGGTCCGGATCGTCGCCGGTACCGGCATCCCGCTCATGATCGGGATCTGCCCGGTCAGTTGCTCGCGTACGGCGGCCCGCACGCTGATCACGTAGCTGCGCTCCCCGAACCGCGCGAACGCGTCCCGGTGGAACGCCGCGATCTCGTCGACGGTCTGGGTCGGTGCGTACGGCAAGCAGTCGATCTGGTCCTGGTCGAGGTCCAGCGCGGTGGCCACCGCCTCGACGGCCTCGGCCGGGAACGTGTCGATGCTCACCGGCGTCCGGCCCCAGCCGCGTTCCTGCGCACGGTAGAGCGCGAGCGTCAGGTCGAGCGCCGACGACCGGATCACTCCGACCGGCAGACCCGGCGGGAGGAGTTCCTGACTCGCCGTGTACGGCACCGGGCCGGCCAGGAAGCCGTCGAGCTGCGTCGTACTGAGGAACTCGGCGACCCGGTCGCGGATCTCGTCCTCGTGGTCGTAGCTGACCCATTTCAGGTCCACGCCCCGCAAGGTGCGCGCGGCGTCGTGGAACAGCTCGTGGTGGGTCACGTGCGTGACGACCCCGATCACGATGTCCACGGCACTCCTTTTACGAACGATGTTCGGAAGTGACTCGTAAATGCATTGCCGTCCAAGCTCCCCTGAATCCCCTGCCAGGTCAAGGGTTTGCGGGATTTGTTCAAGACGTGGGCGGCACCGGACTCCTAGCGTCGGCGGCATGATTCTTGTTACCGGCGGGCTCGGGATGATCGGTGCGCACACCGCCCGCGCTCTGGCCGATCTCGGGCAGCAGGTCGTCGTCACCGCGCACCGGAGTACCGCCGTACCGTCGTTCCTCGAGGGCGAGGTCGTCGTCGAGCAGCTCGACGTCACGGACCGATCCGCGTTCCTGGAACTCGGCGAGCGATACGACGTGACCGGCATCGTGCATCTCGCCGGCAGCATTCCCGGCGACGATCCGGTCGCGTACTTCCGCACCGATACGGCCGGGCTGTTCAATGCGCTGGACGCGGCGCGGACGTGGGGCGTCCGGCGGTTCGCGGTCGCGAGCAGTCTCGGCGTGTACATCGGGCAGGGCGAAAGCCCTTGGCACGAAGGGATCCCGCTGCCGGCCGTCGAGCTGCCGCACCTGATCATCGCGTTCAAGAAGGCGGTCGAGCCGCTGACGACACACGCCCTTCAGGGGTCCGGCGTACAGCCGGTGATCCTGCGGATCGGGTCGACCTGGGGACCGTTGATGGATCCGGAGTCGCCGTTCAACTTCGTCCCGCCGTACGTGAGCGCCGTACTGCAGGGTGAGACACCGGACCCGCTGTACGCCGAGGACGGCGGCGACTCGTGCTACGCGCCCGACGCGGGGCGGGCGATCGCGCTGCTGATGACGGCGGACGCGCTGAATCACGAGACGTACAACGTGTCCAGCGGGCGGCCGCTCGCGCACCGGGAACTCGCGGACGCGCTGCAGCAGCCGTGCAAGTCCGGCGGACAGGCGAACCCGCACCTCGACATCAGCCGGTTGCGGGCCGACACCGGCTTCGTTCCGGAGTACGACACCGCGCAGGCGGTTGCCCATTATGTCGCTTGGCGTTCCGGGAACGCCCGCTGAACGGAGGCACCATGCTCGAGCCGAGAGTACGCAGCGTCCTCGACGCCGCGTCGTACGCCCATCTCGCGACCGTCCTGCCCGACGGTTCGCCGCACAGCACCCCGGTGTACGCCGGGACCCGCGGGGAACAGATCGTCTTCTTCACCGGACCTTCGATGCGGAAGGCGCGCAACCTGCGGCGCGATCCGCGGCTGGCGCTGTCGATCGTCCCGGCCGACAACCCGTTCGAGCCGGTTGTCGTCCGCGGGCGGGTGGTCGAGTGGATCCAGGGCGACGAGGCGTGGGAGATCATCGACCGGCTGGTCGCGAAGTACGTCGATCTCAAGTACCCGCGGGACCAGGAACGAGTGGTACTGGTCGTGGAACCCGACCACCAGAAGGTCGGCATGAGCTGAGGATCCGCGGCGCCTGGTGGTTGGATGCAGGGGTGTTGGTTTTGTTGTGCGGGACCTCGTTCTCGGGAAAGAGCACGGTGGCGCGGGAGTTGGCCCGGCGGTTGCCGGCGCGGATCGTGAGCCTTGACGAGATCAACGAGCGCCGCGGACTGTGGGGCGGGGACGGGATCCCGGTCGAGGAATGGGCACGGACGCACGCGATCGCGGCGGCGGAGGTGCGGGAGTTGCTGACGGCGGGTGGGGCGGTGGTGGTCGACGACACCAGTTCGCCGCGGTTCCTGCGGGACGGGTGGCGGGCGTTGGCGGAGGCGGCCGGGGTGGGGTTCAGGTTGGTGTACGTCGAGGTCGATGAGGCGACCGTTCGCGCGCGGCGGGACCGGAATCGAGTTGATCCGCGGCGACAGGATGTCGCGGACGACGTACTGGATCAGCACCTGGCCGACTTCGAACCGCCTGCACCGGATGAGGCTGCCGTCCGGGTCGGGTCCGTCGCGGACCTTGACCAGGTGTGCCGGTGAGCGCACGCCGCCAGGCGTCACCGCCAACCGCTACCACTACTACCCGTCCTTCGGTACGCCGACACGGTCAGCCGCCGGAGACTCCGATTTCGGCGTCGGCGAGGTCGGCGGTCAGGCCGTCGGTGTCGTCGAGCCAGCCCTGCGGGAGGATGATGTGGTCGCGCGGGCTGCCCTGGCGGCCTCGCGGTGCGCCGAGCTCGGCGACCGGGAACGGGACTGTCGGGTCGAGCTGAGCCAGCAGGTCGTCCAGGTGGGCGAGGGTGTCGACCATGCCGAGGGCGGCGCGGAGCTCGCCGCCGGCCGGGAAGCCCTTCAGGTACCACGAGACATGTTTGCGGAAGTCGCGCAGGCCGCGCTGCTCCCCCATCAGCTCGGCGAGCAGTTCGCCGTGTCGGCGCATCACCGCGGCGACCTCGCCGAGCGTCGGCAGGCCGAGGACCTCGTCCCCGGCGAAGGCCGCCGCCAGGTCGCGGAACAGCCACGGCCGGCCGAGGCAGCCGCGGCCGACGATCACCCCGGCGCAACCGGTCTCCGCGACCATCCGCAACGCGTCCCCGGCTTCCCAGATGTCGCCGTTGCCGAGCACCGGAATCGACACGTGCTCCACCAACGCGGCGATCGTGGACCAGTCCGCCTGCCCCGAGTACGCCTGCGACGCCGTACGCCCATGGAGCCCGATCGCAGCAACGCCAGAATCTGAAGCGATCCGTCCCGCGTCCAGATACGTCTGGTGCGAGGCGTCGATCCCGATCCGGGTCTTCATCGTCACAGGTACGCCGTACGGCTCCGCCGCGTGCACCGCGGACCGCAGGATCGCGCCGAGCAGGTTCCGCTTCCAGGGCAGCGCCGCGCCCCCGCCCTTGCGGGTCACCTTCGGCACCGGGCACCCGAAGTTCAGGTCGACGTGCGCGACCCCGTAAGAATCACAGAGGATCTGCACCGCGCGCCCGATGTAGACGGGGTCCACGCCGTACAACTGCACCGACCGCACGGTCTCGCGCGCGTCGAACGTCAGCATGTCGAGCGACTTCTGGTCGCCTTCGACGATGCCGCGCGAGGTGATCATCTCGCACACGTACAGCCCGGCGCCCTGCTCCGCGCACAGCCGGCGGTACGCCGCGTTCGTGATGCCGGCCATCGGCGCCAGCACCACGGGTGTGTCGATCGTCAGATTGCCCAGCGTCAGCACGTCATGCCTTCTTCACCATGACCTCGCCGTTGCCGGTGATCGTGGCCTTGTACGGCTGGACGGCGTTCGCGGTGGTGGTCACGTCGCACCCGATCGGCAGCCCGTCGTGGACGACGATGCCGATGTCCTCCATCTCGCAGGTCACCTTCGCGGCGCCGGGTGCGGCCCGCAGTACCGCGTCCATCACCTTCGGGCGGACGATCGCGATCTCCTCCGAGGTGAACTTGTACGACGCGCTGTACTGCTTCGCGTCCACGGTGAGCTTGCCGGTGAACGGCTTGCCGGAGTACGTCACCGTGCAGTCGAGGTCGTGCTGCCCGGCGGTCTCGACCTTGTCGATCCCCGGGCACTTCACGCTCGTCCGCGCCGCGCGCCCGGCCGCGATCTGCGTCTTCTTCGCGATCGCGAACGTGATCCGCTCGGCCAGCGGCGCGTCGTCCGCGGGCCCGCCGGTGACCTTCGGCGTCGGCCACGGCGTACTGGGCGTCGGCAGCGGAGTGAGCACCGGCGTCGACGCGGTCGGGATCGACCCGCCCACCGTCGGCGTCACCGGAGGAGTGGTCGACGGGGCTCCGCCGGCCTCCTTCTTGGTGTCCGAACAGGAAGCCAGCACCAGCACGGCCGCGACGGCCAGGATCCCCCGCAGGACCTTCATGCTCAGCAACCCACCAGGTGCTGCGCGAGGTATCCGGTCACGTCGGTCAGCGCGACCCGCTCCTGCTTCATCGAGTCGCGTTCCCGGATCGTCACCGCCTGGTCCTCCAGGGTGTCGAAGTCGACGGTGATGCAGTACGGCGTACCGATCTCGTCCTGGCGGCGGTACCGGCGGCCGATCGCCCCGGCGTCGTCGAAGTCGACGTTCCAGTTCTGCCGCAGCTCGGCGGCCAGGTCGCGGGCCTTCGGCGAGAGGTCGGCGTTCCGGGACAGCGGCAGTACGGCGGCCTTGACCGGCGCGAGCCGCGGGTCGAACCGCAGGACCGTCCGCTTGTCGACGCCGCCCTTCGCGTTCGGCGCCTCGTCCTCGGTGTACGCGTCGAGCAGGAACGCGAGCACGTTCCGGGTCAGGCCGGCCGCGGGCTCGATCACGTACGGCGTCCAGCGCTCGCCCTTCTCCTGGTCGAAGTACGACAGGTCGGCGCCGGAGTGCTTGGAGTGCGTGGTCAGGTCGAAGTCGGTGCGGTTCGCGATGCCCTCGAGCTCGTCGAACTCCTTGCCGCCGAAGTTGAACCGGTACTCGATGTCGACGGTGCGCTTCGAGTAGTGGCTGAGCTTCTCCTTCGGGTGCTCGTAGAAGCGCATGTTGTCCGGGTTCAGCCCGAGGCCGGTGTACCAGTCCCAGCGGGCCTTCAGCCAGTACTCGTGCCAGTCCTCGTCGGAGCCGGGCTCGACGAAGAACTCCATCTCCATCTGCTCGAACTCGCGGGTCCGGAAGATGAAGTTGCCCGGGGTGATCTCGTTCCGGAAGCTCTTGCCGACCTGGGCGATGCCGAACGGCGGCTTCTTCCGGGCGGTGCCCATCACGTTCGCGAAGTTGACGAAGATGCCCTGCGCGGTCTCCGGGCGCAGGTAGTGCAGGCCTTCCTCGGACTCGACCGGGCCGAGGTACGTCTTCAGCAGGCCGTTGAACATCCGCGGCTCGGTGAACGTGCCCTTGTTGCCGCAGTTCGGGCAGGCGATCTCGGCGAGCTTGACCTCGTCGGCGTTCTTGTTCTTCCGGCGCGCGTAGTCCTCGCGGAGGTGGTCGTCGCGGAACCGCTTGTGGCAGGACTGGCACTCGGTCAGCGGGTCGACGAACTCGGACAGGTGCCCGGACGCCTCCCAGACCTGGGTCGGCAGGATCACCGAGGAGTCCAGCCCGACGATGTCGTCGCGGCCGGTGACCATGGTCCGCCACCACTGGCTCCGGACGTTGTTCTTCAGCTCGACGCCGAGCGGCCCGTAGTCCCAGGCCGACTTGGTACCGCCGTAGATCTCGCCGCACGGGTACACGAAGCCCCTCCGCTTGCTGAGGCTGACGACGGCATCGACGGTTTCCACGGGCACTTTTGGACTCCAGAACGGGTACAGACAAATCTATGGAAGCAACCAGGCTATCGGTCCGGGGCGGCCGCTATCGAATCCGTGCTAACTCCGCAACTCTTCGTACGCGGTCGGCTCGTCGATCGCCTGCGACAGCAGCGGTACGGCGGTGAGCTTCACGTCGTACGGCGACAGCGCCCGCCGGTAGCTCCCGACGTTCTCGAACTCCAGGGTCAGCGCCAGCAGCTCCGGGTCGTCGACGTTGCGCCCGGTCCGGGCGGCGACGAACCCCTTCTGCCGGGCCAGCACGTCGACGGCCGCCTGCAGCCGCTCCCCGAACCCGGCCTGCTCGGACTCCCCCACCCGGAACCTGATCACCACGAACACCCGGGTCACCTTACGGTAAGCGATCGGCACTTCCCCAGGGCTTCCCCCGTGGCGGCGCCCGCCGCACAGTGGCGGTATGCCCGAGCGTGTGGTCGGCCGCACCCGGGAGCTCAGCACCCTCGGCGGCCTGCTGGACGAGGTCGAGCGCGGCCGCGGCCAGGGCGTGCTCCTGATCGGCGACGCCGGGATCGGGAAGTCGACCGTCGCCTCGGCCCTCGCGGACGCCGCGCGCGGTCGCGGGTACGCCGTCGCGTGGGGCCGCTGCCCCGAGACCGAGACGCTGCCGTACTGGCCGTGGCGGCAGGCGTTCCGTGCGCTCGGGCTGTCGATCGCACCGGCCGGCGAGGCCAGGACCAGCATGTACGCCGCGGTGGCCGACCAGCTCGGCGCGGCGACCGCCGCGCGGCCGGCCGTGATCATCGTGGAGGACGTCCAGCTCGCCGACGGCTCGGCACTCGACCTGCTCGGGTTCGTCGTCGGCCTGCTCCCCGAGCTGCGGTGCCTGCTCCTCGTCACCAGCCGTGACAACGCGGTCGACGTACCGGAACAGGCTGCCGAGGCGCTCCGCGCGCTCCCGCCGTCGTTCGTACGGTTACCGCTTGCCGGGCTGGACCGCGCTGCGACAGGTCAGCTGGTCGAACAGGTCCTGGGGAGCGCGGACTCCGCCTACACGGACGCCGTGCACGCCAGGACCGGCGGCAACCCGTTCTTCGTCCAAGAGCTCGCCCGCTGGCACGCGGCCCGCGGCAGGACGTCCACCGAGACACCCATTGGTGTACGCCAAGTGCTCGAACGACGCCTTGCCCGCCTCGATCAGCCCACGTACCAGGTACTTGCGGCGGCTGCCGTGCTGGGTGAGGACATGGAGCTCGACCTGCTTGCTTCGGTCGTGAACATGACCGTGGCCGACCTGCTCGTCGTACTGGGTGGCGCCGTTGCGGCTCGGCTGGCCGAGCTGGACGGGAGCCGGGTCCGTTTCGCGCACTCGCTGGTGCGTGAGGTCGTGTACTCGGGTCTCGGCGTTCACCAGAGGTCGGCGCTCCATCTACGGGCTGCTGAGCTGCTGGCTGATCAGAACGACGCCGGCCAGGTTGCTGCGCACTGCCGCGCGGCGGGGGCGATCGAACGGTCGCGCGAGTTCGCTCTGGTGGCGGCTCGGGCCGCGCAGCGGCAGTCGGGGTACGAACAGGCGGTCCGCTTCTACCGGTGGGCCGACCTGGACGACCCGATCGTCCGGCTCGAGCTGGGGACGGCACAGGTGCTGGCCGGTGAGCTGGCGGCCGGGCGGGACACGCTGCGAGCGGTGGCGCGGGCGACGGACGATCCCGAACTGATCGCACGGGCCGTGCTGGCGATGGGCGGCGGCGTGGGCGGGTTCGAGGTGGACCTCGGTGACGAGGAACAGACGGCGCTGCTGGAGCGGGTCGTACCGCTGTTGCCCGGCGCCGCGTTGAAGGCCGCTGCCGTCGCGCGGCTCGCGCTCGCCCGGATCCCGACGGATCGTGGCGACGGCCCGCGACAACTGGCCGACGAGGCGGTACGGCTGGCCAGAGCGGCCGGCGACGCCCGGGCGGAGGTCGCCGCGCTGGCGGCGTGGTGCGACGTCTTCTCCGGACCGGACCACGTCGCCGAGCGGATCAGCGCGGCCGAACGGATGCTGGCAGTCACGACAGGTGACTTGGCGCTGATCCTGCTGGCCCGGCGGTTGCTGGTGGTCGCTCTGCTCGAACAGGGCCGGTTCACCGAGGCCGACGTACAGATCGCCGCCTTCGCCCGCGCCGTGCTGCCGCTGCGGCTTCCGCTGTACAGCTGGCTGGTGCCGATCTGGCACGGCATGCGGGCGTTGATGTCCGGCCGGCCGGAAGTGGCGGCGAGCTGCATCGCCCAGGCCACGCAGCTCGCCGACGACGCGGACAGCCCGAACGCGCGGCTGATGGTGTTCGCGCTGCGTGCGGCCCACGCCGACCTCACCGGGGTCGTCGCGGAACTGCGCACGTACGTCGAAACCGTGATGGGTCCTTTTGCCGGCCATCCGATGGT
>NZ_DASRVN010000759.1:0-2047 GCF_035655035.1 Kribbella sp. | reverse complement strand
CTCCGCGTGATCGCCGAACGCTGCGGCGGCACCCCGTCCGAAGCCCAAGTCCAGGAGGCCACCAGCCTCCGCCGCGCGCTCGCCCGCCGCCTGCTGAGCGCGGCACCCGCGGCCACCCTCGACACCCTCGCCGCCTTCAAGACAGCCGGCTGGCGAATCGGCCTGATCAGCAACATCACCGCCGAAACCCAACTGCAGTGGGCCGCCGGTCCGCTGGCGAAATACTTCGAAGCAACCGCCTTCTCCGCCGAGCTCGGCACCGCGAAACCCGAACCCGCCATTTACCGAGCAGCCTGCGCCGCCCTGGACGTCGACCCACACGACAGTATTTACGTAGCCGACGGCATGGACGGCGAACTCTCGGCCGCCGCCGGGCTGGGCATGCGCACCATCCGCACCCTCGAACACGCCGACAGCGACCCGACCTGGCAGGGCGAAACCATCACCACCTTCGCGGACCTGACAACCCGCCTTCAGTAGCCGCCGGCGGCGACGAGCTGTGACTCGAACGCCGCGATCCGGATCCGTCCCTTGCCTTTCGGGGGAATCAGGAGGACGGCGTCACGGAGCGTCGTCTCGGTGAGCGCACTCTCGTATTTCGCGGTCGCCGGGCTGAACGCGTTCTCCGGCATCACCGCCCACCAATAGGTGTACCGCGGCCCGATCATCACGGTGTAGTCGTGCGTGAGCGTCACGAAGACCACCGCGGTACCGGATGTGGTGATGAACGCCGGCGACTGATCGGACGCGGTGAAGACGTCGGTGATGCTGCGGTACGACCCAGGCCGCTTCGCGTGCTGCACCCTGTTCTGCACGATGTCGTTGAGTAGGTGGGCGATGTCGGCGGTCGGCTCGAAGGCTGCCGCGTGGGACGACCTGGCTCCCTCCGTCAGGTACTTCGCCAGACCGGCTGCGGCAGCTCGCGGGCTGAACTGCGGCGCTCCGATCACCGACTTCGGATAGCTGAACGACCCATCGGGTTTGGCCTTCATGGCTCGGTCGATCTTGTACCCGGCTTGGCTCTGCCGCACCAGGTCGCCACCTTCGACGGTGGCGATCAGATCGCTGTCGCGAGTGCGGTTCGCCTTGTTGTTCACGTCGTTGTAGTTCTTGATCACGGCGGCCGCGCCCTGCTCGGTAATGGCAGGCCTGGTGAGCGTCTGGACGGTGTCCGGGCGTGGAATTGCTGAGCAGCCGGTCACGAGAACGAGTGCGACGCTGACGGACAGGATCCGCCGTACGTCGTCACTCCACGGTCCTTGGGTCGGAGGTTGCTGGGGCTGGGGGGACGGTTGCGGAGGGTGGGTGCGGTTGCGGAGCAGGACCAGCAGGATGCCCAGGGCAAGGAGAACGATGCCTGTGGCAAAGATCGTGAGCGCTGTGCGAAATGCGTTGCGTGCCGGTGCCGTTCGCCTTGGCCACCCACCAGTCGAGGGAGGCCGGCGCGGTGAGCGGCCCCGCCGTACCCTTCTCGTCCTCGGTGCTCAGTGCGATCGGGTACCGCACCTGCATGAGCTTGGTGTGCCCGACGCCTTTCAGATAGCTGGCGAGCTGTGGCGTGGTAGCAATCGCCAGGCCCTTGCTGCTCAACTGTTGCTCGCCGGAATGCACGGTGTCATCCGGCCCGATCACCCAGAACGCCGCCACGCCTCCAACCGCCACCACCCGCGCCGATCAAGCGGACTCCGCGCACGCAAGTTCTCTCCAGGTCGATGCCGAGTTGTGAGCGTAGCGGTTGCTGTCGGCATCTGTTGGGTTACCTGGGGAGAATTGCAGGTTGTTGCAGAGTTAGTTGAGGTCCAGGAGTTTTTGGGACTCGGCGGCGGCTCGGGAGGCGGCGGCGCGGGATTCGGCTTCGGCCAGGTGGTTGCCGGCGTGTTCGGTCCACCAGCGCTGGCCTTCGATGGGGAGGGTGTCGATCGGGTCGTAGTACTCGTACGTGCGGTTCAGGGCCTCGGGGTCCTGTTGTTCGATGCCGGTGCGGTAGTTCTTCTTCCAGTACGAGATGCCGCGGACCTCGTCGTACTCGGACAGCTGGTGGACCCAG
>NZ_DASRVN010000758.1:0-6282 GCF_035655035.1 Kribbella sp. | reverse complement strand
TGCGGATGCGCAGCGGCGTGGATTCCGCACCGAAGCCGATGATGACGATCGGCGACCGGCCGGTCCTGTGGCACGTGATGCGGTACTACGCGCACTTCGGGCACACCGAGTTCATCCTGCCGCTGGGGTTCGGCGGGGCCTCGGTCAAGGAGTACTTCCTGCGCTACGAGGAGACGGTCTCCAACGACTTCGTCATGACCAAGGGCGGGCAGCAGATCGAGCTGCTCGAGTCCGACATCAGCGAGTGGAAGATCACCTTCGTCGACACCGGCATCGACACCAGCATCGGTGAGCGGCTGCGCCGGGTCCGCCCGTACCTGGAGGACGACGACGCGTTCCTGGCCAACTACGGCGACGTACTGACCGACGCGCCGATGGACAGGATCGTCGACCACGTGATGACCAGCGACATCACTGCGAGCCTGCTCGCGGTCCCGCCGCAGGACTCGTTCCACGTCGTCGAGTTCGGTACCGACTCCCGGGTCACCGGGCTGCGCTCGGCCGCGGACCTGAACGTCTGGATCAACGGCGGGTACTTCGTGCTGAAGAAGGAGATCTTCGAGGTCCTGCACGAGGGCGAGGACCTGGTCGGGGACGCGTTCCCGCGGCTGGCCGCGATGGGCAAGCTGGAGGCGATCCCGCACCACGGGTTCTGGGCGCCGATGGACACGCTCAAGGAACGCAGCCAGCTCGAGGACCTGTACCGGTCGGGGAAGAAGCCGTGGGCGTTGTGGAGCCACCCGGGCCGCACGGGCCGCACGGGCCGCACGGGCCGCACGGCTCACCGGGCCGCTGATCCGGTGGCGATCTGATGTTGCCGTTCCAGCTCGGCCTGATCGACGGGCCGGTCCATCTGGTTGCCTTGGGCGCCCATCCGGACGACATCGAGATCGGCTGCGGCGGCACGCTGCTCAAGCTGGCCGAGTCGGTGCCGGAGCTGTCGGCCGAGTTCGTGATCGCGACCGGTACGCCGGTACGGCTGGAGGAGGCGCGCCGCGCGGCGGAGCTGTTCCTGCCGGAGTGCGAGGTCACCGTCACGTCCGCGGAGCTCCCGGACGGGCGGCTGCCGGCGTACTGGAACCGGACCAAGGAGTTGCTGGAGGCAACCGCCCGGGGGAGCCGGCGTGCCGACCTGGTGTTTGCCCCGAGCAAGCATGATGCGCACCAGGACCACCGGCTGATCGCCGAGCTGGCGCCGACGGTGTGGCGCAACCACCTGGTGCTGCACTACGAGATCCCCAAGTGGGACGGCGATTTCAGCCGGCCGTGGCTGTACGTCGAACTCACTGAGGAGCAACTCCGGGAGAAGATCGCCCTGCTGCACAAGGCGTATCCGTCCCAGGTACCGCACGACTGGTTCGACGAAGAGGTGTTCGCGGGGCTGGCGCGGCTGCGGGGGATGGAGTGCCGGGCGGCGTACGCCGAGGCCTTCACGACGGCGAAGGCGGCGCTGACATGGTGAGCGAGGGGGACGCTGTGGGCTTCAGATGTCGTGGGTGCGCGGGGGATGACGTCGTACCGGTGGTCGATCTCGGTGAGCAGCCGTGTGCGGACTACTTTCCGACGGCCGATACGCCGGGGCCTGACCCGCGGTGGCCGCTCGCGCTGTGGTTGTGCCGGGAGTGCACGTTGGTGCAGCTCGGGCCGGTCGAGCCGCAGTTGCCTGAGGAGCCGTTGGCCGTCGAGTCGGCGACGAGCCGGGCGCATGCGGAGGCTTCGGTGAAGGAGATCCTCGGTGATTATCCGGACCTGAGCAGTGTGTTCGAGTTCGGGAGTCCGCACGGCGGGTCCTGGCTGGAGCATCTGCGCGGGGCGGGCTGTCGCGTGGCGGGAGCGGACGAGCGGGCCGATCTCGTGGTGGATGTGCACGGGATCGTGCACGAGCCGCAGTACGGCGAGATGCTCAAGGTGCGGGCGGACCGGCTCGCGGCGGGCGGGTTGCTGGTGATGGAGTTCCACCACTTGCTGCCGTTGTTCGTCGGGAACCAGTTCGACACGATCCGGCACGGCCACTGGGTGTACATGTCGCTGCGCGCGCTCCGCAATCTCGCCGCGGTGCACGGTCTCGCGGTCGAGTCGGTGCGGCAGGTCGACATGTACGGCGGCAGCCTGCTGGTGATGCTCCGGCATACCGCGGACGCGCATCCGGACGCGTCGGTCGACGTGGTGCTGGAGGACGAGGACGCGGCCGGCATCGCGGACGAAGTACAGCTCGGCTCGTTGCAGGAGGCTGCCTGGCATGCCGCCGGTGCGCTGCACGACGAGCTCGTCCGGCACCAGGCCGCGGGCCGTACGGTCCTCGGGTACGGCGCACCCTCGAAGGCCCCGGTGCTGCTCGACCTGAGCAAGGTGACGACGGACCTGCTGCCGTTCACCGTCGACCTCGCGGCCGGCAAGCACGGTCGCCGGATCCCCGGCGACAGCATGGTCCCGATCCGTCCGATCGACGAGCTCAGGGCGGCCCGGCCGGACGTCGTACTCGTGCTCACCTGGGACATCGCCGACGAGATCATCACCCAGCTGGAGGCCGGCGGCGGCTGGGGTACGACGTACCTCGTGCCGCTCCCGGAACCGCACGAGAGGGGCTGGTGATGGAGGTCGTCGAGGTACCCGGTATCGCGGGCGTCCTGCTGTTCCGGCCGGCGCCGCATCGCGACGAGCGCGGGTTCTTCTCCCGGACGTTCGACCGGGACGTGGTCGCGAAGGCCGGGCTCGACCCGGACGCGTTCGTCCAGGACAGCATCTCCCGGTCCCGCAGGGGCGTCGTCCGCGGCATGCACACCCGCTCCGGCCTGGGCGAGGCGAAGCTGGTGCGGTGCTCGTACGGCGCCGTGTTCGACGTCGTGGTCGACCTGCGGCCGGGGTCGCCGACGTACCGGAACCGGGAGACGTTCGACCTGACCGGCGACAACCAGGTGACGGTCTACGTACCGGCCGGCTGCGCGCACGGTTTCCAGGCGCTGACCGAACCCGCGGACGTCTCGTACCGCATCGATCGCGCGCACGACCCGGCCGAGGACGTCGCGATCCGCTTCGACGATCCCGACCTCGGGATCCCGTGGCCGCTGCCGGTGACCTTGATGTCCGACCGCGACCGCGCCGCGTCACCACTGGCTCTGGCCACTGCGAGGCTGTCATGAACTTCGAGAAGTCCATCGCCGCGAACAAGCGGCTGCACGACCTGATCCCCGGCGGCGCCCACACCTACGCCAAGGGCGAGGACCAGTTCCCTGCGGAGATGGCGCCGGTCATCGACCACGGCGACGGCGCGCACGTCTGGGATGTCGACGGCAACGAGTTCATCGAGTACGGGTCCGGGCTGCGCGCGGTGAGTCTCGGGCACCGGCACCCGCGGGTGCTGGAGGCGGTACGCCGGGAGCTCGACCGCGGCAGCAACTTCGTCCGCCCGAGCATCGTCGAACTCGACGCCGCCGAACGGTTCCTGTCCTCGGTGCCGACCGCGGAGATGGTGAAGTTCGGCAAGAACGGCTCGGACGCGACCACCGCCGCGGTGAAGCTGGCCCGGGCCGTCACCGGGCGCCCGCTGGTCGCGGTCTGCATCGACCACGCGTTCTTCTCGATCGACGACTGGTTCATCGCCCGGACGCCGATGTCGGCCGGGATCCCGGACGCGATCGCGGACCTGACCGTCGGCTTCCCGTACGGCGACCTGGCCGCGGTCGAGGAGCTGTTCCGCCGGTACGAGGGCCGGATCGCCTGCGTGATCCTGGAGGCCGCGACCCAGCACGACCCGCCGCCGGGGTACCTGGAAGGTCTGCGCGACCTCGTGCACCGCAACGGTGCATTGTTGACATTCGACGAAATGATCACCGGCTTCCGGTTCTCCGAGGCGGGCGCGCAGGGGCTGTACGGCGTGACGCCGGACCTGTCGACGTTCGGGAAGGCGCTGGGCAACGGGTTCGCGGTGTCGGCGCTGGCCGGTAAACGCGAGTACCTCGAACGCGGCGGACTGCGGGATGTCAACGAGCGGGTGTTCCTGTTGTCGACAACCCACGGCGCCGAGACGCACGCGCTCGCGGCCGCCGTCGCGGTGATGGACGTGTACGCCGAGGAAGGCATCGCCGCGCGGCTGCACGCCTTGGGTTCGCGGCTTGCGCAGGGAGTCCGCGAGGTGGCCGCGGCCGCCGGCGTACAGGATCACGTCCTGGTCCGTGGCCGGCCGAGCAACCTGGTGTTCGCGACGCTCGACGAGGACCTGCAGCCGTCGCAGCCGTACCGCACGCTGTTCCTCCGCGAGCTGATCCGCGGTGGCGTGATCGGCCCGTCGTTCGTGGTCAGCAGCGCGCTCAGCGACGCCGACCTCGACCGCACCGTCGAGGTCGTCGCCGGTGCCTGCCGCGTCTACCGCGAGGCGCTCGACGCCGGGAACGTGCACGCGGTACTCGGCGGCCGCCCCGTCAAACCCGTCTTCCGGCGCTTCGTCTAGGAAGGAACCCCGATGTCCACAATGCTCGGGCGGTTGCGGGAATCCCTCGCCGGCCAAGGCGTTTTCCACGGACTGCGCTGGCGCGTGACGTCACGGCAGGCCGTCTTCACCCGGATCTACGACTCGGCGACCTGGGGCAGTGCCGAGTCGGGCTCCGGTACCGGATCGGAGCTGCGCGCCACGGACAACGTGCGCGAACAGTTGCCGGGTCTACTCGACAGGCTCGGCGCGAAATCGTTGCTCGATGCCCCTTGTGGTGACTTCAACTGGATGCGGCACGTCGACCTCCGGGTCGAGAAGTACTACGGCGTCGACATCGTGGCGAGCGTGATCGCCGAGGACCAGCGCCGGTACGGCGACGACCGGCGGAGCTTCGCCGTCGGCGACCTGACCGAGGCAGACCTGCCGCACGCGGACGTCATCCTGTGCCGCGACTGCCTGGTGCACGTGTCGTTCGCGGACGCCGCGCTGATCCTCGAGAACTTCCGCAGTACCGGCGCGACCTGGGTGCTGCTGAACACGTATCCAGAGGTCGAGCGGAACCGGAACCAGTTCACCGGCAGCAACTGGCGGCAGCTGAACTTCGGCCTCCCGCCGTTCGGTTTCCCGGAACCGGTCGAGTCGATCGCCGACGGCGGTGACGTCGACCCGAGCCGGCTCGCGCTCTGGAAGCTGCCCGACCTGCCCGCAGCCCAGCCGAACGGAGCACCCCGATGACACGATTGAGCGTCGGCCTACCTGTGTACAACGGTGAGGAGTACCTGCGGCCCGCGCTGGACGCGGTCCTCGGGCAGACGTACACGGACTTCGAGCTGGTGATCTCCAGCAACGCGTCGACCGACGGTACGGACGACATCTGCCGGGAGTACGCCGCCCGCGACCCGCGGATCCGGTTCTTCCGGCAGGAGCAGAACATCGGCGCCGCGCCGAACCACGACTACGTGTTCCGGCAGAGCCGCGGCGAACTGTTCAAGTGGGTCTCGTCGGACGACCTGTACGCGCGTGACCTGTTCGAGCGTTGCATCGCGCTGCTCGACAAGCATCCGGAAGCCGTACTCGCGCACTCGTGGGGCGCCGCGATCGACGGCGACGGCACCGTGACGCAGGCGCTGGAGTACCCGCTCAACACCGACTCGCCGCGGCCGTCCGAGCGGCTCCGCAGCATGATGCTCGACGGCGACACTCCTGGTGCGTTGTGTGCGGACGACTTCTACGGCGTGATCCGCTCCGACGCGCTCCGCAGCGTGAAACCGCACGGCAGCTACTACCACGCGGACTACACCTTCACCGCGCAGCTGGCGTTGCTCGGTACGTTCGTACAGGTCCCGGACTGGCTGTACTTCCGCCGGCACCACCCCGGGCGGCTGTCGCTGTCGGACATCAACACGGCCTGCGCAAACCTCGACCCGAAACGGTCGGACCGACGCCGCAACCCCGCCGTACGGCTGGTGGCCGAGTACGTCCTGAGCTGGTTCACCGCGGTCGGCCGAGCGCCACTGCCGCTCGGTGAACGAATCGCCTGCTACGGCCAAATCTTCCGTTGGATCGGCAGCCGCGTATCGCGCCGGATGCGCCGCTGGTACCCAGCCGAACCACCGTCCACCTTCGGCACAACCAACGGCCTGTCAGTCCAAACCGCAGTCCCCGGCCAGGAGACGACCTAAATGCCCCCCTCACAGACCCAACCACAGATCCGATCACGGGTCCGATCGCGGGTCGGGTCGCAGGGGCGGTCACAGGTGCGGTCGCAGGTCCGGTCACAGGTGGGGCCTCGGGACGGGGCGCTGGTGCGATTACAGGTCCGGTCACGGATGGCTCACAGGTGCGGTCGCAGG
>NZ_DASRVN010000757.1:0-3497 GCF_035655035.1 Kribbella sp. | reverse complement strand
TGACCTGCCCGACCAGGGTGATGATCTGGTCGAGCTGCGGCGCAAGGTGGTCGAGCTCGTCGTCGGAGAGCTCGATCCGCGCCAGTCGCGCCAGGTGCGCAACCTCTTCGCGGGTAATCGATGGCATGAACTGATCCAATGCGTGCAGTAACCGGAGGTCACGTAGACACGTGACCTAGGTCAGCTTAGTGGGCCGTCTGTGACAGACGTATTTCCCCTGTGGACAACTCCCGACGGGGCGGGCGGGCGTGTCCTTCCCTACCGCTCTGTAACATGGGCGGCGACAAGGCGTTACGCGCAAGGTGATGGTCTGGGAGATGATCGTTCGGTGTTCCTGCTGCGCTTGATCATCCCCGACCGCCCGGGAAGTCTCGGGACGGTCTCGACAGCTCTCGGCGAGGTGAACGCCGACATCCACGCGATCGAGATCGTCGAGCACCGCCGGGAGAACGGCACCGCGGTCGACGACATCGTGGTCGACCTGCCACCCGGCGTGCTGCCGGACCGGCTGGTCTCGGCCTGCAACAGCGTCCCGGACGTCGAGGTCATCTGGTTCTCGCGGTACGGCGCCGGCGGTGGGCTGCACATGGACCTCGAGGCGGTCGAGCAGATGACGTCCGCGCCCGCCGACGCGATCGACCTCCTGGTCGAGCAGTCGCCGGCCGTGCTGCACGCGGACTGGGCGGCACTGCTGGACGGCACCGGCAGCGAGGTGAAGGTGGCGCTGGAGACCAGCGCGACACCGGAGTTCGGCGACGTCGCCGGGCAATGGCTGCCGCTGGCGAAGGCCACCACGCTGGAGGCCCCGGACCACAAGGGTCTCGCGGAGTCCGTGCTGGTCGCGGCGCCGCTGGAGTCCGACCGCCGGGTGCTGGTGATCGGCCGCCGCGGCGGCCCCGAGTTCCTCGGCTCCGAGGTCGCCCGCCTGTCCTACCTGGCGTCGCTGGCCGTCACGATCCGCGCCACCGCCTGACCATACGCACAAGAAACCCCCACTCGCCGCGGCGGGTGGGGGTTTCCGACGTTCCGCATCAGGTGAACTGGAAGTAGGCCAGGGCCCAGAGGCCGGCGATCACCAGCAGCACGACGATCCCGACGAGGGCCACGATCAGGATCGCCTGGCTGTTGGACCCGTTCCGGTCCGGGAGGTCGAACTGGGTGGGGCCCCAGGGCCCACCGCCGTCGACCCGCTGGACCGCCTCGGGCGGCGGCTGCGCCACCGTCCGCGACTCCCGCTTCTCCCGGGGGAACTTCATCACGCGTAGAACGACTCCCACTTGATGCTGATCGTCTGCGACCCGTAGCTACCGGAGTTGTCGGCGGCCTCGATCTCGACGTACCAACCGCCGACGTAAGCAGCGTACGCCTTGCCGTCGTTGTGCGCCTGGATGTACGACTTCACCGCGGCCACATTGCCACCCTTCAGCACGGCGAACACGTCGTTCATCACCGAGTTCATCGCGGTCTTCGCCGCGCTGCTGCTGTCCGCGGAGGCGCTGAACTGCAGGTCCTTGATGCCCTTGCCCGCGCTGGCGTAGAAGAACGCCCGCTGGGAGCCGTACTTTCCGACGTCCTTGCGGCAGGAGCTCGTGCAGTTGTACGTCTTGGCCTTCAACGCCGCGGTCAGCTGCGGCGCCGTGGTGTCGAAGGACTGATCCGGCAGCTCCAGGGACTCCTCGCCGTTCTTGTGACCGGTGACGTAGAGGTCGGATCCGTTGTTGTTCACCTGGAACGAGCCCCAGCCCGTCCCGACCTCGGAGGACCGCTGACCGGTCTTGACGGCATCCTGGATCTTCGTCACCGCGTCGCCACCGAAGTTGTCGTTGCCGATCGCCTGCAGCGCCTGGCCGAACGAGACCTGGGCGTTGTTGTTGTTGTCCTCGTCCTGGCTCTGCACCCGGACGGCGATGATCGTGCCGTCGGACTTGAACTGGAAGATGACCTGCGACGACTTGCCGTTGCTCTCGAGCTTGAAGCAGCCGCGGTGCACGCCCTGGCCGGTGTTGAAGAGGTCGCTGCACCCGAAGCCCATGCCCTGCAGCTTGTCGGTGGTGCTCTTCGCCTGGCCGGTCGCGTTACCGAGCTCACCTCCGCTGCTGGAGCCGGAAGACGGGGACGCCGACGGGTCGCCGCCCTGGCTCTGGCCGCTGCTCGGCTGGCTCGACGGGCTGTCGCCGCCGCCGAACGCGCGGATGCCGAGGAAGACCAGCAGGCCGATCAGCACGATGCCGACCACGCCACCGCCGATCACCAGCGGCATCTTGTCCTTGCTGATGCCACCCGGGCCCTTGGAGCCGCCGCCCGGACCGCCTTGACCACTCGGCTGCCACTGCCCGGGCTGACCGCCCTGCTGCTGGTGCCAACCACCCTGCTGCGGCTGCTGCTGACGCTGGCCCCAGGACTGCTGCTGGTACGCACCGCCGCCCTGCTGCGACTGCTGACCCCAGCCACCACCCTGCTGCTGGCCCTGCTGGCCGGGCTGCTGACCCCAGCCGCCCGGCTGCGGCCGGTCCTGCGGCGAGCGCCCCTGCTGAGGCTGACCCTGCTGAGGCTGACCCTGCTGAGGTTGCCCCTGCTGAGGCTGACCTTGCTGCGGTTGGCCTTGCTGGGGCTGGCCCTGCTGGGGCTGGCCCTGCTGCGGCTGCTGAGGCTGTTGCCCCCAGCCACCGCCCTGAGCGGGAGGCTGCTGTCCCCAGCCACCCTGCTGCGGCTGCTGCGGCGCACCTCCCTGTCCCCCGTGCTGCCCGCCTGGCTGGCCCCCCGGCTGCCCAGGACCCCATGGTCCCTGCGGCGGCGTCGTCATATGTTGCTCCTTCTGACCCAGATCTCGACGTGCAAAGTTAACAGTCGGACGGCTCAGCCCGGTCGGCGGATCCGTCCGGCCGCGGATTCTTCTGCCGGACTCAGGACTCGCCGGCGGCCGGCCTGCTCGCCACCGCGGCCGCTGCCTCGGCCCCGTCGTCCAGCAGCACCCGGAACCCGGCGGAGTCCAGGATCGGTACGCCGAGCTGAACGGCCTTGTCGTACTTCGACCCCGGCGAGTCCCCGACCACCACGAACGACGTCTTCTTGGACACCGAGCTCGCGACCTTCCCCCCGCGCCCGACGATCGCCTCGGTCGCCTCGTCGCGGCTGAACCCCTCGACGGTCCCGGTCACGACGACCGACAGCCCGGTCAGCGTCTGCGGCAGCTCCGGACCCGTGCGCTCCTCGCGCATCAGCACGCCGGACGCCTGCCACTTGTCGACGATCTGCTGGTGCCACGGCACCTGGAACCACTCGATCATCGCCTGCGCGATGGTCGGCCCGACGCCCTCGATCTCGGCCAGCTGCTCCTCGCTCGCCGCCCGGATGTCGTCGATGTTGTCGTACACCTCGGTGAGCGCGACGGCGGCGGTCGGTCCGACGTGCCGGATCGACAGCGCGACCAGCACCCGCGACAGCGGCCGGGACTTGGCCTCCTCGAGGTTCGCGATCAGCTTGCGCGCGTTCGCCGA
>NZ_DASRVN010000756.1:0-4318 GCF_035655035.1 Kribbella sp. | reverse complement strand
GTAGTAGGAGGCGTCGTGGGCGGACCCGTCGGCGGGGTACTGGGCGGGCTCGTCGGCGGTGTGGTCGGTGGTGTGGTCGGTGGTGTGGTCGGTGGTGAAGTGGGTGGTGTGATGGGTGGTTCGTACGGGCCGACCACGAAGGTGTACTCGATCGGCCCGGAGGTCAGCGTCGTACCGTTCGCCGTGGTCGCCGTCGACCGGAACGTGAGCTTGTAGGTGCCCAGGGCACCGAACGACCAGTTCGCGTGCACATGCCGCCCGACCGGCTGATGCACCGTCCGGTACGCCGGATCCACCGAGCTGAACAACCGCGGCACAACCCCGCTGAACTCGTCGTAGTTGAAGAACACCTCCACCGCCCCCGGCCCGTCGGCCTTCACCAACGTCAGGTCGACGACGTCGTCCTTCAGCGCACCGGCAGCGATCGTCTCGGTGTCCCACCCCGGCCAGATCAGCTCGGGATCCTGCGACTCCGGCGCGATCCACACCGGATCCCCCGGTTTCCCGAGGAACGCGAACGCCGGCACGTCCGGCAGTTCGACCCGCGCCGACCCACGGTCCTCCAGGTTGAAGACGAGCCCGGCCGGATCAGCCTCCCGGTAGTCCCCCGTCCCGATCCGCGTCGCCAGCTTCAGCGAGTTCCCGTCGTACGTCGTGTGCAGGACGTCGGTGTGCACCGCACGCAAGACCTCGGGTGCGGCACCGGCGGACCACGGGATCAACAGCGGCAGACAACCCAGCAACAGGCAGAGAAGGGCAGGCAGAAAACGTGTTCTGACGTGAGTGGCGGTCACAGCCGAGCACTCTATCTGATTCGATAACCATTTTCATTAGCGAGTTGTGGCGAAGGCCGGTATCCCGCCGGAAAGTCAGGCGGCCTTCTTCCGGCCGGGCCGCTTCTTCGCAGTCGTCTTCTTCGCGGTCGTCTTCTTCGCCGTCGCCTTCTTCGTCGCGGTCTTCTTGGTCGCGGTCTTCTTGGTCGCGGTCTTCTTGGTCGCTGTGCGGGCCTTGCGGGCCTCCTCGACGCTGGCGCGGAGGGCGGCGACCAGGTCGGTCGGGTTGGTGGCCTGCGGCTCCTCCTCCGAGTAGACGACTTCCTTGCCCGCGTGCTTGGCCTTGACCAGTTCCTTCACCCGTTCGGTGTAGGTGTCCTTGTACGCGGCGGGCTTCCACTCACCGGACATCGCCTCGATCAGGTCGACGGCCATCGAGAGCCGCTTGCCGGCCCCGGACTTGCGCGGGAGGTCGCCGAGCTCGTCGTCCGGATCGCGGATCTCGTCGGCGAAGAACATCGTCTCCAGGACCAGGACCTTCTCGTCGGCGCGGATCGTCGCCAGGTACTCCTTGCCGCGCATCACGAACTTCGCGATCCCGGCCCGGTTGGTCTTCGCCAGCGCGTCCCGCAGCAGCGCGTACGACGACGCGTTCTCCGGGTCCGACGGGCCGAGGTAGTAGCTCTTCTGGAAGTGCATCGGGTCGATCTCGTCCAGGTCGACGAACGTGTCGATCTCCAGCGACCGGGACTTGCCCGGCGCGATGTCATCCAGTTCGTCGGGCTCGACGATGACGTACTCGCCGCCGCCGACGTCGTGGCCCTTCACGATCTTGTCGTACGGGACCTCGCGGCCGGTACGTTCGTTCACCCGCTTGTACCGGATCCTGTCCGACGTACCCTTCTGGAACTGGTGGAAGTCGATCTCGTGTTCCTGGGTGGCGCTGTACAGGCCGACCGGTACCGAGACCAGCCCGAAGTTGATGTACCCGCTCCAGATCGCCCGTGCCATCGGCTCACTCCTCTCCTACGGTGTGACCATGATCTGAGCGGCGTTGGTCTTCACGGAGGCGTTGGCCCAACGAAGCTGGCGGAGTGTCTGCGGATGACAAGCCTTGGTCAGCGTGAGCAATTCGGAATCCTTCAAGGCCTGCGCGGTCTGCGCCAGGACCTCCCAGTCGAGCGAGACTCCGGCCGCCTTGCGGTGAATCTCCCTGAGATCCTTCAGCAGTAGCAGAGCCGGGTCGTGGTGACCACCGATCAGCTCGGCGCCCAGTTGCCGGAACGTTGCCAGCAGCCCCGGCTCCTCGGTGGGCTCGGGGGACAGCTCGACGCCGTAGTTCTTGCCGTGCGCGGCCAGTTCGCGGACATGGTCCTGCGACCAGGCCGCCAGATCCCGGCCGAGGTAGAAGATGTCGTGGTCGGCCCGGTGCCGGCTGGACGCCTGCAGCAGCTCCGTGGCGAGGTCGTTCTCGGCCCGGTGCAGCTCACGGATCGCCAGGCCCACCTTGTTCTCCATCACTCGCTCTCCTCCGCCGGGAACAGTTCGACCACCAGCGCGTCGAGGCCGCCGACGGTACGCCGGATGCCGCCGGCGACCGGCTTGGACGCCGTCGTGGTGGGTGCCGCGGACGGTGTGTCGCCGAGCGCGATCCGTTCGGCCCGGGCCGAAGCGCACTTGAACAACGGTTGCTTCGAGCAAGGATCCCAGTCGGTGACGGTCAGCTCGTTCGCGGCCCGGTCCGGCAGCCGCTCGGGCGCGTCCCAGTACCCGTAGTGGAACGGCAGGAACAACGTCCCGCGGCGGATGCCGCTGATCCGCAACCGAGCCTCGACGCTGCCCCGCGGCGTACTCACGCGCAGCAGATCGCCTTCGTCCCACCCGGACAGCTCGGCGTCGTACGCCGACATCTCGACCCACACCTCCGGCGCGGCGTTCCGCAACTGCCGGACGCGGCCGGTCTTGGTCCGGGTGTGGAAGTGGTACAGCGTCCGCCCGGTGGTCAGCAGGTACGGGTACTCCGGCGTCGGCGACTCATGCGGCGACAGGTACTCCGCCGCCTTCAGAACGGCCTTCCCCGACGGATTCATCGCCTGGTACTCGACCGGTTCCAGCGGCGCGCCGGTCACCAGGTCCTTGCCGTGGCTCTCGCAGTACGACGGCGCGCTCCAGAACTCGCCGTCCGCGTAGATGCGCTCGGTACCGTCCGGGTGCTCCGCGTTGCACGGCCACTGAATCCCGCTCCCGCCCCGGAGCTTCTGGTAGCTCAAACCGGTGTAGTCGCACGGCCGTCCGGCGCTGCACTCCTTCCACCCCTCGAACGCACCCTCCGCGTCGGTCCACTTCGCCAGCGGCTGCCCGTCCTTGTCCTTCAGCTCCAGCCGCTGCGCGTAGTCGAGGAAGATGTCCAGATCCGCTCGCGCCGAGCCGGGCGGCTCAACCGCTTTGTCCGACAGGTGCACCGTACGGTCGGCGTTCGTGAACGTGCCGGTCTTCTCACCCCATGTTGCCGCGGGCAACACCACGTCGGCCAGCTCCGCGGTCTCCGACCTGAAGATGTCCTGCACGACCAGGAACAGCCGTTCCTGGGTGAGGAGCTTCCGGATCCGGTGCAGTTCCGGCAGCGAGACCGCCGGGTTGGTCCCGCTGACGTACAGGAAGCGGATCGACCCGTCCTCGACGTACCGCAGCATCTGCATCAGGTGTGTCGGCTCGGAATAGTGCGGGATCTGCTGCGGGTCCAGGTTCCAGACCCGTGCGAGGTCGGCGACCTGATCGTCGTTCGCCCAGTTCCGGAACCCTGGCAGGTCGCCGTCCGCGCCGCACTCGCGGGTGTTCTCCGCGGTCGGCTGGCCGTTCATCTGCAGGATCCCGCAGCCGGGCCGTCCGAGCATGCCGCGGAGCAGGTTGACGTTGTTCACCTGGACCGCCGCGGCCGTCGCCTGGTGGGACTGGTAGAAGCCTTGCAGCACGGTCGACAGCAGTCGCTCCGCCGTACCGAGCAGGCGCGCGGCGTCGCGGATGTCACCCGCCTGTACCTCGCAGATCTCCGCGGCCCAGTCCGGATCGCAGTCCGCGACCTGCTTCTCGAGCTCGTCGTACCCGACGGTGTGCTCGTCGACGTACTTGCGATCGACCCAGTCGTTGGCGATCAACTCGTGGAGAAGCGCGTTCATCAGCGCGACGTTGGTACCCGGTCGCGGCGCCAGGTGGATGGTCGCTGCCTCGGCCACCGGCGTACGGCGCGGGTCGACGCAGAGGATCTTCGGCGGGTTCGGGCCGGCCAGGCGGTCGAGGATCCGGGTCCACAGCACGGTCTGGGTCTCGGCCATGTTGTGCCCGTAGAGAGCGATCACGTCGGCGTGGTCGATGTCGGTGTACGAGCCGGGTTGGCCGTCGCACGCGAAGGTCTCCTTCAGCGCGGCCGCCGCGGTCGCCGTACAAAGTCTGGTGTTGCCGTCCATGTGGTTCGTGCCGATGCCGCCGTGGCCGATCAACGCGAGGGTGTAGTACTCCTCCAGGAACAGCTGGCCGGTCGTGTAGAA
>NZ_DASRVN010000755.1:0-18325 GCF_035655035.1 Kribbella sp. | reverse complement strand
GGCGCCCACCAAGGTCGTCACCGTGACCGTCCCGACCGCTCCCCCGGCCGCGGCCGCCGCCGTACTCGGACCGACAGGCCCGGGTACGGCGAAGCCCTGCAGCGGTACGGCGATCCCGGTCGGCACCGACCCGCAGCCGGTCGTCGACGCCGCCCCGGAAGGCAGCACGTTCTGTTTCGCGAAGGGCGTGCACCGCCTGACGCGCGCGATCCAGCCGAAGACAGGTGACACGCTCAGCGGGCAGCCCGGCGCGGTGCTGAGTGGAGCAATCACGTTGACGGGCTGGAAGCACGAAGGCACCAGCTGGTCGGTACAAGGCGTCCTGCCCCCTGCGTACAAGCTCAAAGGCCAGTGCGAGGACAACCAGACGAACCCTTGCCAGCGCGGCGAGCAGCTGTACGTGGACGGCAATCACCTGACCCGGGTGATGAGCCTGCCCCAGGTGAAGCCCGGCACGTTCTACGGGGACTACGACACCAACACCCTGTATGTCGGCGACGACCCGAACGGTCACCTCACCGAGCTGTCGCGCACCCAGACCGCCATCGCGAACACGGCCACGGATGTGACCGTCACCGGGCTGACGATCGAGCACTTCGCGACCCGCCCGCAAGCCGGCGCGCTGCAGGCCGGCGCCGGCTGGAAGGTGCTCTCGAACGAGGTCCGCTGGAACCACGCCGTCGGCATCATGGTGATCGAGGGCGACCGTGCCGAGGTCACCCGGAACACCGTCGCCGACAACGGGCAGCTCGGCATCGGGCAGTACAAGTCCGCGGACGTCCGGATCAGCGCGAACCTGGTCACCCGGAACAACACCGACGGCTTCTGGATCGCGGACTGGGAGTCCGGCGGGATCAAGTCCACCCGGTCCTCGGGCGAGGTCAGCGGCAACGACATCGTCGCGAACCGAGGCGTCGGGATATGGAGCGACATCGCCGAGTACGACCGCCGGATCACCGGGAACCGGATCCGCGACAACGCCGCCGACGGCATCCGGTACGAGATCAGCTACGCCGGGGTGATCGACCAGAACGTCGTCGAGCACAACGGGTTCGGCACCGGGCGCGGATCCGGCGGCACGCTCTGGGACGGCGGCGGCATCAACGTCAACACGTCGGCCGACGTACAGGTCCGCGGCAACCTGATCAAGGACAACCGGAACGCGCTCTCGATCCAGTCCCGGACCCGGGGCGACGGGCCGCGCGGGACGTACGTACTGCGGAACGTGCTCGTCGAGGGAAACCTGATCGTGATGACGGACCCGTCGTCGACGCTCGGCGTGGTGGAGAACAAGAAGTCGCCGGCACAGCCCGGCGCGATCACCTTCCGCCGGAACAGCTACCAGGGCGCCGACCGGTTCGCGTACCACGGCAAGTCACTGACCTGGTCCGAGTGGCAGCAGTCCGGCTTCGACCAGGATTCAGTGAGCAGCTGACCGTCCGCGCCGGCTGAGCTCTCTGCGCCGGCTGAGTTGTCTGCGCCGACTGAGCTGTCTCAGCCGGTCCGCGTCGCAGATCGCCGCGGCCACCAGCAGGTGCAGCGTCATCGAGGACAGGTCGGACAACCCGCTCTCGTTGAGCGAAGCGACGGTCACGTACCCGAGGAGCAGCGCGCCGCACGCCCGCACGTACGGCGTCGGCGCGCGGAGCACCGACACCCACGCGAGGATCAGCGCGACGGCGACGATTGCGACCGCGAGCAGCCCGGTCTCCCAGTACAGGCTGAGCCAGCTGTTGTCGATCGCCATCACGCCGATGTTGCCTTCACCGGTCAGCAGCAGGATCCGCTTGTTGCCGAGGCCGTGCCCGATGATCGCGGTCTGCGTCGACACCTTCTCGTCGATGACCGCGTGCCAACTCGTCGTACGGCCGCTCAGCGAGGTGATCTGCTGCGTGCCCTGCCCGCGGAGCAGCCAGTCGTGCAACGACCCGATCGTGAGGAACGCGAGGCCGAGCAGCCCGGGGACGACCAGGCACGCGATCCGGCCGGCCCACGTCTTCCGGGTGATGATCAACGCGATCACCAGTCCGGCCGCGACGGCCGCGGCCGCGGTCCGTGTGCGGCTCGCCGCGATCAGCACACCACCGAGTCCGATCAGCGCCACCGCCGGCAGCGTGGACAGCTTGCGGCAGACGAGCCCGATCAGCGCCAGCCCGAGCATGATCGCGCCGACCTCGCCGACCCGCGGCGGCAGCATCGGGATGATGACGCCCTGCAGGCGGTAGCCGGCGCCGAGCGTGCGCAGCGGGCGCCACGCCTCCGACGGCGAGTAGGCCAGACTCAGTACGACGGTTGCCCCGAGCAACAGGTGGGCCCACAGATGCGCCCGGACCAGGCGTTCCGGTACCTGGACCAGCGGGCGCCACATCAGGAAGACCAGCACCAGCCCGATCAGGAACCGGGCCAGCCGGGTCAGCGGGCCTAGCGGCTCGGCCAGCAGGAACGCCGTCGCGCACGCGAACAGCACGTACATCATGTAGAACCAGCCGGCCAGGTTCACCCGGGTCCGGAACCCGGGCTTTGTCGCCGCGACCGCGATCAGGAACACCGCGCCCAGCAGCAGGCCTTTCGCCATGCTGTTCGTGGACCCGGTGTCACCCTGCGGCGAAGCGACCCGCGACGACCACGGCTGGACGCCGAGGACGAACAGGCACCACAGCATCAGCCAGAACCAGGCCGGTCGCTCGTTCGCGTTCTCGACCGTGCCCGGGACAGGTGGCGCCAGCGTGGCCTGCATCAGTCCAGCGACTTGTAGTTCAACGGGATGCCCAGCGTCTCGTCCTGCGAGGCGGCACCGATCAGCACGACGCCGAGGACCGGCGCGCCGGCGAACTGCAGCGCACCGGTCAGTCGGGCGACGTCCATCTCCTTGTCGAGGCCGACCTGCACCACCAGCACCGACGCGTCGACGGCGGCGGCCAGCGGCGAGATCCCGTGCCGTCCGACGGAGGCCGGCCCGTGGATGACCACGGAGTACCCGGGCGGCAGGTCCGCGACGATGCCGGGCACCAGCGACGGGCCGACCGCCTCGGCGGTCTCCTCGTGGTTGAGGCCGGGCGGCAGCACGTACAGGTCCGCGACCGTCCCGGGCCGGAACAGCTTGCGGGCGCGGATCGCGCGGGTGGCGGCCGGCTCGTTGACCAGGTCGGTGAGTCCTTCGTGGCCGGTGAGGTGCGGGAGCACCGGCGTACCTTCGATGTCCGCGAGGACCAGCAGGGTCTCCCGGCCGTCGCGGGCGTTCGCCTCGGCCATCGCCAGCGCGATGCCCGCGGAGTTCGGGGTCGGGGACGCCGACACCACCAGCAGCGCGCCGGGGCTGCCGCCGGCGATCGCCCGCGGGTTCAGCTCGCGCCGGGCCAGGGCCCCGCTCGCCTCGGCGCCGAGCGCGGTGATCTCGTACTGCGGAAGCTCCGGCGCGGACCGCTGCCAGAACCGCCGGCGATGCCCCTCGGAGGCCGCCATCACCGGAGCGCTCGCGGCCCGGGCCGCCTGGTCACGGGTCAGGATGTACGGCGTCAGGTGCGACCGGAGCAGCGCGAGGCCGAAGCCGAGCACCAGGCCGAGAATGCCTCCGACGAGGATGTCGCGGGCAACGATCGGCGACGAGCTGGCGGTGTCCGTGGTCGCCGGCGTCACCAGCTGACTGCCGGCGCCGACGGTGGCGAGCGCCTTCAGCATCGCGGCCGCGTCGTCCGCGGCCTGCCGGGCCTCGGTCGCCAGCGTGACCCGCTGGTCCCGCAGCGCCGCCGCGGTCTGGTTGTCGCCGCGCCCGACCGCCTCGTCGATCTGGCTGGCCAGGCCGCGCGACTGCTGGGTCGCGGTCTTCGAACGGGCCTGCGCCTGCTCGGCCAGGTTGGTGAGCAGCGCCTTGGCCTCGTTGTTGCGCTGGGTCAGGTACATCGTCGAGATCGCGTTCGCCCGGTCGACCGCCTTCTGCGCGGTCGGTCCGTCGGTGGTGATCAGGTATGCGTTGTCGGTGACCGCCTTCACCCGGGTGACCGCGGCCAGGTCCTGGACGGTCTGGTCGTTGTTCGGCATGCCGAGCGCCTTCACCACGGCGGCGAGCAGCGTCGGGCTGGCCATCACCCGGGCCTGGGTGTCGGCCGGCAGGTCCATGCCGAGCGGGCCGGTCTTGTCGGCGCCGGCGGACAGCTTCCCGACCAGGGCCGGCGGCACGGCCGGGCCGATCACCAGCTGGCTGGACGCGGTCCAGCGGATGGGCTGGGAGAGCGCGAACACCGTGGCGCCGAGCAGGCCGAGCAGCACGCAGCCCATGATCAGCCACTTCTGCCGCAGCAGGGACTGGGCGGTCTCCCGCCAGACCACAGTGCCCGGTTCCATGCAGGTACCTCATTCGCTCGTGATCACGGCCGGCGCCCCAGGATATCCACAGGCCCGCCGCCCAGGGCAGACGATCTCGCTCCGGTGCCCTACTCTCTGTCTGGGGGAGCTTCAGAGAGCTTACGTACGGCGTCCGTGAGGCGGCGCCGGATTGTCCTAGGGGGGACATGAGGAAACGACGGCTGTTCACACGGCTGGGTATCGCAGGGACCTTGCTCGCGGTCGCGGGGACGCTGCTGCTCGCGCCACCGGCGCAGAGCGTGGAGGCGTCGCTGTCGGCGGTCAACAGCTCGAGCTGGCAGACCAACGCCAGCGTGCAGGGTCTCGCGGTCGCCGGCGGCAAGGCGTACGCGGGTGGACGCTTCACCAGCGTCCGGCCGCCCGGCGCCGCGGCCGGCACCGGCGAGGTCGCCCAGGCCTACCTGGCCGCCTTCGACGCCGGCACCGGCGCGCTGGTCAGCTCGTTCAACCCGGTGCTGAACGGTCAGGTCTACGCGGTCGCCGCCTCGGCGGACGGATCCCGGATCTTCGTCGGCGGCGACTTCACCACGGTCGACGGCCAGACCCGCAACCGGATCGCGGCCTTCGACACCGCGACCGGCGCCCTGGTCGCGAACTGGAAGCCCTCGGTCTCGTACCGGGTGAAGACGATCGCGGTCTCCGGCACGACGGTCTACTTCGGCGGCTCGTTCGGCCTGGTGAACAACCAGACCCGCAACCGGCTCGCCGCGGTCTCCACCGACACCGGCACGCTGCTGCCCTGGGCGCCGGACGTGAACGGTGACGTGTACGCCGTCGACGCTGCCGACGACGCGTCCAAGGTGTACGCCGGCGGCCAGTTCAGTACCGTCAACGGCACCAACCAGAACACGGTGACCAGCCTCGACCCGGTGACCGGTGCGGTCCTTCCCTTCCCGGGCGCCTCCGCCGTACCGCTGCCGAACGGGTCCTGCACGACCCGAGTGAAGACCATCGACGCCAGCGGCGACACGGTGTACTTCGGCAACGGCGGTGACGGCGGCGGGTGCTTCGACGGCACCTGGGCGGTCGACATCGCGACGAACACGCTGAAGTGGAAGAACCAGTGCCTAGGCGCGACCGAGGCGGTCAAGGTCGTCAACGGCTGGCTGTACAAGGGCTCCCACGCGCACGACTGCGCCAACCAGGGCGCGGGCGGCTTCCCGCAGGGCTTCGACTACCGGTTCCTGCTCTCCGAGAAGCTGTCCGACGGCACGCTCGGCCCCTGGTACCCGAACACCGACGCCGACCCGAACAGCGCGACCAACGTCGGCCCGCTGGCGTTCGCGACCGGCGGCGACGACTTGTGGGTCGGCGGCGACTTCCTGCACGTGAACGGCGCCGCCCAGCAGGGCCTGACGCACTTCACGAACGCCCTGCCCGGCGCGGCTCCGGCGAAGCCCGCCAAGCTGACGCCGTACAGCGTCCGTCCGGGCGCCGTGCAGATCAACTTCCCGACCGTGGTCGACAACGACGACAGCACGCTGACCTACCGGCTGCTCCGCGGTTTCAGCAACACCACGATCGCGACCTGGACGGTCAAGTCGACGCCGTGGGACCGGCCGTGGGTGCACTACACCGACACCGACGTGACACCCGGCGAGTCGACCAACTACCGCGTCGAGGTCACCGACGGCAGTACGACGATCCGCGGCAACTACTCGGACCCGGTCACAGTCGCCACGACCGCGTCCACGGCGTACGACCAGATCGTCAACTCCGACGGGCCGCAGGCGTACTGGCGGCTCGGTGAGCCGGCCGGTACGGCGACGTCGGTCGACTCCTCCGGGCAGAGCAACAACGGCCCGTTCACCGGCGTCACGCTCGGCGGCGCCGGGGCGATCGCGGGCGACACCGCGATGACGACCAGCACCACGACCGGGCGGATGGTCGGCGAGAAGGCGTCCAGCATGCCGCAGCAGTTCACCGTCGAGGCCTGGGTCAAGCAGAGCGGGCTCAACCGCGGCGGCCGGATCATCGGCTTCGGCAACGGGAAGACCCAGAGCAGCGCGATCAACGACCGGATGCTGTACATGCGGACCAACGGCGCGATCGTGTTCGGCGTCAACGACGGCGGGCAGCGCACGCTGACCAGCGCGTTGGGCAAGAACGACGGCAACTGGCACCACGTCGTCGGTACGTACGACAACGGCGCGATGAAGCTGTACGTCGACGGTGCGCTGAGCGGGAGCGCCCAGGTGGGGCAAGCATCGCTGTACTACGGGTGGTGGCGCGTCGGGTACGACCTCACGAACTCGTGGCCCGGCGGCGGCGCGACGCAGACCGGGATGGGCATCGACGAGGCGGCGGTGTACCCGTACGCACTCACGTCGGCGCAGGTCCAGTCTCACTACGCAGCCAGGTGAGCTGCGTTCGATGTGAAATGGCTTCTCCAGCACAAAGTCATAACGCGTACAGGAGGCCCGCTTCCGGTGGGCCTCCTGCGGCGCTAGTGTCCGACGCTGGTGCGTGATGAGGCACGCGCTGTAGGACCCCGCCTGTGTTAGGACACAAATGAAGAAGTTAGTGCTGGCCGTTGTGACCGCTGCGGCCGTTCTGGCCGCTGCGCTGATCCCCTCGGGACCGCCGGTGCAAGCGGCGACCCCGGGCTTCGCGTCCGCGGTGTCGGCGATCAGGCAGCCCTCGTGGCAGACCAACAACAGCGTGAACGCGCTGGCGATCGCCGGGAACACGGTGTTCGCGGGCGGTCTGTTCACCCGGCTCCGCCAGCCCGGCAAGGCGTCCGGCCAGGCACCCGAGACGGTCCGCACGTACGTCGCCGCGTTCAACCGCAGCACCGGAGCGCCGACCGCGTTCGCGCCGACCCTCAACGGCCCGGTGTACGCGATCGCCACGAGCGCGGACGGGAAATGGGTCGTGATCGGCGGCGACTTCACCGTGGTGAACGGCGTCCGGCGCAGCAAGATCGCGATGTTCAGCGTGGTGACCGGCAAGCTCGTCGCGGCCTGGCACCCGGTGGTCGCGGCCCGCGTGAAGGCGCTGGCGATCTCCGGCAACAGCGTGTACATCGGTGGCGCGTTCCGCGCGATCAACGGCACCACCCGCAACCGGCTCGGCGCTGTCCGGCTGATCCAGGGCGACCTGCTGCCGTGGAACCCGGACGCGAACGCCGATGTGTACGCGGTCGACGTGTCCGACAACGGCACCCGGGTGTTCGCCGGCGGTCCGTTCAGCACGATCAACGGCAAGGACCACTACTCGCTGGCGATGCTGAACACGACCACGGGCGCGGCGTTCAGCTTCCCGGCCGCGGCCGCGATCCCGAAGCCCACGCCGACCTGCACCACCCGGGTGAAGGACATCGACACCCTCGGCGACAACGTCTACGTCTCCAACGGCGGCGACGGCAACGGCTGCTACGACGGCGTACTGGCCGCACAGGTGTCGACCGGGAAGCTGCTCTGGAAGAACAACTGTCTCGGTGCCACCGAGGCGATCAAGGCGATCGGGAACTGGCTCTACAAAGGCTCGCACGCGCACGACTGCACCTCGACGCCCAACGGTTTCGGCAACGGCACCGGCACGCACTACCTGCTGGTCGAGAGCACGATCAACGGCAACCTCGGGCCGTGGTTCCCGAACACCGACGCGAACCTGAAGAGCACCACGAAGGTCGGCCCGCTGGCGATGGCCGGCACCGCCACCGACCTGTGGGTCGGCGGCGACTTCCTGCACGTGAACGGCCAGCTCCAGGTCGGGATCACCCACTTCACGAACGCGCCGGGGGGTGCGGCTCCCGCCGTACCGAAGGCACCGAGGCTGACCGCGACGACGGCCGGGCGGGTGTACGTCAGCTACTCCGACTCCTACGACCTGGACAACCTGACGCTGACCTACAACGTGTTCCGTGGCTCGCTGAACATCGGCTCGAGCAAGTACACGACGTACTTCTGGCAGCCGCGCAAGACCTACCAGGTCGTCGACCGCGGGCTGAAGCGCGGGTCGACGTACTCGTACCACGTCGAGGTGCACGACGGGCGGAACATCATGAAGGGCGCTTCCGCGACGGTGAAGATCCCGTAACTGCCTCTTCCGGATCGGCACTCCCAGTCGTAGCTTGATGACTAGGGGGATCGATCATGGGGACACGACTCTTCGTTGCGCTGGGCATCGGTGGCCTCGCCCTGGGGGTGGTGGTGCCACCGCAGCCCGCGCTCAGCACCGGTGCACGACTGACGGCTGTCGCCGCCTCGAGCTGGCAGACCGATGCCAGCGTGCTCGGCCTGGCCGTTGCCAGGGGCAAGGTGTACGTCGGTGGCCGGTTCCGGACCGTCCGTCCGCCGGGCGCGCGGCCCGGCACCCGCGAAGTGACCCGGACCTACCTGGCCGCGTTCGACGAGCGCACCGGCGCGCTCGACGCCGCGATGAACCACGACCTGGACGGGTTCGTCTGGGCGGTGGTCGCGTCGCCCGACGGTTCCAGGGTGTACGTCGGCGGCGACTTCACCCACGTCGACGGTCTGGTCCGGAACCGGCTCGCCGCCTTCGACACCGCGACCGACAGGCTTGTCGCGGGCATCGCGCCGAGCGTGTCGTACCGGGTGAAGGCGCTCGCGATCGGCCGGACCAGCCTGTACTTCGGCGGCGCGTTCGGACTCGTGAACGGCGTCACCCGGAACCGGGCGGCCGCGATCAGCACGGTCACCGGCGCGCTGCTGCCGTGGAACCCGGACGCGGACGACGACGTCTACGCGATCGCCGTCGCCGCCGACAACTCGCGGGTCTACCTGGGCGGGACGTTCGGCACGCTCCGCGGGACGAGTCGGTGGGCGGTTGCCAGCGTCAATACCTCGACCGGCGCGCTGCTGTCCTTCCCGGCGGCGTCCGCCGTACCGCTGCCGACGAGCTCCTGCGTCTCGCGGGTGAAGGACATCGAGACGTCCGGACGCCGGGTGTTCTTCGCCGACGCCGGTGACGGCAAGGGCTGCTTCGACGGGACCTGGGCCGCGGACGTTGCCACCGGCAAGCTCCTGTGGAAGAGCACCTGCCTGGGCGCGACCGAGGCCCTGGCAATGGTGGACGGGTGGCTGTTCAAGGGCTCGCACGCGCACAGCTGTCCCCGTACGTTCGCCGACGGCAGCGGCACGCACTTCCTGCTGCTGCAGAATCCGGCGACCGGCGCCCTGGGGCCGTGGTTCCCGAACACGAACGGCGGGCCGCCGACCCTGGTCGGTCCCCTCGTGGCCACCAGCGGCGGCAGCGATCTGTGGGTCGGCGGCGATTTCACCGAGGTGAACGGCGCCGGCCAGCAAGGGCTGACCCGGTTCACCAACCTCGGCCCCGGCGCCGTACCACTCAGGCCGGCGGTGCCGAAGCTGTCCAGTACGAGGGTCCATCGGGTGAACGCCACGGTCAGGGCATCGCTCGACAACGACGACGTACGCCTCACCTACCGCCTGCTCCGCGGTACGGCGAATACGGTCGTCGCCGTCACCAGGGTCAGCTCCGCGTTCTGGTACCGCCCCACCGTGACGCTCACAGACACCAGTGCGCCGTCCAGGACCACTCAGGCCTACCGCATCGAGGTCTTCGACGGACATCACGCCGTACGCAGCGGCTACGCCACCGTCACTGTGCGCTGAGCCGGCGGTGGGCGGCGATGGCCCGGTGCGCCTCGTTCCACCACAGCAGCAAGGTCCCGAACGAGGCGCCGGCCAGCCCCCACGCCGCGCCCTTCGGGCCCCACAGGTAGGCGCCGGAGATACCGCAGACGATCAGGATCACCGACGAGATCAGCCGGACCCGGAGGCCGCGGGTGGCGGCGGTCAGGGCGCGCAGGATCGCGAAGGCGCCCGCGTTCGAGGCGCCGAGCGCCTGCAGCAGGATGACCGGGACCAGCACCGGGTGCGCCTGGTTCCAGACGCCCGGGCCGAGGAGCTCCCGGCCGACGACGGCCGGCAGCAGCAGGAAGACGGCGCCCCAGGCGAGCGCCCCGGCGCCGATGCCGAACGAGATCGCCAGGCCGACCAGCCACAACCGGCGGTACGAGTGCCGGAGCGCGCGGGCCGCCTCGGGGACCGAGATCATCCGGATCCCCTGGTTCAGCACGTTGACCGGGCCGAGCAGAACCTGCGCGCCGCGGATGCCCGCGGTCGCGACCAGGCCGGCGGCCGCGGTGATCCCGAGCATGTAGACCTGGATGGTGCCGGAGACCGCGAGCATCTCACCGACGTACTTCGGGCTCAGGTCCCAGTTCCGCCGTACCCATTCCCGGATCAGCTGGCGGCGGGGCGCGACGCCCGCCTGGAAGCGGCCGGCGATCGCGGCGATGACCGCGCCGAGGCCCCAGCCGAACGTCAGGGTGAAGGCGGAGGTGGTCCTGGTGAAGTAGAGGCCGCCGAAGATCGCGAGCATCGCGAGCAGCCAGATCAGGTCGTTGACGAAGGCCTTCTGTCCTTCGCCGACGACGAAGAACGCCCAGCGCCAGGCGTCCTGGAGCAGCAGACCGGGCATCGTCAGGGCGAACGCGATCAGGACGCCCTTCGAGGGGACTTGCGGCACGGCGACTATCGCGAGACCGACCACGAGGCCCAGTAGTCCAGTGAGAAGAGCGGTTGCCGTGCTGGCTCGGACGGCTCGCTGCCAGGCCGGGGTGCGGGCGCCTGAGTAGCGGACGGCCAGGGGCTCCGTGGAGATTGCTCTCGAGACATTGAGGGCGATGGTGTAGCCGCCGAACGCCAGGGCGTAGACGCCGAAGTCCGCGACCGTGCTCGAGCGGGCGACCACCACGCCGACGGCGAGGTTGCTGAGGCTCGACAGGCCCTGGTCCGCCAAACCCCAGGTGGCGCGACCGGCCGGACCGGCCAGCCGACGCAACTTCGGCCGCCGGAACATCACCGCCCCAACCTAAACTAGACGGGGCGCGGCGGATGCCGGAGCACGCCCAGCAGGAACCGCGGGATGCCCAGCACGTACCGCTTCCAGAGCCGCCGCGGCTCCTTGTACAGCCGGTAGCTCCACTCCAGCCCCGCCCGCTGCATCCACCGCGGCGCGCGATCCAGCCGGCCCGTGTGGAAGTCGAACGCCGCGCCGACGCCGATCAGGATCGCCGCGTTCAGCCGGTCGCGGTGGTCGGCCATCCAGCGCTCCTGCTTCGGCGCGCCGAGCCCGACCCAGACGATGTCCGGCCGCGCCTCGTTCAGCCGGGCGACGGTCGCCGCGTCCTCGGCCTCGGTGACCGCACGGTACGGCGGGCACTCGACGCCGACCACCTTCAACGCCGGATGCCGCTCCTGGAACCGCTCGCGCAGCTCCTCCGCCACGCCGTTCGCGCCGCCGTAGAAGTACTGCGTCCAGCCGCGGTCCGCCGCCTCCGCGAGCACCCGCTCGAGCAGGTCCGGCCCGGCGACCCGATCCATCTCCGTGAAACCCGCCTTCTTGCCCGCCCACACCAGCGGCATGCCGTCCGGAACGGTCAGGCCGGACGTGTTGTACACCTCGGTCAGCCGCGCATCGGCACGGGCGTGCAGCAGCGCGTTCATGTCCGACACACAGACCAGCTGCCGCTCGCCGCGCTCGATCCAGCCGGCGAAGGTGCCGACCGTGTGGTCGAGATTCGTCACGCTGACGTGGATGCCGAGCACGTCGACCCGGGCGGCGGCGGTGGGCTCGGCGTGCAGGTCGGTCATCGGTCCGCTCCTCTCAGCGCGGCGAGATCGGCGTCGACCATGATGCGGACCAGCTCCGGCACATGGACCTGGGCCTTCCAGCCGAGCTCCAGGGCCGCCTTCGACGGGTCCCCGATCAGCGAGTCGACCTCGGTCGGACGCTCGTACCGCTGGTCGTGGTCGACGTACTTCTCCCAGTCCAGCCCGACGTGCTCGAACGCCAACGCCACGAAGTCGCGCACGGAGTACGACGTACCGGTCGCGATCACGTAGTCGGCGGGGGTGTCGTGCTGCAGCATCCGCCACATGCCCTCGACGTACTCCGGGGCGTACCCCCAGTCGCGGGACGCCTGCAGGTTGCCGAGGTACAGCCGGTCCTGCTTGCCTTGCTTGATGGCCGCGACCGCGCGGGTGATCTTGCGGGTCACGAACGTCTCACCGCGGCGCGGCGACTCGTGGTTGAACAGGATCCCGTTCACCGCGAACATGTCGTACGCCTCGCGGTAGTTGCGGGTCATCCAGTAGCTGTAGAGCTTCGCGGCGCCGTACGGCGAGCGCGGGTAGAACGGGGTGTCCTCGTTCTGCGGCGGGGGCGTCGCGCCGTACATCTCCGACGAGCTGGCCTGGTAGAACCGGCAGTCCAGACCGATCATCCGGATCGCCTCGAGCAGCCGGGTGGTCCCCATGCCGGTGGTGTCGCCGGTGTACTCAGGCTCGTCGAAGCTCACCCGGACGTGGGACTGCGCGGCCAGGTGGTACACCTCGGCAGGCTGGATCGCCGCGAGCAGCGTGACCAGCCGCGAGCCGTCGGTGAGGTCGCCGTAGTGCAGGAACAGCCGCTTGTCCTTCGCGTGCGGGTCCTCGTACAGGTGATCGATGCGCTTGGTGTTGAAGGTGCTCGCGCGCCGGATCAAGCCGTGTACTTCGTAGCCCTTGGACAGCAGCAGCTCCGCCAGGTACGAACCGTCCTGGCCGGTGATTCCGGTGATGAATGCCTTTTTCATGTGACGTTCTCCACGTACCAGCGGTAGGTGGCGGCCACACCGTCTTCCAGTGAGATGGACGGCTTCCAGCCCAGCGCGAGCAGCCGGCTCACGTCGAGCAGTTTGCGCGGGGTGCCGTCCGGCTTGGACAGGTCGTTGCTCAGGGCACCGGTGTAGCCGACGGTACGGGCGACCAGCTCGGCCAGCTCGCGGATCGTCACGTCGGTGCCGACGCCGACGTTGATCGGCTCCGGCTCGTCGTAGTGCTCCAGCAGGTGCAGGCACGCGTCCGCCAGGTCGTCGACGTGCAGGAACTCACGCCTCGGCGTACCACTGCCCCAGAGGACCACTTCCTCGGCGGCTTTTGTTCTGGCCTCGTGGAAGCGGCGGATCAGGGCGGGCAGGACGTGCGAGCTCTGCGGGTCGAAGTTGTCGTCCGGGCCGTAGAGGTTCGTCGGCATCGCGGAGATCCAGCGCAGCCCGTACTGCCGCCGTACCGCCTGGACCTGCATGATGCCGGCGATCTTCGCGATCGCGTACGCGTCGTTGGTCGGCTCCAGCTCGCCGGTCAGCAGGCTCGACTCGCGGATCGGCTGCTCGGCGTACTTCGGGTAGATGCACGACGAGCCGAGGAACAGCAGCCGCGGCGTCCGGACCTCCAGGCAGGCGTCCATCAGGTTCACCTGGATGCGCAGGTTGTCGCTGAGGAACTCGGTCGGGTGGTCCCGGTTCGCCAGGATCCCGCCGACCCGAGCGGCGGCGTCGATCACGGTGGCCGGCCGGTGGGTGCGCAGGAACGCGAACGTCTGCTCGCGGTCGCGCAGGTCCAGCTCCTGCGAGGTGGCGCCGATCAGGTTCGTGTACCCGGCCGCGTCCAGCCGCCGCCAGATCGCCGAACCGACCAGGCCCCGGTGGCCGGCGACGTACACGGGTGCATGCAGATCCATTTAGTAGGCTCCCGCGCCGTAGATGACCGCGCGCACGGTCTTCCAGAGAATCAGCAGGTCCAGCGTCATCGACCAGTTGTCGACGTACCGCAGGTCGAGGCGGACGGACTCGTCCCAGGACAGGTCACTGCGGCCGCTGACCTGCCACAGGCCGGTCATGCCGGGCTTGACCAGCATCCGCCGCGAGTCGTCGGCGGCGTACAGCGCGACCTCCTCCGCGAGCGGTGGGCGCGGGCCGACGAGCGACATCTCGCCGCGCAGCACGTTGAACAGCTGCGGCAGCTCGTCCAGCGAGAACCGGCGGATCCAGCGGCCGAGCGGCGTCATCCGCGGGTCGTTGCGCATCTTGAAGATCACGCCGTTGCCGTCGCTCAGCGCGTACAGGTCGCTGAGCCGCTGCTCCGCGTCGACGTACATGCTGCGGAACTTCAGCATCGTGAACTCGGCACCAGCGCGGCCGACCCGCTGCTGCCGGAACAGCATCGGGCCGGCGCTGGTCAGCTTGACCGCGAGGGCCAGGCCGATCAGCAACGGGGACAGCAGCAGGATGATGCCGAGGGCAACCACCCGGTCGAAGACCGCCTTCATCAGGTGCGGGCCGCCGCTCACCGACGGGCGCTCCAGGTGCAGCAGCGACAGGCCGGCCACCGGACGGACCGAGATCCGCGGACCGGCCACCTCGATGATGCCCGGCGAGACGATCAGCTCGACGCCGCGCTGCTCCAGCGCCCAGGACAGCCGGCGCAGCGACTGGCCGGCCAGCTCCGGGTCGGTCGCGACCGCGACCACCTCGACCGCGTGCCGGTCGGCGGCGGCCAGGATGTCCGACTCGTCCAGCTCGTCGGGCTGCAGCGGGCCGGTGCCGCCGTCGCCCATGCTGTCGGGGTTGTCGTCGCCTCGCGGGCGGGAGGTGGCGACGACCCGGAAGCCGTCGGTCGGGCGGCTCTCGAGGTGCTCGCACAGCGTCGCGGCCGGGCCACTGCGCCCGACCACGAGAACCCTGTGCATGCAGCGGCCCCGGACCCGGTGCCGGTGCAGGTCCTTCCGCAACGCGTACCGCAGCAGCAGGGCGGCGAGCACCATCACCGGGATCGCCAGCACCACGAAGCCGCGCGCGATCTCGGCCTTGGTCGCGTACGACGTCATCGCGACCGCCGCGGTCAGCCCGACGCCGGCCCGCAGCAGCGACCGGAACTCGTCCGGCCCGGCGCCGAAGAACCGCGGGTCGTACCCCTTCGACAGCGCGACGACCACCACCCAGGCGATCGGCAGCAGACTGCTCACCACCAGGTAGCTCGAACCGACGTGGTACCCGAACCGGGTCAGCAGCGCGATCGACACGCCGAGCATCGCCGCCAGCAGGTCCCCACCCACCGCGGCCCAGCGGTACACCCCGACCCAGCGCGGCTCGGTCGACCGCGAGGGCAGCGGGACGATCGCCGGCACCTCGTGCGGGACAACCCAGAGCGGCCGACGGCTGTCTCTGTTCTCCAGAGCGTCCGGCGCTTCTGCTCCGCTCACAGCTGCCCCTGTTCCCTCCCGCAACTGCTCAGCCACGCAGCGTGTCCGCCACGGCGTGCAGTGTGTCCTTGTTAACCCGCGCTTAGGCGACGGGTCACCGAAGATTACTACGGGAGCAGGCCTCGAGCGACGCCTGGTACCTCAACTCGTCAAGAACTTTCATCAAGCCGATTGAGTCCTGGTGCCGGCCCTCCTCGTGCGACCTGGATCAGCGAAGCTTCCTTCCGGAGTTCGGCGCGGTCCAGGAATCCGGCGAGCCTTCGGCCGACCACCTCGCGGGAGAACTCAGCCGCCACCCGGCGCCTCGCGGCGGCCGCCATCGCGGCCCGGCGCGGCTCGTCCTCGAGCGTCTCGATCAGCAGGCCGGCGGCGGCTTCGGCGTCGTCGAGCGGCCAGAACCGGCCCTCGATCCCGGGCGCGACCATCTCCGGGATGCCGCCGACGGCACCCGCGAGAACCGGCAGCCCGGCAGCCATCGCCTCGAGGATCGCGATCGGCAGGTTCTCCATGGTCGCGGTGTGACAGTAGAGCCGGTGCCCGGGCAGCAGGGCCGGCGGATCGGCCTGATAGCCAAGGAACCGCACCTGCTCCCCGACACCCAGCGCGTCGGCGCGCGCCTGCAGCGCCCGCCGGTCCGGCCCGCTACCGATGATGTCGACCGTGTACCGATACCCACGCCGCGCGGCAGCCCCGAGCACGTCGATCAAGTACGCCTGATTCTTCCGCCCTTCCAAAAACCCAACCGTCACCAGGTCAGCCACAGCCCCGCCCGCGGCCCCGACCCCGCCCGCAGTCCCGACCCCTGACGCGATCCCGGTCCCTGATGCGGTCGCGGTCGCGGTCCCTGACGCGGGTGTGGTCGCGGGTGTGGGTGTGGGTGTGGTCGCGGTCGCGGGCGTGGTCGCGGTGGCGGGTGCGGTCGCGGGTGCGGGTGTGGTCGTGGTCGCGGGTGCGGTCGCGGGTGCGGGTGTGGTCGTGGTCGCGGGCGTGGTCGCGGGCGTGGTCGCGGGTGGGGTGGCGGGTGTGGTCGTGGGCGCGGGTGTGGTGGTGGGTGAGAGATTCACCGGGTTCGGGACCACGGCGGACGGGACGTTGCGGAGCGCGGGGATGCGTTCCTCCAGGACCGTGCGGGCGAACTCGGACATGTAGACGATCCCGTCCAGCTCCGGCAGCAACCGTTCCTCGTACGCGCGGATCGACCGGTACAGCCGCCCTCCCTCCGGCAGCTCGCCCTTCCCCGCCCACTCATCCGCCTGGGAAACATTCAGATGCGCGGCCATCACCACGGGCTGCGTAGTCCGCGCCCGCATCGCCGCCCCGGCGGACACCGGGCACTGCGTATAGATGACAACATTCGGATTGTCTGCAATCCGACGCCGCAGCGCCCGCTCCAGATAACGCGCATGCCAGTGCCGGTACCACCACACACCCGCCGGCCTGCTGATCCACCGAATCCCGATCCGCGCCGCGAACACCGGCGTCAACAACACCGAACGCGACGAGAACGGACTAACCACCGTCGCCGTCCGTCCCGCCCCCTGCAAATACTCCTGGAACGTCCGCACATGGCTCTGCAACCCCGACGTCCCAGCCGGCCGCATCGGCGTCGCAACCACAATCTCCCGCTCGCTCATGCCGCGGCCCCTTCCTTCTCCGTGGTGACGTGTTCGCGGCGGGCGATGACGAGGCGGCTCCACCAGATGCCGATGCCTAGTACCGAGGCGACCGCTGATCCCCACACCACGCCCTGGGCCTGCCAGAACACGCCGCCGGCTGCTGCGAGTACGACGAACAACGTGGTCGCGGCGATCTGCGACTGCATAGTCTTGTCCGCGCGCCCCAGCGCCCGCAGGCCAGCTGACGGCCCCACATACAAACACCCGGCAGCCGCGCTGATCACCACACCGAGCACCAGCGCCCGCGCGTCCGGCCACACACTGCCGAGCACGAGCTCACCGACGCCGAGCGGAAACACGACGAGGATCACCGCACCCCACGACAATGCGATTGTCGACAATCCACCGCTGAGCGCCGCGCACAGCTTCCACAACGCCTGCGGCCCGCGGCTCAAGGCCCGAGCAGCCTCCGGTACGGCGACCTGACCGACGCCCATCAGCAACGCCGCCACCGGCCCGATCAGCATCTCCGCTCCGCGAATCGCCCCGGCCGCCGCCAGCCCACCGCTCGCGGCCACGATCAACGTACGCACCTGACCACCCGCCCCGAGCACCACGTTCTCGACCAGGAACCGCGGCCCGAGATCGCTGTGACTGCGCAACCACCCGATCGCCCCGGCCGGCCGTGGCAGCACCCCCGCCTGCCGGATCCCGTACAGCCCGGCGACCGCCGCCGTACCGCCGAACGTCAGCAGCGCGGCGGTGATCCCGAAGTTCAGGTAGCGGCCGAGGAACAGCACCGTCAACAAGAGGATTGTCCACAATGTGTCGTTCGCGAACGTCTTCACGCCCTGCCCGGCCGCGAAGAACGCGGACCGCCAGCTGTCCTGCAGCGTGAGACCTGGCAGAACGATGCCCAGGGCAATGAATGCGGCACCGGGTTCGGAGCCTGGCGTCTGCAGGCGCAACCCGAGGCCGATCAGTACACAGACCAGCCCGCCGCCCACACCGACGAGCAACGCGACACCGCTGGCGGCCGCGACCGCCTGGCGCCGATCGGTGTGCCCGGACACGCTGTAACGCACCATCAACGCGTCCGTCGACAAAGCACGCGAGCAGTTCAGCGCGATCGAGTACGCCAGGAAAGCAAGCCCGAGCGCCCCAAGACCTGTTGCCCCGAGCAACCGTGCAACAAACACCCCGAGCAGAAAGTTGCCGACACTGGACACCGCCTGATCGGCAATCCCCCAACCAAGCCGCCCAACAACCCC
>NZ_DASRVN010000754.1:0-4372 GCF_035655035.1 Kribbella sp. | reverse complement strand
CTGGACGCGGCTGTTCCCGATCGGGCAGGTGTTCACGGCCGAGCGTGCGGCGTACCTGAACCTGGTCAACGGGTTCACCGTCCCGGAGGTCGCGCGGCGGCGGAACCCGTACCGGGAGTGGATCGGCGCGCAGATCCGCGGAGACGTCTTCGGGTACGTGCACGCCGGCGACCCGTGGTCCGCGGCGCGGCTCTCGTACCGGGACGCCGCGCTGTCGCATGTCGGGAACGGGATCTACGGCGAGATGTGGGCTGCGGCGCTGGTCGCTTCCGCGTTCACCTCGTCCTCGCCGCGCGAGCTCGTGGAGCGCGCGACAGCCGTCGTACCGCCGGAGTCGCGGCTCGCGGAGGCATTGCGGGAGGTCCTGGCCTTGCATGCCTCCGACGTCACGTGGGAGGACGCGCTGAGCCGCATCCAGAAGCGGTACGGGCACTACTCGTGGGTGCACACGATCAACAACGCCGCGATTGTCGCGGCCGCGTTGCTGTGGTCGGAGGGCGACTGGATGACCGGCGTCGGCCGGGTCGTGATGAGCGGCTGGGACACCGACTCGAACGGCGCCACGGTCGGCTCGGTGCTCGGCGTACTCACCGGCACCCGCGGCCTGCCCGAGCACGTGATCGCGCCGCTGGAGGACCGGACGCGGTCCGCGTTGTTCGGCTTCGACCACGCCCGGATCTCGGACCTCGCGGACCGCACCGTACGCCTCGCTCTGCAGCGTCGACGGTGATGCTCGATCGGTCGGAGTCCGCTCTCGGCGTCGTCTTTCGCTCACGGTTCTACCGCTCCGCGTTCCTGTCCCTGCTGGTCGCCGGTATCGGGGTGTCGTCGGCGACCCCGCAGCTGACGCTCTTCCTGGTCCGCGAGCTGCACACGCCGCTGCCGGTGGCCGGTTTGTACTACGTGACGAACCTGGCGGCGCCGCTCGCCGGGTTCCTCGTCGGCCGCTGGTCCGACCGGGCCCGCGACCGGCTGCTGTGGTTCCGGGTCTGCGCGGTGATCGGTGCGGCCGGGTGGCTGGCGATGGCGGCGTCGACCGCCGTGTGGATGCCGTTCGTGATCAGCGCGCTCGCGTTGAGCGTCGCCGGCGGCTCGATGGCGCAGCTGTTCGCGGCCTGCCGGGACGAGCTCAGCCGACACCCGACCCGCGCCGAGAACCGGGTGATCGCGACGATCCGGATGGCGTTCACCACCGGCTGGATCCTCGGCCCGGTGTTCGGCAGCTGGTTCGGCGGGGTCTTCGGGCTCCGACCGTTGCTGGTGGCAACGGCTGTCTGTGTGTTCGCCCAGGTGCTCCCGCTCGGCAGGCAACGTGTCGAGCGGTACGACGACCCGCATCGCGACCCGTCGACGGAACGGCGCCGGATAGACCACATGCTGCCGCTGCTGGTCTTCACCGCGGTGTGCGTGCTCGCGATGACCGGCGACACGATCAAGTTCGGCTACCTGCCGATCTACATGGCCGATCAGCTGCACGTCTCCGACACGGTCCGCGGCGCGGTGATCGGCATCCAGCCGCTGCTCGAACTCCTGCTGCTCCCGGTCGTCGCCCGGCTCGCGGACCGGTACGGCGCGATGCGCGCGATGACCGCCGGCGCCGTACTCGGCCTGGCCGGCAACATCACGTACGCGCTCAGCACCTCGGTCGCCGGTCTGTTCCTCGGCCAGGCCCTGACCGCGGGCCTCTGGGCGTGCGTCGGCGCGCTCGGCGTCACGATCGCCCAGCGCCTCTACCCCGAAGGCGTCGGCACGGCCTCCGGCATCTTCCTCAGCGCGATCCCGCTCGGTTCCGCGATCGGCGGCACCATCGGCGGCATCGGCGTCGCCGCCATCGGCCTCCCGCACGTCTTCTTCGTGCCCGCCTGCCTGACCGCGATCTCGATCGTCGCGTTCAGCGCGCTGAGCAGACGCGAGCGGCTCTAAGATCTGTGTGCACGTTCCTTACCGCCCTGAAATAAGTGAGGAGCACACATGCCCCGACGAACGCTCGGCGTCGTCCTCGGCACCGCCGCCCTGATGATCACCTCGGCCACGTTCGCGTACGCCGAACCGCCGCAGCACCTCCCCCAGAACGCCGACGGGTACGAGCAGTCGTTCTCGCCGGCGTACGACTACGACACCGACGGCTGCTACGCCACCCCCGCGATCGGACCGGACGGCACGCTGAACCCGGGCCTCAACCCGACCGGCGCGCTGAACGGCAACTGCCGTGACCAGTCCGACCTCGACAACTCCCAGACCTACTCGCGGGAGAAGTGCAACAACGGCTGGTGCGCGATCGTGTACGCCAGCTACTTCGAGAAGGACCAGGCACTGCCGGGCAGCAGCCTCGGCGGTCACCGGCACGACTGGGAACACGTGATCTCCTGGGTCAACCAGGCCACCAACCAGGTCGAGTACGTGACCACCACCCAGCACTCCAGCCAGGTCACCTACACCCGCTCGCAGGTCCGGTTCGACGGCTCGCACCCGAAGGTCGTCTACCACAAGGACGGCGCGAGCACGCACTTCTTCCGGCTCGCGAACACCAACGACGAGCCGCCGGAGAACCACTACCACAACTGGCGCTACCCACCGCTCGTCGGCTGGAACGGCTACCCCAGTACGGCGTTGCGCGACACGCTGATGACCGCGGACTTCGGGTCCGCGACGATCAAGATCACCGACAAGGACGACCGGTTCCGCAACCTGCTGAACGCCTCCAAGCCGTCTGGGATCCCGTTCGACCCCTGGGCCTGATCAGCCCTGATCAGCCCTGATCAGGCCCGGTGTGCGCGTCCGCCCCGGACGCGCACACCGCAGGTCAACGACTCCGCGATCAGGTCGATCATCGCCGCGTGCCGCTTGGTCGCGGTCTCGACCTGCCCCGGCTCCTCACCGATCAGCGCGGCGGTGTCCAGGAACACCCGGCTGACCACCAGCTCCGCGGCCGCCTGTACCCGGGCACGGTCGGCGACCACGTCGTCCGCACCGGCCAGTACGTCGGCCACGGTCGCGGTCGCCTCGGCGAACAGCTCCGCCGCCCGGGTCGCGATCTCCGGCCGGCCCTGCGCCTCCCGGAACACGATGATCCGGGCCGCGCGGTCGTTCTCCAGCTCGGCCGCCATCGTCGTGACGATCGCCCGCAACCGGCGGCGCACGGTCCGCCCGCGCGCCGCGGCCCGCAGTACCTCACTCGGCGACGAGCGCTCCTGCACCACCGCGAGCAGCAGGTCGGCCTTGGTCGCGAAGTGGTAGAACACCAGCCCGGACGGTACGCCGGCCTCGGCCGCGATCCGGGCCGTCGACGTCGCGTCGTACCCGTGCTCCGCGAACAGCCGCTCGGCGGTCTCGATGATGACCTGCCGTTTGGTTGCCCGGCTCTGGTGACGGGGACTGTGGTGGTGCGCCGGTGCGGTCATGAGGGTTGCGGTGCGGGCCAGACGTCGCCTTTCCGTTCAGCAGCGAGCACGGCGGCCCGCTTGAGGGACTTGAAGACGTAGTCCGGCACCTTCAGCCCGTGGCGGTGCGCCCAGAGCAGGTCGTGTTCGGCCCGACCGACCTGTTCGGCGTACTTGCGCAGCTCCGCCTCGCCGCCGTCGCTGAGCTTCAGTTTGTCCATCACGTCCCCGAACTGGGTGACCTGGCGCTTGTTGTAAGCACCGGTCACTTCGAACGTACGCTTCCGCAGCCCGCGCGTCAGCCACTTCTGCCACCCCGACATCTGCTCCCACAACTCCTGGGCGGCCATCTGGTAGTAGGCGAAGTGGCCCGGCTCCTGGCGGCGGATCGGCGCGACCACCGTGGCGGCGATGGCGCGCTCGCCGAGCTCGACCAGGCCGGCATGCAGCTTGTTGTAGGCGAGCACTGCGGAACGCTCGGTGGCCAGCCCGGTCAGGTAGTAGAGCATCCGGCTGATGTCCTGCACGCCCGGAACCTTGCCCAGCGCACCGAGCAACTTGAGGCTGAAGGAGACCTCGTCCAGGTTCGCCTCGTGCGGGTCCACCCCGAGCAGGCCCTGCAGCTTGTCGAGGATCTGCCCGTGGCGGGTCTCCTGCGGCATCCAGACGTCGGCGTAGAAGTGCCGGTCCACCTCGGGTGGGTCGGGCAGCAGGATGTTCAGTTCCAGGACGTTGCGCTCGACCTCTAGCTCGACGCGGGTCATGTAGGCCAGCACCGGGCCGAAGCGCTCGGCGAGCAGCTGCGGTTTGCGCATCGTGTAGTCGACACCGCCCAGCGGGATCGGCGGATGCTCCTCACCGAGCCGGTCGACGTGGTCGGCCAGCCGGGAGTCCTCCCTCCGGCGGGCCCGGCGGCGCGGGATGGTCAGATCACTCAAAGACATAGGCGGCACCTCGCTCGGTCGTCAGGGATGCGCGCTCGATCCCCCCGG
>NZ_DASRVN010000753.1:0-4793 GCF_035655035.1 Kribbella sp. | reverse complement strand
CGCTGGGCGGGCGTGATCGCACGTCGTCCCGTACTCGCCACCGTCGTCTCCGCCGCGGCCCTGCTCGTCCTCGCTGCGCCTGCGCTGAGCCTGCGGTTCGGGATGCCCGACGCGAGCACGCAGCCGCACGACACCAGCGGGTACGCCGCGCAGAAGATCATCACCGACGGTTTCGGGCCGGGTGCCACCTCGACCCTGCTCGTCACGGTCGAGCTGCCCGGCGCGGATCCCGCTGCCGTTGCCACGGAGGTCTCGCGTGTGGCGGGAGTTGCGTCCGTCAGTCCCGCGCAGGTCAGCCCGGACGGGTCGATCGCCGTGATCGCGGTCCAGCCGACGACCGGCAGCCAGGACCCGGCCACGACCGACCTGGTCCAGCGGCTGCGGGCGGTCGACCCGCACATCCTGGTCGGCGGAGCCGCCGCGGCCGCCGTCGACTTCGCCCAGCTGACCGCGAACCGGTTGCCGTTCATCATTCTGGTCGTGGTCGGGCTCTCGCTCGTCCTGCTGGTCGGGATCTTCCGCTCGGTGACGCTCGCGCTGAAGGCCGGCCTGATGAACCTGCTCTCGATCGGCGCCGCGTTCGGCGTGCTGGTCGCCGTACTGCAGTGGGGCTGGTTGCACCGGGCGCTCAACTTCCCGGCCACGATGCCGGTGACCGCGTGGGTGCCGATGATCATGTTCCCGGTGCTGTTCGGGATCTCGATGGACTACGAGGTGTTCCTGATCTCCCGGATCCGCGAGTCGTACGTCGCCGGCGGCAGCACCCGGGCCGCCGTCCAGGACGGGCTGTCCCGGACCGCCCGCGTGATCACGGCCGGTGCGGCGATCATGATCGCGGTCTTCCTGTCGGTGATGCTCGGTGCCGATGTCGGCGTCAAGGAGCTCGGATTCGGCCTCGCCGTCGCGGTCTTCGTCGACGCCACGATCGTCCGGCTGGTGCTGGTCCCCGCCTCGATGGAGCTGCTCGGCCGCCTCAACTGGTGGATCCCCGGGTGGCTGGAACGGCTGCTCGACTCGGGGCGGCCGGGTGCGATGCTTGACCTTGACACAGTGTCAAGGTCTTGACTGACGGGCAGGAGGTGGTTCGCGTGAACCCGAAGTACGACCCGCTGCAGTCAGCGGACACGTCCACCCGCCTGCGAGCGGCGATGGCAGTCGGTGCCGAGGCCGATCCGTCGGCCGTCCAGGTGCTGGTGGCGCGGTGCGGAGTGGAGCCGGACTTCTTCGTGCGCGACATGCTCACCTGGGCGCTGATCCAGCTGCCGCGCTCGGTGACTGTGCCGCTCGTCGTCGCGGAACTGGACTCCGCGAACGCCCAGGCCCGGAGCCAGGCGCTGCACACGCTGTCGAAGCTGAAGGACCCGGCGACCTGGCCGGCGGTCACCCGGGGACTGCTGCACGACCCGAACGACGAGGTCAGGCGTACTGCTTGGCGTACTGCGGTCGGGCTGGTTCCGGCCGGCCAGGAGCACCAGCTCGCGGCGGAGCTGGCGACGGAGCTCGGGCGCGGCGATCGCGACGTACAGCTGAGTCTCAGCCGGGCATTGGTCGAGCTGGGCGATGCAGCCTCGGAGGCGCTGGCGAGCGGAGTGTCGAGTCCGAGGCCGAAGGTCCAGGCGCACGCCCGGGCCACCGAGCGGCTGCTGCACGACCCGGAGGCGAACTTCGGTGCGCTGCTCGACGAGGCGAAACGAGCCGTTGCCCTCGGCCCCCAACAGGTCCGGTAGCGGCATGCTCATCGGTGAGGTGGCCCGCCGGTCCGGGGTGAGCTCGCGAATGCTCAGGCATTACGAGTCCCTCGGGCTGGTGCGGCCCACCGGCCGGACGGTCGGCGGGTACCGCGAGTACGCCGACGACGACATCCGGCGGATCTTCCACGTCGAGGCGCTGCGCTCGCTCGGCCTGTCGCTGCGCGAGATCGGCCGCGCGCTGGAGGATCCCGGCTTCGCGGCGCCCGCGCTGCTCGGCGACCTGATCCGGCGTACCGAGGAACGCCTGCACCGCGAGCAGGAGCTCCTGGACCGGCTGCGCGCGATCGACGCCGCGACCCCCGACGACTGGCCCGACGTACTGCGGGTCGTCGAACTGCTGCACAGCCTCAACTCCCCCAACGCGGCCCGCCGTCAGCAGGCCGTGCTCGCACCGACCGACGACGAACTGCCCACCGAGATCCTCGCCGCCGCACTCCTGACCGAGTCCGACCCCAACGTCGCCGGCGCGCTGCGTTGGGCCCTGGCGCGTTCCACCGACGACGTACTGGCCGCACTGACCCCGGCCCTCCGCTCGGCGGACGTCACGATCCGCCGCCGCGCCGTCGCCGCGATCGCCGACCTCACCACACCCGACGCGATCGCCGTACTCACCACCGCTCTCAAGGACCCGGACCGCGCCGTCCGCAAACACGCCGCCCTGTCCCTCGGCGCCCGCGGCGAGCGATCCGCCGTACCCGCGTTGGTTGCCCTGATCATCGAAGGCACCAACGACGTGGACGCCGCCGAGGCCCTCGGCGTACTGTCCGCAACCCCCGCGACTGCTGCCCACATCCTCACCACCCTGACCCACCTCCTGGCCGCCCCGAGCACTTCACCCGAAGCCCGGCTCCGCCTCGTCCAGGCCCTCGGAGAACTCCCACCTTCTGTCACCCACGACGTCCTCGAGTCCCTCACGCGCGACCCACAAACCCCGGTGGCTCTCACCGCCAAGGCCCTGCTGCGGGATGACAGAATGGGCTGATGGATCCAGCCCTCGTTCCTGAGCTTCTTGTCGAGTCGGTTGCCGCGAGCACCGAGTTCTGGTGTGGGGTGTGCGGCTTCGAGGTCCGGTACGAGCGGCCGGAGGAAGGCTTCGCGTACGTCGTACTCGGCGGGGCGCACGTGATGCTCGAGCAAGCCGGCGTCGGACGGAACTGGGTGACCGGCCCGCTGGAACGCCCGTTGGGACGCGGCATCAACCTGCAGATCGCCGTACCGTCGATCGCCTCTCTCGTAGCGTCGCTGCGGCGGGCGGGTTGGCCGCTCTTCATGGAGCCGGAGACGAAGTGGTACCGGACGGACCACGGTGAGGTCGGGGTCGAGCAGTTCCTGGTGACCGATCCGGATGGGTACCTGCTCCGCTTCCAGTCACCCGCACACGTCCTGCAGGTCGACGGCGAACGCTTCCAGATCTCTACCCGGGTAGGCCACCCCGGCACCTTCGACTACACCTGGCTCACCGGCCCCAACCCCACCTACGGCTTCACCGAATCCGGTTCCCCTACCCACACCCGAACCGAAGCCGACCACGAACGCGCCATCCACACCTTCCTCTCCGGCATCAACCCCGCCACCGGCTACCTCGACTAACCACCACCCCGAAGCACGCACCCCCTCCGCAGACCGGGCGCCGGTCGCCCTGGGTACGACGCGTGCGCCGGGTCCCGCGAGCACGTCCGGTACGACGAGTGCCACGAGTACGACGGATGCCCTAGGCAGGTCTGATACCGCGAGTGCCGCAAGTACGCCGGTACGACGCGCACGGCGGGGTACGCCGAGTACTGCGGGTACGACACACCACGAGCGCGGCAGGTACGAGGGTACGTACGACGCGTGCCACGAGTACGTCGGGTACGACGAGTTCCGCAGCTACGACGGGTACGTACGACGTGTGCCACGGAAAGGGTGGTGTCGCGGGTATGTCGGATACAGCAAGTGCCGCGAGTACGTCAGGTAGGACGAGTGCTGCGGGTACGACAGGCACCGCACATGCGGTAGGTACGGCGAGCATCGCAGGTACGGCGCGCACCGGAAGTGCCGCGGGTATAGCGAGCACTGCGAGTGCGACGGGTAGACGGGTAGACGGGTACGACGAGTACCGCGAGTGCCCACGGGATGGCGAGTGCCGCAGGTACGTCGGGTACGACGCGTACGACGGGTACCCCGGATGCCGCAGGCACAACCGTGCCACGGGGATGACCAGCGCCACGAGTACGTCGGAGCGCTGGTACGCCGGGTACCGCGACGCGGGCAAGGTGCGGACGACGAGTGCCGCAGGTACGAGGGGTGTACGTACGGGTCTGCCACAGTTGCCACGAAGGTGGGTGTCGCGAGTACGTCGGGTACAACAAACTGCCGCGAGTGCGTCGGGTAGGGCGAGTGCCGCGGGCATGACGGGCGCCTCAGCTACGGCGCGTAAGACGAGTGCGCAGGTGCGGCGGCACGGGCGGGCCGCGGATACCTCGGTTACCTCGGTTACCTCGGTTATGTGCGGGCACGCACGTACGGAAGGTATGGGGCTGATCGGTTGCCGCGGCGGTTGACCGGCCGTCGTGACCGTCGCGGTTGCCGGGCGCGGGTGCGCGCGTGGGGTGGGGCGTTTGCAGGTTGGTGGCGGCGGGTGTTCTTGACGGAGCTGGGTTTGGCGGTGGGCGCTGTCTTGAGGCTCTGGCTGCTTCGGCAGGAGGGCGTGTGCGGGGGTGGCACGCGGGTGTACGGGGCGGTGTGCCAGGGCATCCTGCGCTATCCGAACATCTGGATCTGTCGGATGCGGGTGTTGGGTGCTTGGGTTCGATGTGTTGGGGTTCGCGTGCCGGGGTGGGCGGCTCGCTTGCTCTGCGGGCGGGTTCAGAGGGTGGCGAAGGGTGGTGGGCCGGTGGCCGGCTCGGAGGGCGTGCGGGTGCCCCAGACGGCGAAGCGGGCTGCGGCGGTGAGGGTTGCTTCGTCGGCTTTCCAGCGGGTGGTTCGGGGGGTGGGCAGGTTTGTGTCGCCCCAGGGGTTGGCTGGTGGCTCGAAGGGCTTGGGCGGTCTGGAGTTGTCGGT
>NZ_DASRVN010000752.1:0-2693 GCF_035655035.1 Kribbella sp. | reverse complement strand
GGTGAGTTGCCGGGGTGGGACGGAGGCGGAGCGGGCTTATGTGGGGCTTGGGTTCGTGGAGTGGGGGCGGATGCCGGGTGGGCTGCGGGATCCGGGGGAGCGGGTGTACGACGAGGTGCGGTTATAGATGCAGCTCGGTGGGGGTGGCGGGGACGCCTTCGGTGAGAAGGGTGGTCAGTAGGCGGCCGAGGTTGGGCGGGAAGATCGTGTCCTGGGTGGATTCGAGTTCGCGCGCTTGCCACCAGCGGAAGGTGAGGATCGTGCGGGCTTCGGACGGCGTCAGCTCGGCGGGGGCCGGGGTGAAGTGGTTGACGCGGTGCAGCAGCCATTCTTCGTGTACGTCGTACCGCCGGCCGTCGTGTTCGTACGTGTGGTCGCGCCACCAGACGTGTGTGCCGGCAGGCAGATCGCGGAGGCCCGTCTCCTCGTAGGTCTCGCGGGCGGCGGCCTGCTGGAGGGATTCGCCGGGCTCGATCCCGCCGCCGACCGGGTACCAGCAGGTGGCGCCGGACCTGCGCGCGTGGATGAGCAGGAGGCGGTCGTCCTCGTCGAGCAGGAGGAGTTTGACTGTTTGGCGGGGCATTTAGATCCAGGTTCGGTATTTGGCCTGGTCGACGTTGCTGCCGCAGATGATTGTGGTGACCGGGCGGTCGGCGAAGCGGGCTGGGTCTTCGAGGATGGCGGCGATGCCGAGGGCGGCGGAGGGTTCGGCGATCAGGCCGGCGTGGTCGTGGAGCAGGCGGATCGCGGTGATGATCGAGGATTCCTGCACGAGTACGGCGTCGTCGGCGACCGCCAGGAGGTCGTCGAGTACTTCGGGAATCGGGTGCCGCCCGGCGACGCCGTCGGCGATCGTGACAGCGGTTTCGGTACTGACTACCCGGCGCTGGTGCCACGAGCGGGTCATCGCGGGAGCGCCGTACGGCTGCACGCAGACCACGTCGACGTACGGGGTGAGGGCCTTCAGTACGTACCCGATCCCGGTCGCCATCGCCCCACCGCCAAGGGCAATCAGCACCACCGGCCGGGCGTCGTCGTACGGCCCAAAGGAGTCGAGCAGTTCGAGGCCGATGGTGGCGGCGCCTTCGCAGGTTTCCAGGTCGAGGCTGTCCTCCAGGAGGCGGATGCCGTCGTACTGCGCGATCGCGGCGGCGCGTTCGCGGGCGAGTTCGTGGTCGCCGTCGACGAGTTCGAGGGTGGCGCCGAGCGCGCGGATGCGGTCCAGCTTGGCGGGGGTCGCGAAGCGGGACGCGACGACCGTGACGTCGAGGTCGCGGTGCCGGCCGGACCACGCGAGGGCCTGGCCGAGGTTGCCCGCACTCGCGCACACCACGGCGCGCGAGTTGCCGCGGGCAAGCTGATCCGCGACGACCTCGGTACCACGACCTTTGAAGCTGCGCACCGGGTTCGCGGTCTCGAGCTTGATGTTGAGCGTGCAGCCGAGGGTCGGCTCCAGCGCCTCACACCGGTACAGCGGGCTGTCCAGGAACACCGGATCGATCACCCGCCGAGCCGCCCGGATCCTGGCCATGTCGAGCCGCGTCGCTTGCACGGCGGCAGCCTAGGTGGCGCCTGCGCTTGCAGACGCCACCAACACGGGCTAGTGCGTCAGCTCAGGTAGCCATGCGTGTTCCGGGTACCGCGGGGCGATGTGGTCGTGGAGCCAGGTACGGCGGGGTTGATCCAGAAGTGCTGCGACGGCGTGGAAGTCGTCCGTGTCCTTGGGACGGTCGGAGCGGGACTTGAAGAGCAGGGCGATCTCGGGGGCCAGGTACGGGAGGCCGCCGGGGGTGGTGAGGGTGATGTCGTCGAGTGGTTTGCGGATGGTGCCGCGGCCGCGGTGGTAGACCCAGTCGTCGCCGTCGGAGGCCGCGAGGATGATGCGGACCGGGGTCGGGAACAGGTCGTCGGGGAAGGCGAGTACGTCGGGCCCTGGGGTGAGCGGCTCGCCCGGTTGCCAGGGGCGCTGGGCTCCGGTGTTCGGGTTCTCGACGGTCGGGCGCGGATCGGTGAAGGTGGCGGCGACCAGGTCGAGGTCGCGGGCCAGGACGAGTACGTCGACGTCGGTGTGCGGGCGGCGTACCCGGTCCGCGAACAGGTCGAGCGCCCAGCCGCCGGCGATCCAGTAGCGGCCGGGGTAGTCGGTGAAGTACGTGTGTACGGCGTTCAGGGAATGCATTGCGGGGCTCCTTCGCGTAGGTGCGGTGTGCCCCGGGGGGAGAGTCAGAGTCGCCGGTGGTTTCGAGGCGGCACCGCGCATGATCTGCGCATAAGAACCACCTCCTCCACGCTCTGACACTCAACGGAAGATCCTAGCGTCAATCGGCGAGGAACTGGCGGATGTGGTCGGACCAGGTCGCGGGTTGTTCGAAGTGGCACATGTGGGCCGCGTTGGGGACTACTTGCAGTTCGCTGGGGACGGCTTCGTGCGCGGTCGAGGTCCCACACGAAGACGGTCGAGTTGCGGAGTGCGCCGTTCGCCTCGTCGTCGATCCGTTGCCGGCGCTGGTACTCCGGCCAGTCCGCCAAGTACGGCGCAGCGTCCGCCAACCTGTACGCCGACGTGGACGCGAGCACGAGCCGCCGTACCTGCTCCGGATGCGTGTCGACGAACTGCATCGCCGCCCGCCCACCCGTCGAGAACCCCACCAGGTCGACCACCCCGAGCCCGAGCCGCTCGATCAGCCGGGACG
>NZ_DASRVN010000751.1:0-2510 GCF_035655035.1 Kribbella sp. | reverse complement strand
GGGTTGGGTGGGGGAATTGCTTCACAGGGGGTCGGGGGTGGAATTAGGGTTCGACGGATCGTAGTGGTTGGGTTACGGAGCGCGGATCTGGGAGGGAACAGAGGTATGGGGAGACGGCGCAAGGTCGGGTTGGCTGTGGTGGCTGGGTTGGGGGCTGTTTCGCTGGGGTTGTCGTTCACCAGTGCGGCGGGGGCGGCGCCGGTGGGGACGCCGGATGGGCTCAAGCTGGTTCGGACGAAGACGTCGTTGCTGGGGAAGCACTACTGGTATCAGCAGACCTTCAAGGGTCTGCCGGTCGTGGGTGGGTACTACGCGAAGCATGTCGGCAAGAACGGCGCTGTCGAGGTCGCGGACGGGCGGGACGCGGTGCCGGCCGATCTTGATGTCAGTGCGAAGGTGGCGCCGGAGGCCGCGACACAGGCGGCCAACGCTTCGGTGACTGCTCGGGCGCGGCGGGACGCGGGGCCTGAGAAGAGTTTGGTACGGCAGCCCGAGGCGACGAGTGGGGCCGCGCAGTTGGCGGTGATCGGTGGGCCGAACGCGCGGGTGGTCTGGAATGTGACGAGCCGCTCGACGGAGGGCGTGACCCGTTCGCTGGTCGATGCGAAGACCGGGAGTGTCGTCGAGTCGAAGGTGATCAGTGACAACATCGATGGGCGCGGGTCGGTGTTCGATCCGAATCCGGTGGTGAGTGAGCAGAACGAGAAGCTCACCGACATGAACGACAAGAACCAGGACGCGCTGTTCCTCGCGCAGAAGAACGTGATCCTGCGCAACCTGGACGGGTCCGGGAAGCTCAACGGGACGTACGTCAACATCAAGGAAGCCAAGGGCGGCGTCGCGCAGAGCAAGAACAACACGTTCGTGTACCAGCGTGCGAACGACAAGTTCGAGCAGGTGATGGTGTACTACCACATCAACCAGACGCAGGAGTACATCCAGAAGCTCGGGTTCACCGACGTGAACAACGAGTCGCAGGACTTCAGCGTCGACACGTACGCGGGGGACAACTCGTTCTACGACCCGTCGACGGACATGATCACCACCGGCGAGGGCGGTGTCGACGACGCCGAGGACGCCGAGGTGATCTGGCACGAGTACGGGCACGCGATCCAGGACGACGTCGTACCGGGCTTCGGTGAGTCGGAGCAGGCCGGTGCGATCGGTGAGGGCTTCGGCGACTACTGGGCCGTGACGAACTCGGTCCCGGTCAGCAAGGGCTTCAACCTGCCGTGCGTGATGGACTGGGACGCGACGTCGTACACGTCCGGCGAGCCGCACTGCCTGCGTCGTACCGACGGGACCAAGACGACCGACGACATCGACGGTGAGGTCCACGACGACGGCGAGATCTGGTCGCGGGCGCTGTGGGACATCCAGCAGTCGCTCGGCCGGGCCAAGGCGGACAAGCTGATCCTCGAGGCGACGTTCTTCTATGACCCGGACACCTCGTTCGCGAGTGCGGCGCAGGACACCGTGCAGGCTGCCCGGCTGCTGTACGGCAAGGCCGCCGCGCAGACGGTGACCGACGCGTTCAAGGCACGCAAGATCCTGTGATGCCGACCAGGTCGTGCGCCCGCACCGTTACTGTGGGCGCATGACCTGGAGTACGGCGGACATTCCCGACCTCACCGGACGGCGGGCGCTGGTGACCGGCGCGACCAGCGGGATCGGGTACGAGACCGCGCTGGAACTGCTCAGGCACGGCGCCGACGTGATCGTTGCCGCGCGCAACCCGGAGAAGGCGGCGCGGGCGGCGGAGCGGCTGACCCAGGAGGGTGGCCGGGCGCCGACGGTGCTCGAGTTGGACCTGGCCGATCTGGCGAGTGTGCAGCGCGCCGCGGACGAGGTCCTCGCGACGTACGACCGGCTGGAGCTGCTGATCAACAACGCCGGCGTGATGGCGCCGCCGTACCGGCAGACTGTCGACGGGTTCGAGCTGCAGCTGGGGACGAATCATCTCGGTCACTTCGCGCTGACCGGCAGGCTGCTGCCGGTGCTGCTCAAAGGCAGCCGGGTCGTCACGGTCAGCTCGTTCATGCACAAGGGCGTCCGTGGCGTCAGCGAGGACGACCTGCGCCGGCCCGCGGACAGCTACCGGAAGTGGGAAACGTACAGCCGGTCGAAGCTCGCGAACCTGCTGTTCATGCTCGAGCTCGACCGTCGCGCACGGGCGGCCGGTGCTCAGCTGCTGAGCGTCGGCGCGCATCCCGGTTACGCCTCGACGCACTTGCAGGCCGCTGGGCCGGAGCTTGCGGGCCGTGCCTTGCAGGCGCAGCTGTGGCGCGCCGCCACGCGGCTGGTCGCGCAGTCCGCTGCGGCCGGTGCGTGGCCGAGTCTGTACGCCGCGACGTACGCGGACCTGCGTCCGGGGTCGTTCGTCGGGCCCGCCTTCTTCGAGTACCGCGGCACGCCGAAGGTCGTGCTGCCGTCGCGTACGGCGCAGGACCCGGAGCTGGCGCAACGGTTGTGGGCCTGGTCGGTCGAGGCGACCGGGGTGGATCCCGCAC
>NZ_DASRVN010000750.1:0-2489 GCF_035655035.1 Kribbella sp. | reverse complement strand
GGACCGCGGAAAGCGGCCGACAAACGTTTTCTTGCTCGACGGCGTGACCAACCCGGGGAACGTCGGGATGATCCTCCGGACCGCGACCGGCGCCGGGTTCGACGGCGTGATCCTGCCCCGGGCCGGTACGCCGCACGTCGGACCGCTGGTCATCAAGGCGTCGGCCGGCGTCGCGTTCCAGGCGCCGATCGTGAACACCTCCACCGCGAAGGCCGCGGTCGACCTGCTGCGCACTGCCGGGTATCACGTGTACGGGTTGTCGGCGCGTTCGCAGGACTCGTTGTTCAAGACCGATCTCGCGCCGCGCGCGGTCTACGTGCTCGGCGGGGAAACGAATGGAATCACGGTTTCCACCGATTCCGACCTGCAGATCCCCCTGCACGCCGGGGTCGAGTCGCTGAACGTGGCCGTTGCCGCAGCGATCGTCGCGTTCGAGGTCACCAACCGCTGAGGTTCGCCGGCCGCTGAGGCCTAGCCGGTGATCTTCTTCGCCAGAGCTTCGGCGGAGTCGCGGGTGTAGGTCCCGGAGATCTGGATCTTGCCGCCGGGGATCGCGGACTGGACGGTCGGGGCGGTGACGACCTGGCCGTGGACGAGGATCGCCAGCTGGTTCGCGGGCGGATCTTGTTTGGCGAGGCTGGCGGTGAGCTGGCCGAAGATCTTGGTGCCTTCGGGGTCGAGGTTGAGGCTCACGTACCAGTACGTGCTGCCGCCGGGGTTGTAGCCGGCCTTCACCTCGGACACGTGGCTGCCGTCGAGCTCGACCTTGCCGACGGTGTAGACGATGCCCTTGTCGTCGCACGCCGTACCGTCGCGGGCTGGGGTCGGGCAGGTGCCCGGCTTGCTGGTGAGTACGCGGCGGAACTCGACCGCCTTCGGGTCGGAGGGCTTGGTGTTGGCGACCGGGGCTTCTTTCGTGGCCGGCGTCTCGTCGGGGCTGCGGGTGAGGAACACGATCACGCCTGCGCCGACCAGGAGTACGAGGAGCAGGACCAGACCGCCGACGATGAGCAGCGGCCCCCGCGACCGCTTCGGCGGACCCGGCGGAAACTGCTGCCCCGGCGGAAACTGCTGACCCCACGGCGTCTGCTGACCCGGCGGCGGCTGCTGACCCCACGGCGTCTGCTGCCCAGGCGGCGGCTGCTGGTCCCACGGAGCCTGTTGCCCCTGAGGCGGCTGCTGTCCCGGTAGCTGCTGGCCTGGGTACGGCGGTTGCCCCGGTGGTGGGCCGGGTCGGTAGGGCGGCTCGTTGGGCGGCACCGGGGGCTGGGTCATACCGACATGCTAGGTAATCAGGAAGTCAGCAGCCGGGCCGCGAGCTCGGCGTTCCGCTGCGCGAACGTCCGCCACAACTCCGGCGTACCTGCGACCCGCTCCCGCGCCGCTGCCTCCCCACACGCGCGCTGCGTCCACGTACTCATCCGCCCCGCCCGCAGCTCGAACCGCACCAGCATCCCGTCCGCCCACCCGAACACGTCCGCGTCCCGCGGCTCCAGCCACGCCACCTTCTGCTCGGCGACGATCCAGTCGAGCGCCTCGATCTCCCCTTGTACCTTCGCCGCGAACTCGTACCGCAACTCCCCCGCCGCCCGGTCCCGCCGCCGTACCAGCTCGCACCGCAACGCATCCACCGCCGCCGGATCCCGTTCCAGTACGGCGATCGCCGTACGCGCCAACGCCTTCCGATCCCCCGGCCCGATCCCGAACAACCGCCCGAACTCCTCGGCCGACCCGTCCCCCTCCACCGTGTACTGCAACGGCAGCACGCGATGCATGCCGGAAATCGCTTGACGGATCCGCAACCCACCGAGGTACGGCCCGAAGTGCACCGCCGTACCGCTGACCGTGTGCTCGAACCGCAACCCGGGCCGCGCACCGTCGCCGAGCCGGATGTACCCGACCACCTCGGCCCCGCCCTCGGTCCGGTTCCATCGCGGCTTCGTGTGCTCCAGCAGGTTCCGTTCGAGCCAGGCCGCCTCGTGCGCCGAGTCGCACCACACCCCCTCGACGCGCGCGATCCGCCGTACCATCCGCGCGAGGTGCGGCCGATCGCCGAGATGCGTCCAGTACGACCGCACCCGGCGCCGCAGATTTCGCGCCCGCCCGATGTACAGCACCTTGCCCGCGTCGTCGCGGAAACGGTAGACGCCCGGCCCGGCCGGAAGCTCGCGGACGCTGCTGATCATCAGCCCAGTGTGCCTGCTCGGATCGGCCGCGTGACCGGGTGGCGGCGGGTTTGCCACGAATGCGTTCCGGGGCTTGCGCGGCGCCGTACCGAAGCGTCATTCTGACGGGCGATCCGAGTGCCTGTGCGGGGTTGTGGGGGCAGGCGCCGGGGTTCGGGCCTGGGGGGCTTCGTGAGGAAATCTGCCCGGTGGCTGCGCTGTGCGCTGCCCACTTTGTGTCTTGCACTGCTGCTGCCGCTTGCCGTGATCGCGCCGGCACGCGCCGCGGTCACGCCGTCCGGTTTCAGTGAGCAGGTCGTGTTC
>NZ_DASRVN010000749.1:0-3552 GCF_035655035.1 Kribbella sp. | reverse complement strand
GGGTCGGCTGGGGCGTCGGCGTGGTGGCCGGTGCGGGCGGCGGGGCGAACGGGGCCTTCGTGGTGTCCTTGCAGTTCTTCGCGGTCGTGACGACGCCGTTCTCGTCCGGCACGATCACCGGCTGCGGGAACTGGTTGCTCGTACTCCCGTGCTGTCCCGGCTCGTACGTCCCCGCGCAGTCCAGCCGCTCCAGGTCGATCGGGTTGCCGTCCTGGTCGTACAGCCGGACATCGACCTGCTTGCCCTGGGCATCGAACGGGTAGAGGTTCGTGACCGGCGTACCGTCCAGGCGCAGGCCGTTCTGCGGCGGGTGGTACCCCGTCGCGGCGCCGTTGCGCAGGCCGTAGTGGTTCAGGAACCCGAACGACGTTCCCATGTACGCCGCCGCGAGGAACGCCGGCACCGCGATCGCGGCGACCACGTTCAGCGGTACGACGTACCACAGCCAGCGGCCGTCCTGCTGGGTCTTCCGGCCGATCCAGATCGACGCCCCGGCGCCCGCGAACGCCGCGACCACGGTCACCGCCGGCGCGCCGAACAGCGCGAAGAACCCGCCCGCGCCGATCATGCCGCGGGCGACCCACCAGGTCGGCTGCCCGATGGTCAGCAGCTCGTGCCGGATGTTCGGCGGGATCTGGTCGATCCAGCCGCGGATCGCGGTCGCGCCGCGGCTGCCCTGCGGGGTGTCGAGGACCACGCGCGGGTCGTTCCCGCGCAACGCCAGCACACCGAGGAACGCCGCCACGAACAGGACGCCGAGCCCGAGCAGCCCGAAGAACGACGTCTCCCGTCGCGACCAGGCGAAGATCGCGACCGCGACGAAGAACGGCCCGACGGTGGCGGCGATCACGCCCCAGCGCAGGGCGTTGGAGCCGGCGTTCAGGCGTTCCTTGTGGCTCTGCCCGGCCGGTCCGGTACGGGCGGGGTACCCGGCCGCGGTCCGCAGCTCGTCGGCGTACTGGCGGGGTGTGCCGAGGCGGTCCTGCAGCTGGCCGATCGTCGGCTCGGCGCCGAACTCGCCGGCGACCTCGCTGAGGTGGCCGCTGACGTCCTGCAGTACGTCCTCCAGCTCGCCCGGCGGCAGGTCGCTGAGCTCGGTCCGCACCTGCGCCAGGTAGATCGTCGCGGCTCCGGTGTTCACGCCGCCTCCTTCTCGACCAGCAGCACCGACATGGTGCCGGCGAAGTGGTTCCAGGTCTCGGTGGAGCGGGCCAGCAGTTCGCGGCCGGTCTTGTTCAGCCCGTAGTACTTCCGGTGCGGGCCTTCCTCGCTCGGTTGCACGTACGACGTCAGCGCGCCCGCCTGGAACAGCCGGCGGAGCGTGCCGTACACGGAGGCGTCCGCGACGTCCTGCAGGCCGGCCGCGCGCAACCGGCGGAGTACGTCGTACCCGTAGCCGTCGGCCTCCCGCAGTACGGCGAGCACTGCGAGATCCAGTACGCCCTTGAGCAGCTGGCTGGTGTCCATCGTGACCTCCTCGGTGTTCCGCGGAGGAGACTACTACACACAGCGGAGTACTCCGCGAACCAGCGCAATTTCGATCAAGTCGGAGGGCGCCGGGTGGGGGCACAGTGGTGGGCATGGCGGATGTGTTCGAGGAGTTCGTGGCGGTGGTCGCGGCCGGTCTGAGCCGGCCGGACGACCAGGTGGACGGGGCCGGGCTCGCCGGGCGCGTCCACCTGTCGCGGTTCCACTTCGACCGGGTCATCGGCGCGGTGGCGGGGGAGTCGCCGTTCGCGTTCCGGCGGCGCGTGCTGCTGGAGCGGGCGGCGTACCGGCTGCTGGCCGAGCCGATCGCCGTACTCGATGTTGCCGTCGAGGCCGGGTACGGGTCGAACGAGGCGTTCACGCGCGCGTTCGCCCGGGCTTACGGGATGCCGCCGCGGGAGTGGCGGCGGGAGGCGTCGCGGGTGTTCTTCCTGGCGGCGCCGAGCGGAGTGCACTTCCAGCCGCCGGCCGGACTTCGGCTGCCGGCCCGTCGAAAGGTGAGAGGCATGGACGTACTGGTCCGGATGGTCGAGCATCACGTATGGCTGACCGGTGAACTGATCGAACGCGGCGCCCGCCTGGACGCCGCCACCCTGGACCGCCCGATCGAGTTGTCCGTCGAAGGCATCGACGACGACATCTCGATCCGGTACCTGCTGGACCGCCTGGTCTGGCAGGAGGAGATGTGGCTGGCGTCGGTCGAGGACCGCCCGTTCCAGGTCCCCGAATGCGGCCGCCAGGTGATCACCCCGATCCCCGAACTCCGCACCCGCCACGCCGACTCCGGCGCCCGCTTCGTAGCCCTGGTCACCGGCCTCAACGAAACCGGCCGCTTCGACGAAAGCTTCGTCGACACCACCTGCGAACCGCCAAGAGTCTTCACCTACGGCGGCATGATCGCCCACGTCCTAACCTTCGCCGCCCACCGCCGAGCCCTCCTCATCGGCGCCTTCCACACCTCCGGCATAACCGACCTGGCCTTCGGCGACCCCATGGACTTCGTAGCCGAAGGCAACTAACCCCCCGAGTCGTGAGAAATGGTCGTGAAATAGGGGGTTTCTCGACCGATATCCACGACTCGCGGGGCGGGCGGGGAGCCAATCGCCACGAGTCGGCGGGGTGGGTCAGGCGGCTTGGGGGTGGTGGCGGGAGTGGATGTCTTGGGTGAGGCGCGCGAGGATGGTTTGGGGGATTTGGTAGAGGTCGTGGGCGGTGACCACCCGGACGAGCCAGCCTTCGCGTTCCAGGTTCTCGCGGCGGCGGATGTCCTGGCGCCATTGACGGGCGTCCACCAGGTGGTGCAGCCCGTCGTACTCGATCGCGATCCTGAGGTCCGGATAAGCCAGGTCCGGTCGCGCCAGCCAGCCGCCCGCGGAGTCGGTCACGACGTAGCCGACCACCGGTTCGGGGAGGCCGCCGAGGATCAGGAGGAGTCGCAGGAGCGATTCCGGCGGCGAGTCCACGCCACGGCGGACCAGGGCGGCCGCCTCGCGCGCCAGCCGAGCGCCGCGCCTGCCGATCGCTGCGGTCGCCATCTCGATCAGGCGCTCGGGCTCAACTCCGGTACGGCGTACCAGCGAGTCTCCCGCGGTGACCAGGCCGGTGAGATCGTGGTACGGCGCCAGATCGAGGAATGTCCGCTCGGGCGGAGTGAGCGGCAGCCCGTCCCGGAGCACCCGGTCGAGGTGCTGTACCTCGTGCACCCGCAGGCCGCCCACGCGTGGCAGGACCCGGTGCGGATCGCGCTCGACCGTCACGTGTACGACGTCACCGCCGGCATGCTCGTCGGCGGTCCAGAGGCCGAACGCCGTGTGGTGACTCGCCACGGCGCCAGGCGTCAACAACAACGCCGCCTCGACCTTCAGCCGGGAGGTCACCGCGACGTACCCCTCGACGTATACAGATCCCAACACGCGCCGGTACCGCGACCCGCGCAACACTCCCCGCGATATCCCCCGAGCAGCCGCCTGCCCCGCCGTGAACAACACCCCCCAATCATCCCCACTCACCCACCCCCACGTCCCGACTTATCCACACCCCCACCCGAGTCGTGTGGATCGGCTC
>NZ_DASRVN010000748.1:0-7870 GCF_035655035.1 Kribbella sp. | reverse complement strand
GGTATGGAATTTACTCAGCTTGGGCGGACGGGACTGCAGGTTAGTCGGATCGTTCTGGGGACCATGAACTTCGGGCCTCTGACCGAGGTGGGGGATGCGCACGCGATCATGGAGCGGGCGCATGAGGTGGGGATCAACTTCTTCGATACCGCGAACGGGTACGGGCGGTCGATCTACCCGGGGCGGACCGAGGAGATCATCGGTGAGTGGTTCGCGAAGGATCCTGGGCACCGGCACAAGACGGTGCTGGCTACCAAGGTTTACGGAGACATGGGCGAGGGCTGGCCCAATGAAGGGAAGCTGTCGGCGCTGAACATTCGGCGGGCGCTCGACGCCTCGCTCAAGCGGTTGCAGACGGACTACATCGATCTGTACCAGTTCCACCATGTGGATCGCGCGACGCCGTGGGAAGAGATCTGGCAGGCGATGGAGGTCGCCGTACAGCAGGGGAAGGTGCTGTACGCCGGGTCCAGCAACTTCGCGGGGTGGCACATCGCGCAGGCGCAGGAGGCGGCTGCGAAGCGGAACTACAACGGTCTGGTCAGCGAGCAGTCGCTGTACAACCTGATCCAGCGTGACGTCGAGCGTGAGCTGCTGCCGGCGGCGCAGGCGTACGGGCTGGGTGTGATCCCGTGGTCGCCGCTGCACGGCGGGCTGCTCGGTGGCGTGATCCGCAAGGAGAACGAAGGGGTACGGCGGCTGGAGGGGCGCTCGAAGGAGACCCTGGACCGGTTGCGGCCGCAAATCGAGCAGTACGAGGCGTTCGCGGAGGAGCTCGGGCACGAGCCGGGTGAGCTGGCGCTGGCGTGGCTGCTGCACCAGCCGGCCGTGACCGGGCCGATCGTCGGTCCGCGGACGATGGAGCAGCTGGAGTCCGCCGTACGCGCGGTTGAGATCAAGCTCGACGAGAAGTCGCTGGCTCGGCTCGACGAGATCTTCCCGGGCTACAAGACCGCCCCAGAGGACTACGCCTGGTAAGCACCTCTGGTAAGCATCTCTGGTAAGTAGCGACAGCCGGCCGTCGTGTGACGGCCGGCTGTTTCAGTTGTGGCCGGCGGTGGTGGGGAGCATGCCGATCAGGGCGTCGGCGGCGAGGGAGGCGGCTGGGCCCGTCGGGACGGCGACCGAGACCTGCCAGTCGGAGGCTGTGCCGGGGGCCAGGCTGACGGTGATGTGGTCGCCGCGCTTGGCGGCGATGCGTTCGGGGACGAGGGCCACGCCGAGGTCGTGCGCGACCAGGGCGAGGAGGGTGTGTACGTCGTTCACCTCGATCGTGACCGGATGCGCGACGCCGGCCGAGGCGAACGCGCGGTCCGAGATCGCGCGGGCGCCCCAGGTCGGGTCGAAGTCGACGAACGACTCCCCCGCCAGGTCGTCGAGCGTGACGCCGGACGCCTTCGCGAGCCGGTGGTCGGGGGCGCAGACCAGCACCATGGACTCGCGGGACAGCGGCCGCAGGTCGAGCCCTTCGACCGGGTCGCCGGCGGTCGCGACGAACGCGACGTCGAGGCGGCCGGAGGCGAGTTCGTCGAGCATCGGGGTGGAGCCGGCCTGCCGGACCTCGATCTCGACCCCTGGGTACGCCGACCGGAACTTCGCGAGCAGCGCCGGCACGTCGACCACGCCGAGGCACTGCTCCAGCCCGACCGTGAGGTGACCGCGGAGCAGACCCTGCACCGCGGCGACCGCGTCCTTCGCGGCCTCGGCGGCGGCCAGCGCGCGACGCCCCTCGCAGAGCAGCGCCCGTCCTGCCTCGGTGAGCTCGACGCTCCGGGTGTTCCGCACGAACAGGGACGCCCGCAGCTCTCGCTCGAGCGCCCGGATCGAGGCCGACAACCCCGACTGCGAGATCGACATCGCCTCGGCGGCCCGCGTGAAGTGCTTCTGCTCCGCGACCGCGACGAAGTGCTCCAAGTGCCTCAGCTCCATGACTAAGAACTGTAGTCGATCGAACCACGCCGATTCTGCGGCCCCGCATGTTGCGGTACGCCGGATATCCACAGGTTCGAAGACGCGTGTTCGCGGTGGCATCGATACCAATACTTTCCCCGCTGTGATTGATCCCTTGGCGGACGAGATCCGCGATCCCCGGACGGCAGCAGAATTCGGTCGGTGCGTGGCACTGCGCATCACCGCCAACGACCATGTGCGGCAACGACGTCACGAGCGGGCCGTCGCGATCTGGCGGCAGCTCATCAGAGAAGGTGGAGAGGACGGTGATCAGGCGCACGTCGACTACGCCGAGTTCCTGTTCGGCGAGGGCCGCGACGCCGAGGCCAGGGCCGAGCTGAGCGCGGTGATGGCGAACAGACGCCTCCACAGCGCGGCCTGGACGAGCGCTGCCGAGTTGCTCGAGGAGCAGGGCGAGGAGGAAGAAGCGCTGTCCTGGTACACAGCTGCGACCGACAATGTGGACGGCGACGACATCTGTCGCTCACAGCAACTCCAGGTACTGGTGACCGGACGGCGCCGCGTGAAGTGGGCGCTAGGGCTGCCGCTCGACGGCGTCGACCTGTTCGGGGTCCTGGGAGACGATGAGGCGCTGGACCGCGAGGCCGCCCTGCGCGAACTGCTCCGAGAGCCCGTGGTCGTCGAGGGACAACTGCAGGTGTGGGACCGCGGCGAGTTCGACGCCGCCGTGCCGTGGCGCAACCACTTCATCGGCACCGACCCCGATGCGTACTGCCGCGCCGCCGAGCGAGCGCTACGGGTCGAGGACCGGCCGGCGATGATCGCGACCTGGACCTACGCCGGCTTCCTGGATTGCCTCGAAGACGACGACCTCCAGTATCAGTCCGTTCCGGACGGCAGACGGATCTCCTGGCCGCCGTCGAGGAACGAGCGGTGCTGGTGTGGGTCCGGGGCCAAGTACAAGAAGTGCTGCGGCGGACCGTTGCTCGCGGCCGAGGCGATACCGCCCCCTGACGATGCCACTGGGTATCGTGTCGCGCATGGCGGATGAGGAGTTTCGGGTTGAGGTCGTGTTGCGGGACGAGGGGCACAGGCTCACGTTCTGGGACCGGTTGCGGGCGCTGGATCTGGACGACGATGCGCGGAAGCGGCTCGGGGCACAGGTGACGGTCACTCGCGACGGGGACCGGCTGCTGATGTACACGCATTCGCTCGAGGACGCGCAGGAGGCGGAGCGGGCCGCGAAGGAGCTGGTGGCGGGCGATCGGCTGGAGGCGACGACCACCATCACGCGCTGGAACGCCGCCGAGCAGGACTGGACGGACCCGAGCGTTCCGGTCGGGCCGCACGACGCGGCCGGGGATGCCGCGAAGAACGCGGGGATGGAGGTGCCGGATCCGCGGTATGTGGTGCTGCAGGCGTACAAGCCGGAGTTCCTGCGCGACCTCGGGCTCTAGGTACGAGCCGGGGTTCTGGATACCTAGATACTCAGGGCGGCGAAGCGGTCGGCGAGGTCGTTGATCCAGTCCGGTGGGGTGCGGTGGTCGGCGAGCGGGGTGCCGGCCTCGCTGCGCCACAGGACGTCGCCGAGCGCCGTGCGGAGGTGCCAGGCCATCATCCGATCGGTGTCCAGCGGATTGCCGGTGAGGTCGGCGTAGTGGTGCATGGTTGCCGTCACCAGTTCGACGCCTGGGCCCGTTCCGGGGAAAGCGCGGAGGTCGTACTCCGGCTCGGCACGCCCTGCGGTCTCGAAGTCGACGATCGCGCGGAGCTCGTCGCCGTCCCAGATCTGGTTGCCGCCATGCAGGTCGGCGTGGACCAGGACGTGTGGGCGCGGCACGGCCAGTACGTCGTCGGCCCAGTCGCACCAGCGACGTACCGTCGGGAGCTGTTCGGGGCGGATCCACTTCCCGATCTGAGCGCGCAAGGTGTCAGTGGTCGGCGGCTGGAGCGGGGCCGGCGGGACATCGCCCAGCCGGTCGCCCGCGCGGTGCAGCTCGGCGAGGAAGTGCGCGAGCTGACGGCCCGCCTCGTCCGGGTCGATGGCGTCGACGACCTCGAACAACGAAGCGCCCGGTACGAGTTCGGTCACCAGCAGGAGAGGATCGGCGCTGCTCGCAACTACCTTCGGCAGGTACGGGACCGCCGGTTCGCGGGACAAGGCGTCGAGTACGGCGATCTCGTGCGCCAGTCGGAGCGCCGCGGGGCGTGACCAGGCGAACTTGGCGACGTACCGGCCGCCGACGAACGCGCTCGAGGACCACCACATCGGCTCGTCCTTGTTCACCAGTTCGCGGGCGACGATCGGGAGGTCGCTCAGCTCCGGTACGACCGTCCGTACGAGTTCGGCGATCGCCGCGGGCGAGTACGCGTCGAGCCACTTCACCCGCCTAGTCTGGCAGGTATGGATGTCACGCTGAGGCCTGTCGTGGAGGACGATCTGCCCCTGTTCCAGCGGTTCGCGGTCGAGCCCGGGCTGATCGGGCTGGACTGGAACGGATACCGGGACCCGCAGGCGCCGGTCCGCCGGTACGCCGAGGACGGGTTCCTCGGCAAGGAGGACGGCCGGTTGATCGTCCGCGCTGCCCCCGAGACGGCGGACTCCAAGACGGCGGACTCCAAGACGGCGCGGTCCGAGACCGCGGGGTCCGAGACGACGGGGTCCGAGACGACGGGGTCCGAGACCGCGGGGTCCGGGACGGCGGGGTTCGGGACGGCGGGGTTTGTCAGCTGGCATTCGGGGTCGTTCGACGGGCGTACGCCGTACTGGGAGATCGGGATCGCGCTGCTGCCGGAGTACCGGGGTCGCGGGATCGGGTGGCGCGCGCAGGCGATGCTGACGGCGTACCTGTTCGAGCACACGTCCGTACAGCGGATCCAGGCCGCGACGCATCCGGAGAACCTGGCCGAGCAGAGGTCCTTGGAGAAGGCGGGTTTCCGGCTCGAAGGCGTGATCCGCGGATGCGAGTTCCGCGCCGGGAAGCTCCGCGACGGCTACCTGTACAGCCGGCTGCGCGACGACCCCGAGCCTGTGCTCGGCAACGGTTAGGTGACGGGATCCGCTGACCACACGGCGATGGCACCGTTCGCGGACTAGTCTCGGCGGGTCGCTGCACGCTCACCGGGCGTGGTTCTGCGACGCTGAAAAGTGCTGAGGAGAGGGGAATCCGTGTCTCGTCGCCGTGGTCTGGCCGCCGCCGCCGTCGTCCTGTCGTTCGTCCTGGCCGGCTGTTCGGACGTCGCCGCGAGCGAGACGACGCCCTCCCCCAGCCGAGCGTCGAGCAGTACGCCGACCACGACGCCGACGGCCAAGCCGACTCCGACCGCGCGACCCACCGCGAAGCCGACGGTCAAACCGAAGGTGAAGCAGAAGCCGGAGTACTACGCGCTGCGCGTCGAACAGCAGCTCGACAAACTCGGGTACCCGGTCGGCGACATCGACGGGGACATCACCGCCCGCGCCAAGCAGGCGCTGTGCGCGTGGCGCGAGACCCACGGGATGCCGGTCACCCGCCGCGGCCTCACGCTCGACGACGCGTACTCCGTGCTGAATGCGACCAGCCGCCCGACGCCGACCCGCGAACCCGGGATCTACGTCAACAAGACCTGCCAGATCCTGTACCAAATCGTTGGGAAGACCTACAAACGGATCGTCTGGATCTCCACCGGCGGGCGTGGGTACGAGACCCCGAACCGGACCGGCGAGGTGTGGCGCAAGTGGGCCGGCGCGCATGAGAGCAGCCTGTATCCGGACGCGTACATGTACGACTCGCTGTACTTCCTCAAGGACCGGCCTGGCATCGCGCTGCACGGCTCCCGCGTCAACTCCCTCGTCAAGCCGTACCCCGCCAGCCACCGCTGCGTCCGCGTGCTGCGCCCGGAGATCCACCAGATCTTCGAAGACACCCCGATCGGCACCAAGGTCCAGATCTACGGCGAGTACTAGCAGGCATCTCCAGGACCTTGCGGGTACTGACGGCCACTAACGGCCAGATCCGTCCAATCTGCCGTCTGACCTGCGGTTTACCTCGCATCAGTACGCGCCGATGATCGACGTTTGTCAGCCCCCCACGAAGCAGAGACGGAGCAGGAAGCGCGGGGCACAGTCACATGTGCTCGGCGACCGTCGCGAGAATCCGTCCAGGCATGCGACCGAAGCGCTCGGGCAATAGGGTACGGCGGCTCGGCATCGGCTCGTTGAGAGAGGTGTCTCTCCCGTCTCACTCCGCCGGGTGAGGCGGCGGACGCGTAGAGCCGGTCGGTGTCCACTTCGTCCGATCCGTCCGAGGCGACTGGCTCAAGTGCAACGCGGCTCGATCCTCTATTCCCCGCTGTCTATGACGTAGATGGTTCTGACGTCACAGAACACCGTGAGAACCACGCTCCGCCATGCCTGCATCGTCGTGTTGGGTAAAGAGGGGCGTCTCTGTCTTGAAGATTGTTAACCGTGGCGGTGCTGGATCGTGCGATAAGTCCAGTAGCCGGCGAGGATCGCCACGATCAGCGCCGCCACACCAATGATCAGTTCCACTCCTACTGGTCCCCCACCCACCTGTCGACCACGATCGTCTCCCCCTGTTAACAAGCTTGGCTCCCCCACCCTGCTGCGTCCACCACCCCGCGTTGGCGGCGCAGATCCGTTCACCGCCAAGAAGGAAGAACCCCGTATGCCCGTACGGCTGATTGGTGTTGAGAATCGATCGATTCTCAACACCCACGCCTTCAAGGGCCGCATGACCCCGACACGCCGTACCTCAGGTGTCGAGAAACGTGTTGAGAACTCGGAGTGTCTAACAACTCCCCGAACACCGTTTTCCATACAGTTGCGGGTTGACGTCCACCGATCTCGACCGCAGGCCCGCGCTGTCGCTCGACCCCGACCCGCTCGGAGTCATCGGCGGCGGCATGCTGCTCGGGGTACGCGCGGGTGTCGACCAGGGAGCAGAATTTGCATCGCCAGCTCGATGCCCTCACCGCGGCCGGCTGCAGCCGGATCTGGCAGGAGAAGCTCAGCGGCAAGAACGCTGACCGGCCCGAGCTGCAGGACTGCCTGGCGTTCGCCCGGCCCAACGACGTCGTCACGGTCACCGAGCTGTGGCGCCTCGGCCGCAACTTCCAGGACCTGATCGCGATCGTCAGCGGGCTGCGCCAGCGCGAGATCGGGTTCAAGTCGCTGCACGAGGCGCTCGACACCACCACGCCGGGCGGGCGGATGATCTTCCACGTCTTCGCGGCGCTCGGTGAGTTCATCCGCGAGATGATCGTCCAGGCACCCGCGAAGGCCTCGACGCGGCCCGTGCCCGCGGCACCCGCCTCGGCCGGCCACCGGCGATGACACCGGAGCAGATTCAGCACGCCAAGGCGCTGCTCGGCAACGCCGACAACACGGTGTCCTCGATCGCCCGGCTGCTCGGCGTCAGCCGCGCCACCATCTACAAGTACGTTCCCGAGCTCCGCTCTCCCGCCGTGCCCGGCGGCACGGCTCGGCTCGAGCTCCCTGCAGCCGCGGCAGAGGGCTCGGCCGGCACGGCGGATCGGTCGTTGCCGATGCCGAAGCCGCCCCGTGCGGCCGCGTGCCCGACGTGCGGGCATCGCCCGGCGAACAAGCACGAACTGCAGCTGCACCGGGAAGGGCTCGAAACCGTCTGGCTCCTGCCCGACCCCACGGGACCGGCTGCGGCGGTCATCGAACGCTGGCACTGTGAACGCTGCCAGCCCCACCAGGCGCGCATCATCATGTGCGACCTGTGCGGTTCGACCGTGATGCTCGGCAATGCGCTCGCCGAAGGCCACGCCGTGCCCGACGCCGCCGCACTGTGGCTAGCTGTGATGTCCAGGGAGGTTGTTCGTCGGGTGGGCGGTGAGTCGGTCTGACAGGTGAAGGCCTCCGGTTGTGAAGTGGAGCTGTCTAAGGAACCGCTTCACACCCAGGAGGCCTTCGTGTCCCACGTTAACGCGA
>NZ_DASRVN010000747.1:0-3116 GCF_035655035.1 Kribbella sp. | reverse complement strand
GCGGTGCGGCTCGGGTCGGTTGCCGCGCTCCCGGCGTACCTGTGGTTCGTTGGTGCCGGGGTGGCCCTCGCCTTGATCGATCTCGACGTACGGCGGTTGCCCAACGCCATCGTGCTTCCGTCGTACCCGGTACTCGCTGTGCTGCTTGCGGGCGCGGCGGCGTGGCAGCACGACTGGTGGGCTCTGGAACGCGCCGCGATCGGTGCAGTGGGGTTGTTCGCGTTCTACCTGTCGCTTGTGCTGGTGTATCCGGCCGGCATGGGGTGGGGAGACGTGAAACTCGCCGGCCTGGCCGGAGGTGTACTGGCGTTCCTCTCGTGGCAGACGTTCCTGGTCGGCGCGTTCGCCGCGTTCTTGCTCGGGGCAATCGTCGGCATTGCCGTACTGGTAAGCGGGCGTGGCGGTCGCCGGACCGCACTGCCGTTCGGCCCGTTCATGATCGGCGGCGTACTGCTGGCCGTGTTCGCGGCGGTTCCGCTCGGGTCCTTCGGCTGAGCCCGGAACTTGGTTACCACGCGTTTAGGTCGTTTAGATTAAAAGCACCTGGCGTGAGAGGCGTAACAGACCGTTATGCAGCCCCGATCATAGTTACAGCAGGTGATAGTCGTCACTTTGCGCAGGGGCACCGCGGGGGACCAGCATGAGCAAATCGATCACCGTCGTCATCGTCGACGGACACACCCTGACCCGGTACGGCTTGGTCCGGCTGGTCAGCAGCGGGGCGGAGATCACCGTCGTGGCGGAATCCGGCCTCGGTGCGGACGCCGCCGCGATGATCGCGTCCGCGCAACCGGATGTCGTCGTACTCGACGTCCTGCTGCCCGACCTGGACGGTCTCGACCTCGCCCGGGAGCTCCGGCACCGCCACCCGTCGCTCGGCATCGTCGTACTGACGTCCGACGACCACGACGACGTGCTGTTCCGGGCCCTGGACGGCGGCGCGTCGGCCTTCGTCGCCAAGACCGCCCCGAACGCCGAACTGCTCGGCGCGATCCGGCACGCCGCAGTCGCCGCCTCGTCCTTCACGGCGACCGGTCTGGCATCCGCGCTCGCCCGCCGCAGTCAAGCCCTCGAGCGGGGGCACGCACTGAGCCCTCGGGAGCGGGAGGTGCTCGCTCTGCTCGCCGGCGGCCAGTCCGTGCCCGCGATCGCGTCTGCAATGTTCGTCAGCCTGTCGACGGCCAAGACGTACGTCTCACGCCTCTACGACAAGCTGGGCGCCACCAATCGGGCCAACGCGATCATGACCGCGTTGCGCCTCGGCCTGATCAGCGCAGAACTGCCTGTGGCCGTTTAAGGAACCAGTACCAACCGGCCGCGGACACCGCCCTTCGCGAGTCGGCTGTACGCCGGTACTGCGTCGGTGAGCGGGTACGTGTCTGCTACCCGGGTACTGATGGCTCCCGCCGCGGCCAGCTGGCTGAGCTGGGTCAGCTGCGGCCGGTTGGCGTGGACGAAGACCTGGTCGACGGTGATACCGCGCAGATGCGGCGGCTTCGGACCGCCTTGCAGATGAGCGTGACGGCCGTGGTTGCGGACTGCTTCCTGTGCGCCGATTCCGATCACGGCCGCGTCCAGCAAGCCGTCGACGCCCGCCGGTACGATCCGGCGTACTTCAGTCGGTCCTGGTACGAAGTGGTCCGCGCCAAGTCGGCGTACCAGCTCCTCGTCCTGTGCTGCCGCGCTGGCGATCACCTGCAGGCCGAAGTGGTGCGCGAGCTCGACCGCGTAGCCGCCGACACCACCTGCGGCACCTGTCACGAGTACGGTCTGCCCAGGCGTCAGCTTCAGCGTGTCTAGTGCCTGCAGAGCGGTCAGTGCATTCAGCCCGATCGTCGCCGCGGCCACGGGGTCCATGCCTTCCGGTGCGGGTGTGACCGCGTCCGCGTCGAGTACGACGTACTCCGCATGCGTCTTCAGCGGGCGGCCCAACAGGTCCGCCACGCCGATCACGGCCGTACCGGGGGAGAGGTCCGTACCGGGCCCCGTCGCGTCGACCGTGCCGGCGACGTCCCAGCCGAGCCCGAACTGCTCTCTCGAAGCCGTCAGACCGAACGTGACGGCAAGGCCCCCCGCCACCGCGAGGTCGACGGGGTTGACCGCGGCGGCCGCCACCTTGATCCGTACCTGGCCGGCATCCGGCTCGGGTACGGCGGTCTCGATCAACTCGATCGCCTCCGGCCCGTCGAGCCGCCGGGCCACCAGTGCGCGCATATCGTTCTCTCCTTGGTTGGTGATGTGCACACCACTGTGGGAGAGCTACTCTCTGCTGGGAAGTACGTACTTCGGAGTGCGTACCGCACGAGGAGGAGAGCCATGCCGACCCGCACCGCGGCCCAGCGCCGCGAGGAGGCAGCCCGCGAGTACGACGCGTTCCTGGCGACCTGCCCCGCGCGGCAGCTCCTGGACCGGATCAGCGACAAGTGGGTGACGCTGATCCTCACGGCCCTCGCGGACGGGCCGCAGCGGTACTCCGACCTGTCCCGCCGGATCGCCGGCGTCAGCCAGAAGATGCTGACGCAGACACTGCGCTCGCTGGAACGCGACGGCCTCCTGACCCGCTCGGTCACCCCGTCCGTACCCGTTCGCGTCGACTACGATCTGACTCCACTGGGCCGCACACTGATGCCTCTCATCTCCTCCATCAAGACCTGGGCCGACGGCCACATGCCCGAGGTCGCCGCCGCTCGAACCGCCTACGACCGCTCATGACGGACCGCCGCGTGGTAGTCGTCGTCGTACCGGCCGCCGGGACGTGGGCCCCGCCCGGCCGTGACCCCGAGGCGTGGCGGCTGGCGCTGGCCGAGGATACGTACGAAGTACTCGCCGCCCTGGACCGGGTCGACGTCGCCGTCGCGGTCCCCGGTGACGACGACGCCGTGGCCGAGCTCAGCGCGTTGACCTGGCCCGGTACGCCGACGTACGCCGTCGACCCCTTGAGACCTGTCCTGCACGCGGTCGAACTCGCCGGCCCGGCCGCCGCGGTCGTCGCGGTGTCGCACGACGTACCGGACCTCCCCGGGTTGCTGATCGGCAAACTGTTCCGCGCCCTCAGCCACGCCGACATCGCGGTCACCCCCGCCGAGGACGGCTCGCTGGCCGCGATCGGCGTCAAC
>NZ_DASRVN010000746.1:0-7850 GCF_035655035.1 Kribbella sp. | reverse complement strand
GGCTGGCCGGAGCAGCCGGACGGTAGGGCTTCGTAGGACGCCTGATGGGGTTCGCGGCGGCGGGTCCAGGTGTTGTTACCGACGAAACCGGCCTCTGCGCCGCCCGGGTCGTTGTAGGTCTTCCAGCCGGGCCCTAGCTTCTCTGGGGCCGGCAGGTTGTTAGCAGTCAGCGGTCCGGCGTTGGGCGGCGGTGGAGCCGTTGCCTGCTCCGGGACCTGCGGTGGGACGGCTGCATCCGTTGGTTCGTTGGTGGGCAGTGTGTTCGTGGGGACGGGCACTGTGCCGCTGACTGTGCTGGGGATGGCCGAAACGGCTGCTGGGCTCGGCGGCGGCGGTTGGGCAGCGGTCGGCTTCGCACTGCACCCTGCGAGCACGGCTGCCAGCAGGCAGGCTACGAGCGGCTTCACTTCGGCTCGAAGTGCTGGTAGTCGGGCTTGGCCCAGCCCGCGCCCCAGAAGTACCCCTGGGCTCGCAGGGCCTTCGTAGCGACACTGTTCGCGAACAGCATCCCCGGGCGGACCACCGCGCGGTTGCGATACGCCAGACCGTTCGACGGGTACCAGACGCCGTTCGCGGCCAGGTACGGGTTCTCGACGGTGTTGATGTCGATCGCCCAGCCGTACGAGTGCGGCGACAGCGAGTACGGGTCACCCGTCACCCGGCGGCAGTTGAACATCGACGTGTTGTCGGCCGCCATCGACCGGACGTCGCTGCCGCCGAACGCGTCCACCCGGCGCATCTGCCGGATCGGGAACTTCGCCGCGAACGTCGAGGTCCAGACCGTGATCAGCTTCGCCACCGCGGCGTCGCGCAGGACCAGCTCGCCGCGGTGCACCCGGCCGTCGAAGCCCCAGTAGTTCAGTTGCAGCAGGCGTAACGCGGACGGCCTCACGGGGCAGCCGGCCCGGTACGTGTTCGGCACCATCGCCGCGGAGACGGCGTACACCTTGGGGTTCAGTGCTGCCTTGACGACGATCTTCGCGAGCGCGGAGTACTCCATCGCGGACTGGCTGACGCCGCGCGTGACCACCCGCACGGTGCGGGTGGCGGGCAGGTCGTCCGGCACCCGGAGCCGGAAGTTGCCTCGGGCATCCATCGCCGCGACGTTCAGGAGCTGCCAGCGGCCGCTGCCGAGGTACTGCTGCAGCGCGAGCTCCTTGCCCGGTTCGGCCGGTACCAGCTTGCCGGTGACCGAGACGCCGGTCAGCGTCCCGTACCAGGCGGCCGGGGTGTTGAGGACGATCTTGCGGTCCTGGATCGGCACCGTCCGGTAGTCCGAGATCGCCAGCGCGGTCTCGGCCTTGACCCCGATCATCGTGCGGAACGCCCAGCTGCCGGTGGCGGGCGACACGTAGCTGAACCTGTACGCGCCACCGGCCGTGGTCCGGGTCGAGCCACGCAGCACCCAGGCGCCGGGGACACGCTGCCAGAGCGTGACGTACGAACCGGTGACCGGCTTGCTGATCCTGCCGGTGAAGACGGTCGGCTTGTCCTCCCAGGACGCGGCCGGTTGGTCCAGCGTGATCGACCAGGCCGGTGCCTGCGTGGATGTTGGCGTTGGAGTCGGTGTTGGCGTTGGTGTTGGAGTCGGTGTGACCCCGGCCAGCAGTACCGCCACGACCCCGAGCAGATGCAGCCGCATGCGCCCTCCCCTCCCCTTGACATCACCTACCCCTATAAGAGGCGGTCACACCTGGAGGACGTCACACGGAACGCAAAGTTTCTACTCCTGCAGCCGCTTCACCGCGGCGTCGATGCGCTCGTCGGTCCCGGTCAGCGCCACCCGGATGTGCCGCTCACCAGCGGTCCCGTAGAACGCGCCGGGTGCGACCAGGATCCCCTTGTCCGCCAGCGCGCCGACCGAGCCGTACGCGTCGTACGACGGGTGCGACGCCCACAGGTACAGCCCGCCGTTCGACAGGGTGATCTCCCAGCCCGCGTCGGTCAGGGCCTCCCGCAGTACGGCACGGCGGCGCAGGTAGCGGGCGCGCTGCTCCTCCACGTGTACGTCGTCCGCGAACGCCGCGGCCATCGCGGCCTGGATCGGGGACGGCACCATCAGCCCGGCGTGCTTGCGTACGGCGAGCAACTCCGTCACGACCGTCGGGTCGCCCGCGACGAACCCGCCGCGGTACCCGGCCAGGTTGGAGCGCTTCGAGAGCGAATGCACCGCGAGCAGGTTGTCGAAGCTCCCGCCGGACACGTCCGGGTGCAGCACCGACACCGGCTTCTCGTCCCAGCCGAACTCGGTGTAGCACTCGTCGCTGACCAGCAGTACGTCGTTCGCGCGGGCCCACTCGACCGCGCGCCGCAGGTCGGCCGCCGGGGTGATCTCACCGGACGGGTTGCGCGGGGAGTTCAGGTACGCGACCCGCACCGGCCCGTCGTACGCAGTCGGGTCTGCGACCGGAACGCTGGCCGCCCGGGCGAGCGCGGCACCGGCCTCGTACGTCGGGTAGGCCAGGTCGGGGATCAGGACCGTGTCGCCGGCGCCGATGCCGAGCAGCGTCGGCAGCATCATGATCAGCTCCTTGGTGCCGATCACCGGCAGCACGCCGCTCTGCGGGTCGACTCCGGTCACGCCGAGCCGGCGCTGCATCCAGTCCACCGCGGCCTGCCGGGCGGCCGACGTACCGATCGTCGTCGGGTACGCCGGGGCGTCCGCCGCGTCGGCCAGCGCCTGCTTCACCAGGGCCGGCACCGGGTCCACCGGACTGCCCACGGACAGGTCGACAATGCCGTCGGGATGCGCGGCCGCCTTCTGCTGGTAGGGGGCGAGCTTGTCCCAGGGGAAGTCCGGCAGGCGACTGGAGGTATCGAAGATCACCCGGCCATTCTCCCCTGTCCCGGGACGCAGCCGGGGCGGCAGGTCACTTCTAGAGATAGAGGCCGGTCTGGCCGTCCTCGAGGCGGCCGGCCGCGACCGCGTGCAGGTCCCGCTCGCGCAGCAGGATGTAGTCGTCGCCGCGGACCTCGACCTCGGCCCGGTCCTCCGGGTCGAACAGCACCCGGTCGTCGACCTCGACGGTGCGCACGTTCGCGCCGATCGCGACCACCTTCGCCCAGGACAGCCGGCGGCCCATCTGCGCGGTGGCGGGGATCAGGATGCCCGCCGACGACTTCCGCTCGCCCTCCTGCTCGAGCGACACCAGGACCCGGTCGTGCAGCATCCGGATCGGCAGCTTGTCGTCGGAGAGCCGCTTGCGAGGAGTCACCGGCGACCCACCAGCCGGCGGATGACCAGCAGGACGCCGACCACGCCGACGACCGCACCGGCGACCGCGACGATCTTCTGGGTACGCAGCTGGCCGTGCTCGTCGAAGACCTGGGACTTGGCCTGCTCGACCTGCCGCTCGATGACGGCCTTCGGGCTCGCCCGGTCGACCAGCTCGTCCACGGTGGAGGCCAGGCGCTCCCGGGTGGCGGCGATGTCCGCCTCGATCTGCTCGGCGGTCCGAGCCTTCGTGTCCGACACGTGTCGGCTCCCTTCCGTCGGCGGGGCATGCCCCGATCTGCCCCTGGTCACACCCATCCTCGCAGGTCAGCTCCGCAAGTCCACGACCACCTTGATGTCTTCCGGTTCCCGGACCAGCGCTTTCGGCCATTCGGACAGCGGTACGGTCCGGGTGACGAGCCGTTCCAGCCAGGACCTGTCAGCCTTGACCAGCACGTCCACGGCGTCCGCGTAGTGCCGCTTACCTGCGTTGACCGTCCCTACGAGTGCAGCGTTCCGTACCACCAGTTGCCGCACCAGGGCATCCAGTTGTACGTCGACGGTCGCCGGGCCAGGGTGGATCCCGGCCAGGCACATCACGCCTGCTGGTGGCAGGAGCGACGCGCAGTCGTACACCACCTGCCCCACACCGGTTGCCTCGATCACCACGTCCGGTACGACGTCCAGCTGCCGCAGGTCCGTCAGGTACGTCGCACCGAGCTCTCGGACCAGCTCCGGCTTCGGGCCGCCGTCGACCCGGTCCAGCACGTGTACGTCGTACCCACGCTGCCGTGCGATCAGTGCGGCCAGCAGGCCGATCGGTCCGGCGCCTGTTACCAGCACGTGCTGCGGTGCGTACCAGGAGCGTTGTCCGACCCGGTCCACCTGCTCCCACGCCTTGGTGAGGATGCTGGCCGGTTCTACCAGTACGCCGAGGTTCCCGAGCGCTGCAGGCACCGGTACGGCGAAGTACGGGTCGACCCGCCAGCGCTCGGCGCCGTACCCGTCCATGTCCTTGATGCCGCGCTCGGTGTACTTCCCGTTACGGCAGAAGTCCCACTCACCCCGCGCGCACGCCGGGCACGGCACCGGGTCCGGCCGGCGTACCACTCCCGCCACCAGGTCCCCGGTGGCGAAGCCGGAGCCCGCGGGTGCCTCCAGCACGCGTCCGAGCGACTCGTGCCCGATCACCAGCCGGTCGGAACCCGGACGGCCGCTGCCGAACGCTCCGCTGACCAGCTCGATGTCGGTCCCGCAGATGCCTGTCAGCAGGCCCTCCACGAGAATCGACCCGTCGACGACCGGCGGTTCCGGCACGTCACCCACTGCCGCCGAGTCGCTCTTGCCCGGCGTGACTGTCATGGCCCGCATGCGGTCAGGCTAACCGGGGGTCCGCGCACGTAACATGGCGCCCAGGAGACCTATCCCCGTGGAGGACCTGATGTCCGATCGTCTGTCCGTCGGCGACACCGCACCCGACTTCACCCTGCCCGATGCCGACGGCAACGACGTGGCGCTGAAGGACCTGCGCGGGAAGAACGTGATCGTCTACTTCTACCCGGCCGCGATGACCCCGGGCTGCACCAAGCAGGCCTGCGACTTCCGCGACTCGCTCGACTCCCTGCAGGCCGCCGGGTACGCCGTGCTCGGCATCTCCCCGGACAAGCCGGCCAAGCTGGCGAAGTTCCGCGAGCGCGACGGCGTGACGTTCCCGCTGCTCAGCGACCCGGACAAGGAGGTCCTGCAGGCGTACGGCGCGTTCGGCGAGAAGACCATGTACGGGAAGAAGGTGACCGGGGTGATCCGGTCCACGTTCGTCGTCGACGCCGACGGGAAGATCGCCGTCGCGCAGTACAACGTGAAGGCCACCGGGCACGTCGCCAAGCTCCGCCGCGACCTCGGCCTCTGACGCGGCCGGCCGCGGAAGGGGCCTTGTCAGGACCTACGAGGAGGGAAACCTCCGACCGTTTCACGGATCGAGTCCATGGAACGGTCGTTTGAGCAAAGTCTTGCTGTGATTTGGATCACACCTCATTCTCAGCGGACCGCAGCGGCACCGGCACACACCGTGAGTTTTTCAGCGTTCCTGCGAAAGGGCCGTACTCCGGGTCGGGTTCCGGTTCGGCGACGGCTGTGTCACGACCGTTCGCGGCCGTCCCCGCGACGTGCGGAAACCGGGTAATCTGCGCGCGCAGTCAGCCTCTGGCCGCATCTGGGAGGGAGGGACCTGCCGCGATGGGAAAACACTCCTCTGCGGTGACGGGACGTAACAGCAACCGCCGTACGGTGTACCTCACCGCGGTCGGGCTACTGGTCCTGTCGCTCGGTGCCGTCTTCGTGGTCCGGTCCTTCGGCGCCGCTTCGGGGACCGACGGACTGCTGGCCGGCGGGAAGGCCTGCTCCGACCCGGCCCAGATCCGGCTGTCCACCACGCCCGAGATGCAGGCGCCGCTCGAAGCCGCCGCCAAGTCGCTGTCCGCGAAGGGCGGCAAGGACGGCAACGCCTGCTACCAGGTCACGATCACCCCGGCGCCGTCGGCGATGGTCGCGCGAGACGTCGCGCACGGCAGCGACAGCCGGCCGGACCTCTGGGTACCGGACTCCTCGCTGTGGGTCTCGCAGGCCGACGACGGCGAGAACGTCCCGAACATCGCGGTCCCCTCGATCGCCACCTCACCGCTGGTCCTGGTCGGCCGCAACGAGAACTTCGGAGACACCTCCAGTTGGCTGCGGTTGCTCGGCGCCACCGATCCGGCCCTGCTCGACCCACTGAACACCTCCCCCGGCGCGCTCACGCTGCTCGCGGTCCAGTCCGAGCGGCAGAAGACCTCGGCGTCGGACACCCAGGTGGCGCAGGTCGTCGTACCGCTCGCACAGAAGCTCGGCTCGATGGCCAAGCCGTACACGGACGTGAACGCGCTGTTCGGCCGGGCGGACCAGGACGGCAGCAAGACCGTCGTACCGGCGTCCGAGCAGAGCTTCGTGAAGTACCAGGAGACGCACCCTGACGCCCAGCTGAAGGCGATCCTGCCGGCCACCGGCACGCTGACGCTGGACTACCCGATCGTGGTCACCGCCAAGTCCGACAGCCAGCAGGCGAGCGACGCGGCGCAGGCACTGGCCACCGAACTGCTCACCGACTCCGCCGCGCAGTCCCGCGACCAGGAGGGGTTCCGCGACACCACCCTCAGCCCGCTGAGCGGCGGCCGCGGCGTCGGCGACGTGAGCCAGCTGACCAAGCCGACCAGCTCCGCGATCGAGACCACGCTGCAGAACTGGACCCGCCTGTCGCTGTCCACCCACTCCCTGGCCGTCATCGACGTCTCCGGCTCGATGGCCGAGAAGGTCGGCAACAAGACCCGCTGGCAGCTCACCGTCGAGGCGGCGTCGAGCGGGCTGAACCTGTTCCCGGACAGCGCCGAACTCGGCCTGTGGACGTTCTCCACGAAGATCGGCTCGGACAACGCCGACTACAAGCCGCTGGTACCGATCGCACCGCTGACCAAGGCCCAACGCCAGACCATCGTCGGCCAGCTGACCAGCCAGCACCCGATCGTCGGCGGCGGCACCGGCCTGTACGACACCGCGATCGCGGCCGTCCGCCAGGTCCGCCAGACGTACAAGTCGAGCGCCGTCAACACCATCCTGCTGTTCACCGACGGCAAGAACGACGACCCCGGCAGCCCGACCCTGGACAAGGCCGTCCAGACCCTCCAGGGCCTCCAGGACCCGTCGCGCCCGGTCCGCATCATCGCCCTCGGTATGGGCCCCGAAGCGAACGCCAACGAACTCACCGCCCTGGCCCAGGCCACCGGCGGCCAGGCGTACGTCGCGAAGAACCCCGGCGACCTCAAGAGCGTCTTCATCGACGCCCTCCAGAGCCGCTGACCTGGCTGCCTCCCCTAGGATGTATCCCCAGGGGAGGCGGCAACGCCTTCTCAGCCAGAGTGGTGGAACGGCAGACACACCGGCTTTAGGTGCCGGCGCCCCCGGGCGTGCGGGTTCAACTCCCGCCTCTGGCACAGCTACTTGTTAAGGTCCGCCACGAGTTGGACGACCCGGGCGCGGATCTCGTCGCGGACCTGGCGGACGACCTCAAGGGGTTGGCCTGCGGGATCGGTCAGTTTCCAGTCCTCGTAGCGCTTGCCGGGATAGAACGGGCAGGCGTCGCCACAGCCCATGGTGATGACCACATCGCTGGCTTGTACGTCGTCGGTCGACAGCAGCTGAGGTGTCGTGCCGGTGATGTCGATACCGACCTCGCGCATGGCTTCGACGGCGACGGGGTTGATCTGGTCGGCTGGTTCGGAACCTGCCGAACGCACCTCGACCTCGTCGCCCGCGAGCTGGCGTAGCCAGCCTGCGGCCATCTGCGAGCGGCCGGCGTTGTGGATGCAGACGAACAGGACACTGGGCTTGCTCACGAGGATGCTCCTGCGGTGGTTTCGGTGTGCGGCGCGACTGCTTCGGGATGGAGGGTCACGACCACGGCCGCGCCGATGACGGCGCCGACCAGTTGGAAGACGATGAAGCCGGGCACGGAGCTGGGCGCGATGCCGGCGAAGGTGTCGCTGAAAGCGCGGCCGATGGTGACGGCGGGGTTGGCGAACGAGGTCGACGAGGTGAACCAGTACGC
>NZ_DASRVN010000745.1:0-7251 GCF_035655035.1 Kribbella sp. | reverse complement strand
GCTGCCACGTGCGTCTTCCCATCCGGACTTTCACCGTCGGTCCCGGAGTTCCACCAGGTCAACCGCTCCTTCTCACGAAGTCACGGGTCGCGGACTGTCACCGCCGGCTCGGAATTTCACCGACCCCAGAGCACGTGTGTTCTTCTCAGATCAGCTTAACGGCAACCAGCCTCCCAGGAGTGTCATGTCCATCTCACCCACCTGGCACGAGATCGAGTTCCCCACCACCGAGGACTGGGTCGATTTCGAACACGAGTCCGGGCTCCGCCTTCGGCGCCCGAGCTTCGACGACGGCAAGGCATCCCGCGCCGCGGGCGGAGCTGGCGGCGCCGAACGGAAGGTCCGCTTCGCTGCGCCCTTCGCGGGGCGGTGGCGGTGGGCGGGTGGTGGTGAGTCGGGTGAATTCGAGGTACGGCCTGCGGCCGCGGAGGAGACCAACCCGTTCTACGCGCATGGGTTTTGGCGGATGTCGGATGGTGGGCGAAGTCTGGTGCATGCGGACGGGACTCCGGCGTTGCTGGTGGCTGATACCGCTTGGGCGTTGCCTTGGCGTGCTACCCCGGAGCAGGTGCGTGAGTATGCCGCTGAGCGGCAGGCCAAGGGGTTCAACGCGGTGCTGCTGATGACGGTGCAGCCGGACATGCGGGCGGTCGGGCCGCGGGATCGGACTGCTGACGAAGGGTTCGGGGTTGGGTTCGAGGATCTGCCGGACGGCCACGTCCAGCAGCTGAACTTCGAGTACTTCGACTACCTCGACGAACTGCTCGGGATCCTCGTCGAGCACGGGATCGTCCCGGTGCTGCAGCCGGTCTTCCAGGGGTTCGGGTGGAAGGGGCTGGACGTCGCCGGGACGGTGGTGCCCGCGGACGAGTACGCGACGTACTGCCGCTACCTCGTCGCGCGGTACGGCGCGAGGCCCGCCATCTACCTGGTCGGCGCCGACGGAACCGGCACCGAGCCCCAGATCGCAGCGGGTGGGGCCGAGGTGCACGCGGCCGACTGTTACGAGCAGCCGACCGGCATCCACTACCGCCCGCACAGCCGTGCCGACGCCCACCAGGACGCCGACTGGCTCGACTTCCAGTGGTGCCAGACCGGCCACACCGGCGAACACGTCCCGGAGCGGGTCGCCGACCTGTGGCGCAACCACCCGGTGAAGGCCGTCGCGAACGGCGAACCGACGTACGAACACACCGGCCGCACCGGAGTCGCCGAGGGTTGGTGGCAGGGCCACGAGGCGTGGAGCAACCTCTGCGCGGGCGGCACGATGGGGGTCGTCTACGGCGCCGGGAGCCTGTGGCAGTGGCGCCTGCACGCGGACGAGCCGGGCCATTCCGGGTACTTCCTCGCCCCGGGCGCGGGCTGGCGCGAGGCGCTCGGCTTCGAGGGTTCGACGTACGTCGGGATGCTCGGGAAGATCCTGCGCGGGCTCCCGACGACCGACATGCGGCCGGACTGGACACGGGTGATCTCCGGTCGCGCGCTGAGTACGGCGGACGGCGGCCTGATCGTGTACCGCGAGAACGGCGGCCCGGTGATGGTGTTCGACGACACCGTGCCGCTGGCGTACACGATCGTCGATCCGCGGGACGGTTCGGTAGTGGCGACCGGGAAACGGGACACGCCGGAGAGTCCATTGCCTGACGTCGGTGGCGCACCGAGGGTCTACATCTGCCTATAGTCCAGTTTGATCGTCTTGAGAGGGGTGTCGTGAACAGCAACCGCGCGGTGCGCCAGCCGGGGCTGGACGAGCTGCGGCTGCTCGCGAAGGTGGCCCGGATGTACCACGAGAAAGGCATCCGGCAACCGCAGATCGCCGCCGAGCTGAACCTGTCCCAGGCGCGGGTCTCCCGGATGCTCAAGCAGGCCGTCGAGGTCGGCATCGTGCACACCGTGGTGACCATGCCGAGCGGCGTGCACAGCGACCTCGAGGACGAGCTGCAGGGCCGGTACGGGCTGCGCGACGCGGTCGTCGTGGACACGATCGGCGCCGGCGACGAGGTACTGCCCGCGCTCGGCTCGGGCGCCGCGGCGTACCTGGACATGACGCTCACCGGCGGGCACGTGGTCGGGATCTCGTCGTGGAGCGAGACGCTGATCTCCGCGGTGGACCGGATGCCGCGCAAGAGCGTGCCGGTGGTGGACAAGGTGGTGCAGATCGTCGGCGGTCTGGGCGACGCGGCGGTGCAGATGCAGGCCACCCGGCTGACCGCGCGGTTCGCCGAGCTGACCGGCGGGATGCCGGTCTACCTGCCGGCACCCGGCCTGGTCGGGACGCCGGCCGTCCGCCGGGCGATGATGAACGACGTGTCGGTCCGGGACGTTCTGGGCACCTGGGGACAGCTCACCGACGCCCTGGTCGGGATCGGCAGCCTCGAGCCCTCGCCGCTGCTGCAGCGCAGCGGGAACGCGGTCGCCGAGGCCGACCAGGACGAGCTACGCCGGCTCGGTGCCGTCGGGGACGTGTGTTTCCGGTTCTTCGACGAAGAGGGAAAGCTTGTGCGTTCGACGTTCGACCAGCGGGTGATCGGGGTGACCGCGAAGGAGCTGCTGGCGGTGCCGCGCCGGATCGGGGTGGCCGGCGGTGAACGCAAGTACTCCGCGATCCGCGCCGCGCTGCTCGGCGGCTGGGTCAACATCCTGATCACCGACCTGTCCATGGCTCACCGGCTGCTCGACGAATAGATGGAGCCCGACCAGCAGCGGGAGGTCTACGCGACCATCGACCTGGCGTTACGGGTCGGTGAGGTGCTGCTGTCCAGCGGTGCCGGTACGGCGGACGCGACCGCGACGATCCTCGGCGTCACCGCGGCCGGCGGGCTGCGCGGGTGCGAGGTCGACATCACATTCACGTCGATGGCGGTGTCGTACCAGGAGGCGCCGGACGCCGCGCCCGAGACGCACATCCGGCTGGTCCGGTACCGCTCGCAGGACTTCTCCCGGCTGACCGACGTCGACCGGCTGGTACGGCGGTTCGCGCGCGGCGACCTGAGCCGCGAGGACGCGTCCCGCGAGCTGGCCCGCCTGACGTCCGCGGGTCCGCCGTACCCGCGCTGGACCTCGGTGCTCGCGTGGGGCGTCATGGCCGGCGGCGCGACCCTGCTGCTCGGTGGTGGCTGGCTGATCACGCTGGTGGCGGTGCTGACCGCGATCGTCATCGAGATGAACAACCGCTGGTTCAATCGGCAGCGGCTGCCCGCGTTCTACCAGCAGGTCGCCGGTGCCTTCGTCGCGACCGCGGTGGCCCTGGTGCTGTACTCCCTCCACGCGCCGGTGAAACCGTCGCTGGTCGTTGCCGCGGGCATCATCATGCTGCTGGCCGGGATCGCGCTCACCGGTGCCGTCCAGGACGCGATCACCGGGTACTACGTGACCGCGGCGGCCCGGAGCCTGGAGGCGATGCTGCTCACCGGCGGCATCATCGCGGGCGTCTCGCTCGGCCTCGCGCTGGCGCTGCGGCTCGGCCTGAACGTCGGGATCGAGACCCCGACGATCCAGCTCGCGAACCTGCCGGTGATGGTCATCTCCGGTGCGGTGATGTCCGTCGCCTACTCGTACGCGTCGTACGCACCGCTGCGCGCCTTGCTGCCGGTGGCGGTGATGGGAGCGCTCGCCTCGCTGGTCTTCACGTTGATGACGAGAGCGTCCTTCGGCCCCGCCTGGTCCACCGCGGCCGCCGCCTTCGTCGTCGGCCTGGGTGGGTATTCCAGTGGCCGGCGGACCGGCGTGCCGCCGCTGGTCGTGGTGGTCGCCGGGTCGATCCCGCTGCTGCCGGGGTTGACGATCTACAAGGGCCTGTACGAGCTGACGGCGGGCGGGCAGTTGATCGGCATCGTCAGTCTCACCACCGCGGTCGCGATCGGCGTCGCACTCGCGTCAGGGCTGATCCTCGGCGAGTACGTCGCCCAGCCGATCCGCCGCGAGGCCCGCCGCCTGGAGGACCGCCTGGCGGGACCCCGCCTGGTCGGCCCACGCCGCCCGGTCCGCCGCCGGTCCTCCCGAACCCGCCGCCGACGGCGTACCCAATAGCTCTACTGCCGCTCCACTCGCCAGGTCGCATCGGTCAGACCGGCGGCGTCCTGCGTACCGCCGCCGAACCGGTGCCGAAGTACGTCTTGCAGACGGTGCCGTCGTAGTCGGACGCGAGTTCCAGGACGCTCCTGCCGTCCGGCGAGACGACCATCGGAGAGCTGTAGTTCGGGCAGTAGTTGTTGTAGGGGTTCGTGACCGCGACCGGCGCCGGCAGCTCGTACCAGTAGCCGTTCCCGCCCCCGGTGTTCGCGAAGATCGTCCGGCCGTTTCCGGCGGCGACCGAACCGTCGGCGTTCTGCAGGATCTGGCCGACCAGCAGCAGTTTGCCGTTCGGGGCGAGGGCGATCGTCGGCGCATGGGTGAAGTACCTGCCGTCGATGGTCTGTACCCGCCGGCCGAGGTCGGACGGCGAGCCCCAGTTCCAGCCGTCGGCCGAGTGCCGGATGTACGCCGCGCAGTCGTACTGCCCGCCCAGCCCGCAGATCTCGTACGACATCACGTACCTCCCGCTCGGCAGCCGCCGTACGATCGGCATCCCCGGCCGATGGCCGACCGTCGGGCTGACGACTGTCGGCGACGGATCGGTCCAGGTGACGCCGTCGGTACTGCGGACCTCCATGAGCTTCTGGCTGTGCGCCGGATCGGTCTCGTCCGAGTAGTGGCACACCAGCCGTCCGTCGGCCGCGACGGAGAACTCGGGTTCCCAGAGGCCCCTGTCGTTCGGGGCGGTCGCGCAGCTGGACAGGTACGACCAGGTGCGGCCGACGTCGTTGCTGCGCCAGATCCGTAGCGACATCGGCCGGGCGGAGGCGCCGACCGAGGCGGCCCAGAGCAGCGTTCCGGCGGGTAGGCCGCCGACTGCCCGCGGGAGTTCGAACAGGGTGGCGCAGCAGAGACCCTTCCCGGCGGCGGCCTGAGGGTCGGCGACCGTGCCCACCTGGGTGAAGCTGCTGCCGTTGTTCGTACTCTCGTAGATCGCGCCGAGCCCGTCGTTCCCCGAGAACGTGACGATACTCGCCAGGATCCGCCCGTTCGCCGCACCGCTGTGCTCGAGACGGATCGCGCGCGGGTAGAGGCCGGTGCCGTCGTACAGGAGCTGACCGGTCGCGGCTTGCGCAGGTGTGGCCGTCAAAGCGCTCGCGATGACCAGCAAGGCCAGCAGCAGGCGCTTCACCGGATCTCCTCCAGGACCACGTCGTCGAGTTGCAGCCAGACGTCCTGGCCGTGCCCGAAGAAGCCGGCGTACAGCTGGATCAGTGACTCGCGGCCGGAGTCGAAGTCGACGGTGACCTGCGTGTACTGCGGATGCGCGCCGCCGGTCTGCTGCGCGATCGTCCGGCCGCGGAGGGTGCGGACGCCGAGCATGGTCTCGGAGTTGTTCTCGGCGGTCCGAACCCAGGCGGACAGCCGGTACCGGTGGTTGGGGCGTACGGCGACCGTCTGCTGGAGCTGGTGGGTGCCGATCGAGTCGCGGACGAACGCGTTGTTGGTGCCGGTGTGCCCGAGGTTGCTGCGGTCGATGCCGCCGGTGCCGCTGAGTTGCCAGGGTGCGGACGGCGTACCGCTGGTCTGCGCCTCGAAGCCGGGATCGCTGACCAGGTTGGTCGTCTTGCCGTCGTCGGTGAGCTTGGTGTGCATCAGGAACACGTTGTACGGATCCCATTGCGCCATCGTGAAGTACAGGTCGGGGCCTTGCGACCACGGATGCATGAAGGATCCGTAGAGCCCGGGGTAATCGGTGCCCTTGACAACGACTTGCTCGCCGCTCCACGGACCGGTCAGGTCGGCGGCCGAGCGCATGACGATCGAGGCGCGGTGCTCGTCGAGGTACATCATCAGCCACTTGCCGGTGTACGCGTTCCACTGCACCGAGACCTCGCCGACCGGACCGGCCGCGATCGGTACGGCGGCAGCCTCCTGCGGCGACCAGGTACGGCCGTCCCAGTACCGCCAGGCCTTCTTCTGCAGGACCTGCTGCTCGGGGACGCGGGCCAGGTGCGCGCTGCCGAAGCGGCCGTTCGGCGTACCGATCATGTAGACGAAGCCCTTGTCCTTGGCCAGGGCCGTCATCTGGAAGTTGTCGTCCCACGCCTTGGTGTTCTGCCAGCGGGCGCCGGCGTCCTTGGTCCAGGTCTCGCCGTTGTCGTCGGAGTACGCGAAGCCCGAGTAGTTCGTGAACCAGCTGCCGGGCGTTCCCCAGTAGTTGACCGACATGTACTGGATGTACTGGCGATGCCCGACCGAGATCCCCGCCGTCGGGATCACCGTGTGCTCGTCGCGGTCGATCTTCTTGCAGGGCAGGATCTCCTTGGCATGCCCGGGCCGGTCCTCGGCGGCCGAGTCGAACGACATCCCGTCGCTCAGGTTGTGGTCGGTACTGCGGAGCAGCAGGTTGCACCGCCAGTCGATCGTGGCTTGGTCGCCGGCGCCGCCGCCCGGCCCGGTCCAGCCGCTGCCGTAGCTGTCGCCGAACGCGGACAGGATCTGGCCGGACCCGTTGTCCCAGAGGATGCCGAGGTCGGTCGCCTTCAGGCCGAACCGTGCCTCGGTGTCGTTGATCGACTGCGGTCCGGTGAGCTTCGCGACCCGCTCGACAGGTGACGGCACGGCGGAGGCCTGGGCCGGAGCCGAGGGGTCGGCGGGCACCAGGGAGGCTCCGATCAGGGCCGGGACGACAAGCAGCCATCGTTTCCGCATCTAGGTCTCCTCGGGCGGGGTGGAGCAGGCTCAGAAATCGATTTCCGTCACCGTAACCGGGTGCTCGCGGCGGGTCAACGGGTAGAGCTCGCCGGTTTCTCCTGGGGACCACCTGATGTCCCCGGTGGCGTTCGGCCGCTACAGTTACCGACTGGAAACATCGGCGGATCGCCGACCGAGGAGGATCGACGTGGCATTTGGTAGGACGTCCCCGCGAGACCTGCCGCTGTTCGCGGATCTGTCCGGACGCGACATCCGGGACATCTTCCGGGCCGGCGAGGAGGTCTCGGTGCCGGCCGGCTGGTCGCTGATCCTGGAGCAGACGCCGCCGGACGCGGCGTACCTGATCCTGAGCGGCACCGCCGCGGTCCGGGAGAAGGGCGAGGAGATCGCCGAGCTCGGGCCGGGCGACATCGCCGGCGAGGTCGCGGTCCGGAAGAACACGTTGCGGACGGCAACCGTCACGGCGAAGTCGCGGCTGCAGCTGCTGCACTTCACCCGGGAGAAGTTCGACGACCTGAC
>NZ_DASRVN010000744.1:0-4748 GCF_035655035.1 Kribbella sp. | reverse complement strand
CGTGATCGCGGCCGAGCGCGACGGCGGCTGGAACCGGACGCTCCGGCTGACGCCGCTGAAGCCGCAGGCGTACGTCGTCAACAAGGTGATCCTGAGCCTGCTGCTGGCGATCCCGCCGCTGCTCGTGGTGTTCCTGTTCGGTATGACGATGGGCCACGTGCACCTGAGCCTCACGCAGTGGGTGACCGTCGCGCTGGTGTCCTGGCTGGGTGCGCTGCCGTTCGCGGCGATCGGCCTGGTCATCGGGTACATCGCCAAGCCGGACAGCGTGCAGCCGATCACCGGTCTGAGCACGATGCTGATCGCGGCGTTCGGCGGCCTGTGGCTGCCGGTGGACCAGATGCCGAAGGCGATGAAGTACATCGCTGAGCTGACGCCGGCGTACTGGACCGGGCAGACGTCGCGGAGCGCGCTCGCGCAGAGCGGCCTGGACACCCACGCGCTGCTCGTGGTGATCGGCTGGACCGTGGTACTCGGCTTCATCGGGCTGCGCCGGTTCCGCGCCGACACCGCCCGCGCCTGAGCGTTACGCAGTACCCAAGGAATACCGTGACCACTGTGAAGACCAATCCAAGTGTCGTGGAGGTGGCCGACCGGGTCCGCCAGGGCCCGGGCCGCTGGGCCTGGGTGGCGGGCGGCATCTGGCTGTTCTACCTGTCTCAGCCGCTGCAGAGCGTCGCCGATCGCCAGCACGGCGTCGTCCGGGTGCTGGGTTTCCTCACAGTGGTCCTGTTCGCGGCGAGCTACCTGGCGTTCTTCGCGCTGCTGCGCTGGGCGGTCAAGCACGGGAAGCTGCTGCCCTGGCAACGGGGCGGCTACCTGGCAGCGATGCTGGTGCTGTGCCTGCTGATGATCCCGACGGCCGGGCAGACTGCGCTCACCGGGCTGGTCTACATCGCGGCCTGCGGGATGATGCTGCTCGAGCTCCCGGCCGGTGTCGCACTCGTACTGACTCTGCTGGCCGGGGCCGAGATCTCGATGCGGGTGGTGCCGGGCTGGCGGGACGACGGCAGCTACGGGTTCGCGATCTTCCTCGGCGCGCTCGCGGTGTACGGGATGCGGCGGGCGATCCAGCGCAGTATCGAGCTGGACGCCACCCGCCAGGACATGGCCGAGCTGGCGGTCCAGGAGGAGCGGAACCGGTTCGCCCGCGACCTGCACGACATCCTCGGCCACTCGCTGACCGTGATCACGGTGAAGGCCGAGCTCGCCGGCAAGCTGATCGCGGCGAACCCGGACCGCGCCGCCACGGAGGTCGCGGACGTCGAGAGTCTCGCGCGGGCGGCGTTGGCCGACGTACGGGCGGCTGTCGCTGGGTACCGCGAGCTGAGTCTGGCCGGTGAGCTGGTGTCCGCCAAGGCTGCGTTGCAGGCCGCTGAGATCAAGGCGGAGCTGCCGACGACGGTCGACGAGGTACCGGAGGACAACCGGGAGCTGTTCGCCTGGGTGGTGCGGGAGGGCATCACGAACGTCGTCCGGCATTCGGGGGCGAAGCGGTGCACGATCAAGCTGGCCGCCAACGAGATCGAGGTCCTCGACGACGGCAAGGGTCCGACGCCCGGAGGGGGCGCGTCGGGTCACGGGCTGGTCGGACTGCGGGAACGGGCGGACCAGGCGAACGCGGCCGTCCAGGTCGGCCAGGCATCCGGCGGCGGGTTCCGCCTGGCCGTCAAGGTCAGCGTATGAGGACCAGCGTGGGCCGGGCAGTGGCGGGGTCGCCGTACGGGACTGTGAGGATAGGGCCGTGAGCATCCGACTGCTGATCGCCGACGACCAGGCGCTGGTTCGTGGCGCCCTGGCCGCACTGCTCGACCTCGAGCCCGACCTGGACGTGGTCGCCGAGGTCGGCCGGGGCGACGAGGTGCTCGACGCCGCGAAGAACTCGCAGCCCGACGTCGCGCTGCTCGACGTGGAGATGCCGGGCCTGGACGGGATCGAGGCGGCCGCCGCGTTGCGTACCGCCGTACCGGGGGTCCGGGTACTGATGGTGACCACGTTCGGCCGGCCCGGGTACCTGCGCCGCGCGATGGAGGCGGGCGCCGCCGGGTTCGTCGTGAAGGACACGCCCGCGACGCAGCTGGCCGACGCGGTACGGCGGGTGCACCAGGGGCTCCGCGTGGTCGACCCGTCGCTCGCGGCCGAGACGCTGGTGGCCGGTACGAGCCCGCTGACGGGCCGCGAGTCCGACGTACTGCGGGCCGCCCGGGACGGGGGTACCGTCGCCGACATCGCGAAGGAACTGCACCTGTCCGAAGGCACCGTCCGCAACCACCTGTCCGCGGCGATCGGCAAGACCGGCGCCCGAACCCGGGCCGAGGCCGCCCGGATCGCCCTCGACAACGGCTGGTTGTAGGCGGTCCCTCGCTCTAGGGTTAGCCCTGGGGAGGGGGATCTGAGATGTCGATCAGCGATTTCAGTGTCCGCGGGAGGCTGGCGGACACCGGTGAGGGGATCACGCCCGACGAGCTGCAGCTCGCGGCACGGAACCACGCGATGCCGCTGGAGGGGCTGCGGTACGACGTGACGCCGCCGGGGCTGCACTACGTACTCGTGCACTACGACATCCCGGCCACGGATGCCGGCGGCTGGCGGCTCACCCTGGACGGGTGCGTCGAGGAGCCGCTGTCGTTCGGGTTGACCGAGCTGCGGGCGATGGGCCGGCGGACGATCCGGGTCACGCTGGAGTGCGCCGGGAACGGGCGGGCGACGCTGCAGCCGCGGCCGATCAGCCAGCCGTGGTTGTCGGAGGCGGTCGGTACGGCGGAGTGGACGGGTGTGCTGCTGGCGGATCTGCTGCGGGCGGCCGGGCTGCGCGAGGACGCCGTGGACGTGGTGTTCACCGGCGCCGACCACGGGGTGGAGCGCGGCGTCGAGCAGGACTACCAGCGCGCGCTGACCGTGGCCGAGGCGGTCGAGTCCGGCGCGATCGTCGCGTGGGAGATGAACGGTACGCCGTTGCCGCCGCAGCACGGGTATCCGCTGCGGCTCGTCGTACCGGGGTGGTACGGGATGGCGAGTGTGAAGTGGCTGCGGTCGATCGAGGTGATCGACCACGCGTTCGACGGGTTCCAGAACGCGGTCGCGTACGTGATCCGGACCGGGCCGGACGACCCGGGCCGCGCGGTGACGCGGATCGAGCCGCGGGCGTTGCTGGTCCCGCCGGGGTTCCCGGACTTCATGAGCCGCCGCCGGTTCGTTGCCGCAGGCCCCGTTCCGCTGCTCGGCCGGGCGTGGTCCGGGTGGGCGCCGATCGAACGGGTCGAGGTCAGCACGGACGCCGGGGTGAACTGGCACGAAGCCCGATTGGGTGCTGCCGGCAACGATGACCACGCCTGGCGGGCGTTCGCGTACGACTGGGAGGCGACGCCGGGCGAGCACGTGCTGACGGTCCGCGCGTACGACGCGAGCGGCCGCGAACAACCGATCGAGGCCGAGTGGAACCGCGGCGGCTTCGCGAACAACACCGCCCAGCGCCTCACGGTCCTGGTCACCTGACGCACCGCGTGTCGCTCGCACGTTCCGCCGTACCGCCGTCACATCCTGGAGGGAGTACACGGTTCTCACTCCAGGAGTGTGGCGGTGAACGACAACCATCTACACGCACGCGTCTTCCGCACGTCGGCCGAGTGGTACGCCGACGTCGACGACGAACTCGACCCGCAGCCGGACAACCCCCTCTGGTACGGCACCTACACCACCCAGCCAGACGCCCTACAAGCCGCCTGCACCCACCTCGCCGCCCTGGAGGAAGCGTCCTGAGCGGTCAGCCGAACGCGATGGCGAGGCCGATGGCGAGCAGCACCAGGCTGAGGAAGATCATGAACGGCCAGGCCCACCACGGTGTCGACCAGTCGACCGCCGCGGACACGACGTTCGACGGATCGGCCGGATCGACCACCACGTCGATCCGATCCCCCACCGTCGGCTCGGGGTTCAACTGGTCGCCGCCGTCCACCTCGACCGCGGCACCGTCGCTGGGGTGTGCGACCTTGACGGTCACCTCGCCGGACCTGGACCACTTGTCCTCCTCGACGGAGACGACCACCGCCTGCCGGACGGGAGCTTCGGCGATCAGGTGCTGGTTGTCCCGGTCGGCCGAGATCCCCAGCGGCAGGATCGCCAGCGAGCCCAGCGCCATCGGTACCCCGACCAGCACGCGGCCGGCACGGATCAGCACCTCGCGCCATCCGATCCGCCGCCGGCCCCCGTGTCGGGCGGCACGCGCTGTCGCCAACGCACGGGACAGCGCCCGGTCACGACGGGCCTGCGTGCGCCTGGTCGGCGCCTCCAGCCGTTTCCACCAGCTGAAGCGCTCCACGAGCCAGCGGGCGGGGTAGCAGGTCCCGCCCGCGATCACGCCGCAGACCAGTGGGTTGTCGTACAGGAAGCTCGGGCGGGTCAGCCAGCCGAGGAAGTACAAGCCGGCGCTCACGGTGACGAAGTACAGCAGTAGCAGCGCCTGTTGTCTGCCGTGCAGGTCGTCGTCGCTCACGGGGACATGATGCGGTATTTCACTCGGGTTCGTTGTGGGAGGTGCCGCCTACTCGGTAGGGGGTGGTCAGGCCTTCGTACATGAGGTGGGTCATGAGGCCTTGGGAGGCGTGGGGGAGGTTGTGGCAGTGGTCCATCCAGAGGCCTGGGTTGTTGGCGACGAAGGCGATTTCGTAGGTTTCCTTGTTGCCTACCTCCAGGGTGTCGGTCCACCAGGGGGAGCCGGTGGCGGTGACGCCGTTGCGGGAGAGGACTAC
>NZ_DASRVN010000743.1:0-6738 GCF_035655035.1 Kribbella sp. | reverse complement strand
GTGCGGCGGATTGTGATCGGAAGGTCGGTCAGCCAGTGACAGATGCCGGCCTGCGGGTCGTGATGATGGTCGCCAACGACGTCACCAACGACAGCCGGGTCCGCAAGGAGGCCGCAGCACTGGCCGAGACCGGAGCAGAGGTGACTGTGCTCGGGGTCTCGGCCAACGGCCTCCCGTCGAGGGAGATCCTCGACGGCGCGCTGATCGTCCGGGTGGCGGTGCCGTACGCACTGCGTGAGGAACGGAAACGAAGCCGTACGGCGCACCGCAACTGGCGGCCGCCGTTGGTGGGCTATCGGTACCGCGCGACCTATGTGGCGCGTAGCCAGCGGATCGCGGCCGAGCTCAAGGAGCTCAAGGCCGACTCCGGGCACGCGATCGCACGGGCCAAGGCGGGCCAGGGAAACCCGGTCAAGTACAAGGTCGGCGTGGCTACCCGCCTGCTCCGCCGGGCGCGCTGGAAGGCGGCCGAGCGGGCCGCCTGGGTGCGCAAGGGCGTCGGCAACAAGGCGGACGCGCCGTTCAAGTTCAGCTGGCGGGCGTACGACGGTGTCCTGCACCGGCTGCCGTGGCCGGCGCCGTGGCGCAAGCTGCACCCCGAGGCGCTGGACCTGGAGATCGCGTTCGGTGACCTGATCGACCGGATCGAGCCCGACGTCGTGCACGCCCACGACATGCACGTGATCGGGGTCGCCGCCCGCGCCGCCGGTCGCGCGAGCCTGCGCGGCCGGAACCTGAAGGTCGTGTACGACGCGCACGAGTACGTCGCCGGGCTGTCCCAGTACGGCGCCCGGACCCGGCGGTCGATCGCGGCCTGGGCGAACCACGAGCGCGAGTACATCGGCGACGCCGACCGGGTGATCACGGTCAGCCCGGCGATCGCGACCCGGTTGCAGGCCGAGCACAAGCTCGACCACCTGCCGACCGTGGTGATGAACACGCCGAACCCAGCTGACGTGTCGGTCGAGGTGCCTGACATCCGCAGCCAGATCGGGCTCGCGTCCGACGTACCGCTGCTGGTCTACAGCGGCGGCGTCACCCGGGCGCGCGGCATCCACACCGCCGTCCAGGCGCTGGTGGACCTGCCGGACGTGCACCTGGCCGTCGTGTGCGTGCCCGACATCGCGAACGACGCGGTCCGGGCGCTGCAGACGGAGGCCGTGCATCTGGGCGTGGACGACCGCCTGCACTGTCTGGACCCGGTGAAGCCGGACGAGGTGGTGGCGTTCCTGCGTACCGCCGACGTCGGCCTGATCCCGATCCTGCGGTACCCGAGCCACGAGATGGCGCTGCCGAACAAGCTGTTCGAGTACGCCTTCGCCGGGCTGCCGGTGGTGGTCAGCGACATGCCGAGCATGAAGGAGTTCGTCGGCCGGACCCGGATCGGCGAGGTCCACGTCGCGGAGGACGCGCACGACCTGGCGTCGAAGGTCCGGACCGTGCTCGCCGACCTGGACAACTACCGTGAGCGGGTCGCCGATCCGGCGTACCAGCAGGAAGTGTCCTGGGCCGGGCAGGCGGCCAAGCTGCGGGACCTGTACGGCGAGCTGACCGGGCAGCAGCTCGAGATCAGGCGGCCGGGTGGCAAGATCGAGAAGACCGGGCGGCACCTGCTGCTCGGGCCGGTCAACAGTGCGGGCCAGGCCTGGCTGTGGGCGACCGCGCTCGAGCGTGCGCACCCGGACATCAAGGCCGAGTCGCTGACCACGGGCAGCGGTGCGTTCGACTTCCACGTGCACCGGACCGGTACGTACAAGCAGTACCGGTCGGACCTGCGCTGGCAGCTCGAGCTGACGGCGTACACGCTGCGCCACGTCACGCACGTCCTGTTCGAGGCGGGCCGGCCGATGTTCGGGCAGCTGCCCGGCGACATGTGGACGGCCGACGTACCGGTGCTCGACCAGGCCGGGATCAAGCATGGGCTGGTGTTCCACGGGTCCGAGATCCGCGACCCGACGCAGCACCGGGAGCGGTACCGGTTCTCGCCGTTCCGGGACCCGGAGGACGAGCTCACCCAGCGGTTGCAGTCGGCGAACAACAACGTCCGCCGGCACCTCCGCCGGTACAACGGGGCCGGTCCGGTCTTCGTGACCACGCCGGACCTGCTGGAGTTCGTGGACGACGGCATCTGGTTGCCGCTGACCGTCGACATCGACACGTTCGCGTCCACCCATCCGGTGCTGGAGCGCGAGGTCCCGGTGGTGCTGCACGCGCCGTCGGCGAGCGTGCTGAAGGGTTCGGCGTACGTCGACCCGGTGCTCAAGGACCTGGACGCGCGCGGGCTGATCAAGTACCAGCGCGTGCAGGACGTGGCGCACAAGGAACTGGCCGAGATGGTCAAGAGCGCCGACATCGTGGTCGACCAGATGCTGCTCGGCTCGTACGGCGTGTTCGCGTGCGAGGCGATGGCCGCCGGCCGGGTCACCGTCGGGCACATCGCGGACCCGGTCCGGGACCTGCTGCCGACCGACCTGCCGATCGCCGAGGCGACGCCGGACGACCTGTCGGAGGTGATCGAGCGGCTCGTCGCGGAGCGCGACACCGCCCGGAAGATCGCCGACGCGGGGCCGTCGTTCGTCCGTGACCTGCACGACGGGCGGAAGTCCGTCGAGGTGCTGCTGCCGTTCTTGAACAACGAGTTCGTACGCAAGGACGAGAGCGAGTAAGTGCGGATTCTGATGATCGCGCAGTCCCCGATCGCCGGGGACTCGCGGATCCTGCGGGAGGCGACAGCGCTCGCCGCGGCCGGTCACACGGTGCATGTGATCGGCCGGGACGTTCCGGAAGCCTGGCTAGCTGATCAACAGAGCGAAGTCGGGCCGGGCGTCACGGTGGAGTCGGTCTCCCGCTCTTCCGGTCTGCGGGCCGGAGGTGGTGGGCTGACCGTCGGGCACGGGCATTCCGGGCCGAAGGTGCTGGCGAAGCGGTTCGGGCGGTGGTTGTTGCTGCCGGAGCATCGTGCTCGCACCGAGAAGCAGTGGCGGGTGGCGGCGGCGCCGCAGGTGGCTGCTGCTGGGCCTGTTGATGTGGTGCACGCGCATGACTTCAACACGCTGGAGCTTGCCGCGGAGTACGCGTCGAGGTGGTCGGCGGCGCTTGTGTACGACAGCCATGAGCTGTGGTTCGACCGGGCACTGCCGGGACGGCCGACGCCGTTGTGGCGGGCGCGGGGACGGCGGTACGAGCTGTCGCTGGCGTCGCGCGCGAAGGTCGTGTTCACGGTGTCGGACGGGATCGCGGCGCGGCTGCGGTCGCGCGGGTTGCCGGATGTGCGCGTCGTACGGAACACGTTCCCGCGCGCGGACGACGTACCGCCTGCCCCGTCGCGGCCCGAGGGTTTGCTGTACGCCGGGCGCGTGGGCGCCGGGCGGGACCTGTCGACGGTGGTGGCTGCGGCTCGTCAGCTGGCGCCTTTCCGGACGGTGCTGATGGGATCGGTGGATCCCAACTACCGGCTGGACCTGGGTCCGGTGGAGACCGTTCCCGAACGACCGCTGGACGAGGTCGACGACACGTTACGCGCGTACGGGATTTCGTTGGTCACGCTGACGAACACCTGCGAGAACCACCGCCTGGCCCTCCCCAACAAACTCTTCCACGCGGTCCGGGCCGGGGTGCCTGTGGTTGCGGCGGACCTGCCCGAACTGCGCGCGGTGGTAACGCAGTACAAGCTCGGCGGCCTGTACGAACCCGGCAACCCCCAGTCCCTGGTGGCCGCCGTCCGCGGGGTGATCGAGAACTACGGCACCTACACCGACGGCGTCCGCTCCGCCGCAGCCGAACTCAACTGGGAACACGACGCCACCACCCTCACCACAACCTACGCCAACCTCCTCCACTGACCCACGCTCCCCGCCGCCCGGCGAACCCTCCAGTTCGGGGGTTGTCCCCGCAACTGGAGGGTTTCCTACTGGGGCCCGGCGCGAACACCACACCCGGTGTCGAGCGCATTCCGTCCCCCCAGCACACCCGGGTGTTCGCTCAAGCCGGCCCGGCTGTTTGATCATCCGGGCTTCGGTAGGCGTTCACCCTGGGTTCGTAGGGTCGCGCGCATGATCACGACGCGACGTACGTTGTTGAAGGCCGGGGTGCTCGGGGCAGGGCTGGCGGCGACGCCGGGGTTGGCGTTGGCGGCGCGGCCGCGGCGGACGCGGGTGCTGTTGGCAACCAACGAGCCGTGGGGGACGTACCACGCTCAGCCGTTGCTGGCCGAGGCCAAGCGGCGTGGGTGGGAGCTGGTGCAGGTCGTGCCGGATCTCTCGCAGATCAAGGCGGGCGACCCGGTGCAGGTCGCGACACTGGCCGACGTACCGCAGGGTGATCTGCTGGTGGTGAACGGCGCCGAGGCCTGGCCGGCGGATGTAGCGGCGGCGCTGAAGCGGCTGCCGATGGCGGCCAGTTCGCTGGCGTACCTGAAACCCGTGGAAGCACCGCGGGCGAAGGAGTTCCGCCAACGGCTGGAGCTGGTGACGGCGGCGTCGCCCGCCGAGTCGGACGTCTTCGCGAAGTACCTCGGCTGGAAGCGCCAGGTACGCATGGTCGGGTCAGCCCAGACCGACGACCTTCCGAAGTACGCCCCGCAGAAGGATCGCGTACTCGTGCTGACCAGCGTCACGCACCCCGACCAGACCGGCAACGCCGCGCCCGGCACGCAACTGCTGCTCGACGCCGCCGCGAAACTGCAGGCCGCGGGCAAGCACATCGTGGTCGGACTGCACCCGCGCGAGGACCGGACGCTTTGGGACCGGTACGAGATCAGCGCGCTCGGTTCGGTCCCGGAGTCGGCGTCCGCGGAGTGCGCGGTGGGGATCCCGGGCACGGTGTTCCCGATCGTCGCCGCGGTCGGCGTACCGCTGGTCGGGTGTGTGGATCCGAAGCTGCAGGTGCCGGACTACATCCTGAGTGTCTGCTCGTCGACGATCGACGCGCCCGAGCAGGCCGTCGCCGCGATCGCGGACGCGAAGCCGGCCTCCCGGGGCGCGGTGTTCAACGCGGTCGGACCGATCGGCGGGTCGGCGCGGCGGCTGTACTCCGCCTGGCACGCGACGATTCAGAGCACCAGGTGCAACTTGACCGCGGCGACGCCGACCTCGATCCGCTGACCCCAGCCGACGCTCAAGGTGTCGGACTCCATGCCGTCGCCGAACACCACCAGGTCCGACTCGGCGGTGATCGTCAGCGAGTCCGGTGCCTTGAGCAACCCTTCGGTGTGGTCGGTGCCGGTCGCCGGTGACGGCCACGCCTCGCGGACGAACCAGCACAGTACCGGGTCGGTCGGAGCCGGCAGGGTCAGCGGGCTGCGGCGTTCCTGCCAGGCTGAGCGGCACCAGCCGGTCGATCCGGTACCGGTACCGATCAGGATCCCGGACGACGACTGCCGCTCGGGCAGCCCGTCCGGCGACGCGAGCCGGTAGCGTGCGGACTGGTGCGTACGGTGGCCGACGTACACCTCGTTCAACGCGAGCAACTGCTGGCCGTCATCGGTGCTCGCGGCAACCATTGTGCGTTCGGCAACCCGCAAAGACGCAAGCAGGTCGGCGATCGCGGCAGGTTCGTGTGGGACGAGTACGCCGGGGTTGCGCGACGGCTCGGGGTTGATGCCGATCACCGGCTGGCCGTCCAGGTACTTCGCCACGTTCGCGACCAGGCCGTCCTGCCCGACCGCGATCACCACGTCCTCCGGACCGAACCCGAACCGGTCGAGATCGTTGCGCTCGGCAACCGTACGTCGCCAGTCCAGCGGGATCGCGGCCGATACCGTTGCCAGCGCGTCCTGCTGAGCCTGGTGCCGGGCGTCCAGCTCGGCCAGGTCCCGCCCGCGCCCGGCGAGGAAGAACCCGGCCTGCTGCCGCGTCCCGTGCCGGGCGATCAGCTCGGTGAGCTCGGTCGCCCGGTGCACGAGCACCGCCCGCGGAGGCAGACTCATGCGGCCTGCCCTCCCGAGGTCAGCTTGGTCAGCAGCGGGGTGATCAGGTCCGGCGTCAGGTTCAGCGTACCGATCTCCGGCAGTGCGCCCTGCTTGATCGCCATCGCGAGGATCGTGCCCTGGTCGAGCTCGGCGTACGCGTCCAGCAGGGCCTTCTCGGCGGCCGCCTCCGCCGCGCCGATGACCCGCTTGGCGTCCGCCTCGGATTCGGCCAGAGCGCGTTGCCGTGCGGCCGCCGCCTGGGTCTCGATCTGACCGGCTGCCGCGGCCTCGGTGGTGCGGTTGCGCTCGTTCTGACCCCGTTGGTTGACGAGCTGTTCCTCGCGGCGGGCGAGCTCGATCTGGTTCTGTAGTTCGTTCTCCGCGATCGAGCGCTCGCGCTCGACGGCGAGTGCGCGGCGTTCGTACGTCGCCTTGTCCGCAGCCTGCTGCACCATCTCGCGGGTGGGGGTCTGCAGCGCCTTCTCCACGTCCCGCTCCGCGCGGACGGCGACCACGCGGACGTCCTCGACGCCGATGCCGAGCCCGGTCAGGCGCTGGTCCTCGCGCAACCCGGTGCCGACCGCCGCACGCAGCGCGGTCATGCCCTCGGACAGCGCCTCGGTGAGCGTCATCCGGGCCAGCAGGTCGAGCGCGGTCTGCTGGGCCAACTCGGTCAGCAGTCCGCCGACCTGCTCGAGCGGGGTGGACCGCCAGCGGCCGCTGCCCGGGTCGATCCCGAAGTCCAGCCGGGTCGCGGCCAGCGCCGGGTCGGTCACGCGGTACGTGACGGTCGCCTGCACCGCGACGTCCTGGAAGTCCTGCGTCCGTCC
>NZ_DASRVN010000742.1:0-4324 GCF_035655035.1 Kribbella sp. | reverse complement strand
GCAACGTCCCCGGTGCCGCTGACTCCGCTCACATCGACCGCGCGACGAAGCACGAACCTGCGTGGGCATCCGATGCTTTCGGCCGGGCGATCGAGATGTGCATCGACTTCCATTCGAAGTTCCCTTCGAGGCTCTTCGTCTCAATCCAAGGACCCCTGGCGTTCGTCAGAACTGCTTGCGGCGACGCTCCGAGGTGCGGGTGCCCTCCACCGTGGAGGATCGGTCGCGCTGTGTAGTCAATTCTTCTCAGCCGCGACCCCGCTGAGTTGCACACTTGGTGCAACTCCGGCCACACTCAGCGAGCGGTGCGGGGAGTGCGTAGGTATCGTTCGATCTGAACGAACAGCCCGGAACCGGAGACACGGAATGTCAGAGCGCAGGCTGAGCACTGGTGCGCGAATCGCTGCGTATCGCCGGCTGAATCGGCTGACGCAGCGCGGCCTCGCGGCACGGGCCAACGTTTCTCACAGCCTCCTGACCAAGGTCGAGGTCGGCTCCAAGCCGGCTTCGCAGTCGTTTCTCGTAGCATGCGCGAAAGCGATGTCGATCCCGGTCACGCACCTCACCGGTCAGCCGTTCATCGAGGAACAGAGTGAAGACCGGCTGTCCGGCCCGCTCAACGACCTGCGCGCGTCCCTGGAGAATTTCGATCTCGCACTCGATGACCTTCCCGTGCGCCCGCTCGCGGCGATCCGGCCTGACGTCCGCGACATGGTGCTCGCCCGGCGCGACGCGCACTACGCGCGGATTCTCGGCCGAAGTCCTGCTTTGATCGATGAGTTGGTCCAGCTCTCACAGACACTGGTCGGCCACGAGGCCGAACAGGCGCACCATCTTCTCGTTCAGCTGTACCGCTCAGCGGCCGACGTCGCCTATGCGCTCGGCCTGGTCGATCTCGTGTCACTACTGCTCGCCCGAATGGACTTCTCAGCCTCTCGATGTGGCGATCCCTACCAGGTTGCGACCTATCGCTACATGCGTGCGTACTCGACGTTCACCACAGGCCGGTACGAGCTTGGCCACCGGATCATCCAAGCAGCCCTCACAGACATCGACACAGGGGTACGGACAGCTGATCCGGTAGCTGTCTGCGCGGCGGGCAACCTGCGATTGCGCGCCGCCATTCTCGCGACACGTCAAGGTGATGCGGACACCGCTCGAGCGCAGCTCGTCGAAGCACGGCACCTCGCGGATGTGCTCGGTCACGAGGTGACCGGCAACGACCTGGCCAGCGGCTACGCCGGCGCGATCTCGTTCGGAGCAACGAACGTCGCGATCCACACGGCGGCCGTCGAGATGGAACTCGGCAACCACGGCAACGCGGTCACGCTCGCCGAACTGGTCCATCCGCCGAAAGGCTATCCACCTGACCGGATGGGCCATCACCACATTGACACAGCGCGAGCACGACTCTTGACCGGTGACAACGAGGGTGCGATGAGTTCACTACGGCTGGCGCGGCAGATCGCTCCGCAGAAGACCAGGTACCACCCGAGCGTGCGCGAAACGGTCGCCGGTCTCTTACATGCCAGCCGCCACGCAAGCGACAACCTCATCGGCTACGCCCATTGGGTCGGCGTACAACTATGAGTCTGTTGCGGCATGGCAAGCTCTGTCCTACTCGCGCTTGCTGGTTCTGACAGGTGGTCCTGCATGAGTAGAGGTGCCCTACTTCTTGTTGTCTGCGGTGCGCCGCTGGCTTCTCGACTAGGTGATGGCGTGCGCGCAGCACGTACCCGGGACTGGGACCCCTATGTCATTCCAACTGACGCCGCGCTTCCCTGGCTGGCGGACCAGGATCTGACCGACACACCTGTCATCCTCGGGAATCGCAAGCCCACCGAACCTCGGCGTACGCCCACCGCAGATGCCGTGGCAGTGGTTCCGGCCACCTTCCACACCTTGAATGCGTGGGCCACCGGCAACGCGTACTCGTATCCACTGACCACACTCTGCGCGGCGCTCGGCTCCCAGACACCTACGGTCGCCGTTCCGTACGCCAGTCACGAGTTGACGAACCACCCAGCATGGTCGGCCTCCCTTGCTCTGCTCCGGCGCTCGGGAGTTGGGATCGTGGATCCACAGGACGGCTCGGGCGAGTCCCTGACACCCGTCAAATCCGGCACCGGCGCCGCGCAGAAATTCCGATGGGAATGGGTCTTTGAACGGATCGTGCCGGCGCAGGATTCCTGAAGCGGGTTCGCATACGCGAACAGCCTCACGCCCGACGATGGTCGAGGCGCTCTACGAGTCGTGGGGTTATGAGCCAATCAGTAGGCAACAGCCGTCTGTCGACGGCCCGGTCCTGACTGTCATAGTCCGGCGAACCGGTATCGCGTCACACTCTGACTCGCTGTCTCCAGGACATGAACACCAAGCCGGTCACGACCCCGATCGGAAACCACACGGTGAATTCCTGCCCCTTGGCAGACCACTCGCCCATCGGGACCAGGAGGAGCAGCGCGAACGCGAGCACCCCGACGGTCGGCACCAACAGCCGTTCGGAGAGTTCGCGCGGGCTTTACCACTGCCACAGCAGCCCGGCGACGAAGCCGCTCAGGATCATCCCACTCGTCCAGTACCGCTCCGACTGGTCGAGCACATGCTCCGTACTGGGGACGAACCAGCCGACAACAATGCTCACGATGATCGGCACGGACCACCCCGTGCGGCTCCGGGTCTCCTCCGGGATCCGATCCAGAACTGACATCCTCGCCCCCCCTCCTGTGTGGAAGCTGAGGATCTCACGCAGGAGCGGTCATCGGGTGTGCCGACGACGTACAGGCGTAGTTTCGCGGCGAGGTCTCCGGCTTCACAGGCGTCGGCGTTACCGCCCAACCGTGCACGCCCCGCCGTCTGTGAGGTGCTCGAAGGTGGTTGCCCTCGTCGTGCGCGGCCGCACCGATCGCGGGCATGCCCACTCGTCACGGTGCGGCGTGGCGCGGGGTGGTCGCTCGCGAGCGTAGCGAGCAACTCGCCGGCGCCAGCCGGCAACTCCGGCGTCAGCCGGAAATCCCCGGCGTCAGCTGGAACTTCCCGGCGCCAGCCGGAAATCCCCGGCGTCAGCTGGAACTTCCAGGCGCCAGCCGGAAACTCGCGGCGGTAGCCGCAAATTGCCGCGGCAGCGGCAGCTGAAAGTCCGGCGGCAGCCGGGGGTGGGTGGGCGCGGCGCGTAGCACGGCGACGGAGGAGCCGCGCGTAGCACCGCACGGGGTGGATTCACCCTTTTCCATCACACCTGTCAGGCTTGGCCGCGGCGGACGGCGAGGATGTGGGCGGGTTCGGCGTTGGGGTCGAGTTTGATGTAGTTCTGCTGGCCCCAGCGCCAGGTGGCGCCGCTGATCTCGTCGTACACGGTGAAGGTGTCCTCGGGGCGCATACCGAGGGCGGCCATGTCCAGGTGGACCATCGACTCGCGGACCGAGTGCGGGTCGGTGTTCACCACGACGATGACCGTGTCGCTGTGGCCGTCGGGCGAGGTCGAGCGCTTCGAGTAGCACATGATCGCCTCGTCCTCGACGGAGTGCAGCGTCAGGTTGCGGAGCTGCTGCAGCGACGGGTGCCGGCGGCGGATGTTGTTCAGCAGCGTCAGGTACGGCGCCAGCGTGCGGCCCTCGCGTTCGGCCGCCTCCCAGTCCCGCGGGCGGAGCTGGAACTTCTCGGTGTCCAGGTACTCCTCCGACCCGGGCCGGAGCGCGACGTGCTCGAACAGCTCGAACCCGGCGTACACACCCCAGGCCGGCGACGACGTGGACGCGATCGCGGCGCGGATCTTGAACGCACCAGGTCCGCCGTACTGCAGGTACGCGGTCAGGATGTCCGGCGTGTTCACGAAGAAGTTTGGCCGCAGGAAGTGCCCGGTCTCCTTCGTCAGCTCCTCCAGGTACTCCTCCAGCTCCCACTTCTCGTTGCGCCAGGTGAAGTACGTGTACGACTGGTGGAACCCGACCTTGGCCAGCTCCCGCATCATCGGCCGCCGGGTGAACGCCTCGGACAGGAACACCACGTCCGGGTCGGACTTGCGGATCTCGCCGAGCAGGTACTCCCAGAAGTTCACCGGCTTGGTGTGCGGGTTGTCGACCCGGAACACCGTGACGCCCTTGGAGATCCACAGCTTCACGATCCGCAGTACTTCGGCGTAGATCCCTTCCGGGTCGTTGTCGAAGTTGATCGGGTAGATGTCCTGGTACTTCTTCGGCGGGTTCTCGGCGTACGCGATCGAGCCGTCGGCGCGGACCGAGAACCACTTCGGGTGCTCCTTGACCCACGGGTGGTCCGGCGACGCCTGCAGCGCCAGGTCGATCGCGACCTCGAGGCCGACCTC
>NZ_DASRVN010000741.1:0-1590 GCF_035655035.1 Kribbella sp. | reverse complement strand
GGTCCCCGGTACGTCGGTCCCCGCCGAGCTGACCGGCGTCCTCGGCACCTGGTTCACCGAAGGCAGCCCGTTCGTCTTCTCGGTCAGGAACGGCGTCCTCGAGGCGAAGTCCCCCGCGGCCGCCGAGTACCAGTCCCCCGCCGTCTTCGAACGCCTCTCCGAGGACACCTACCGCACCGTCTCCGGCCGCGAAACCGGCGAACTCCTCCGCATCACCCGAGACCCCGCCGGCCACCCCACAAAGTTGCACTGGGCAACCTACCTCTGCACCCGCGAACCCTTGTCCTTCGGCGAGATCAACCCCTAGACCACGCAGAAGTCGTTGCCTTCGGGGTCTTGCATCCAGAGGTGGTCGAGGGTGTTGTCGGTGTGGACTTCCTGGACCAAGGTGGCGCCGGCGGACTGGAGGGTGGTCGCGGTGGTGCGGATGCGTTGTTCGCGGAGGGCTTGGGGCTCGGAGCGGCCGCCTGCTACCTGGAGGTCCAGGTGCAGGCGGTTCTTGGCGGTGCGGGGCTCGGGGACCTTGAGGAACGAGATGGACGGGAGGACGCCGTCCGGGTCGGAGATCGCGGCGCCGTCGTTCCACTCGTCCTCGGGGACGTTCAGGTCGGTGAACCAGGCCTCCCAGGTGTCCCAGCCTTTGGGCGGATCCGCTTCCGTGTAGCCGAGCGCCGTACACCAGAAGCGTGCGACCAGCCCGGGATCGGCGCAGTCGATGGTGAGCGTCCACTTGGTCGTCATACGACCACTCTGACGCTCACCATCGACAGGTTTCAGGTACGGCGCCGGTACGCGCGGATAGCCAGCGGGGCGAAGACCGCGACCAGGCCGACCATCCAGGCGAGCGTGATCAGCAGCGGCTTCTCGATCGGGCCGCCGAGCATCAGGCCGCGCATCGTGTCCACCAGGTACTTGACCGGGTTCACGTTCACGAACGCCCGCAGGAACCCGGGCAGCGTGTCCGTCTTCACGAACACGTTGCTGCCGAACGTCAGCGGGAACATCACCAGGAACGCCACACCCTGCACGCCCTGCGCGGTCTTCAGCGACAGGCCCAGCCAGACCCAGATCCAGCACATCGACAGCGCGAACGCCAGCACGATCACGAGCGCTAGTAGGCCGTACCCGACGCCGTTCTGGAACCGGAACCCGAGCGCGAACCCGGTGCCCATCAGGATCACGATCGACAGCGTGTAGCGGACCGCGTCGCCGAGCACCGCGCCGACCAGCGGCGCGATCCGGGCGATCGGCAGCGACCGGAACCGGTCGAACACGCCCTTCGCGAAGTCGTCGTTCAGCGCGACACCGGTGCCCATCGTGGAGAACACGACGGTCTGCACCAGCAGACCGGGCAGCAGGAACGGCAGGTAGTCGCGCCAGCCGGCGCCCTGCGCGATCGCACCGCCGAACACGAACAGGAACAGCACCAGGAAGATGATCGGCTGGAAGGTCACGTCCGCCAGGGCTTCCGGGTTCTGCCGGATCCGGACGATGTTCCGCCAGGCCAGCGTCAGGCTCTGCGGCACCCAGGCGAACGGCCGGCTGCGCCGGGCCGCCGGTGCTTCGAGGACAGCGGCGCTCATCGGCCCG
>NZ_DASRVN010000740.1:0-4570 GCF_035655035.1 Kribbella sp. | reverse complement strand
GGTTGGGGGTTGGGTGGGAGTTGGGTGCGCGACCTGGGTTGGTTGGCAGGTGGGTGTGGGCGGGCTGGTCGGGCGGGCCGATTGCGAGCGGGTTGGGGTGCTGATCACGCTTGGGGTGGCGGTCGGCGCCGCGGAAGTGGTCCGCGCCGGGGTGGCGACCGGACCGCCTTGGACGACCGCGGTGGTGTCCGCGTTGTTGCTGCGTGCCATGGCCGTGCCGGCTACTGCGACGCCGACCACCGCCGCGGCCGCGAGACCGCCCAGCAGGATCCGGGTCGTTCGCTTCCGGCCTACGTCGTTCATTGTTGCCCTCCGCACCTTTGTGATGTTCGGTCGGGCTCAAGGACGCCGCCGGGCCACCGAATGGTTCTGCCGGGCTCGACGACGGGCCGGTTACCGGGACGCGGGCGCTCGGGTCGGTGGCACCGTCGGGGTGGCGTGCCGCGTCGGTGTACCGCCCGCCCTCGGTACCGGCGGCGTCGTCATGGTCGGCAGGGCCGTACCCGTCGGCGTACCAGCCGGACCATTCGGCGTACCGGTGGTCGACCTCCCGCGCGGCACGTTCGTCGGCGTCGCGGTCGGCAGGGCGGTCCGCCGGAGCGGCGATGACACGGACGGCGGCACGGACGGCGGCCTGGACGGCAGCGTGGACGGCGGTTCCGTCGGCGTCGGCACCGGGCTGCCCGGCGGATGCGTCGGCGCCGGGGTCGGCCGCGCCGTACGGACCGGAACCGTCGAAGGCGGATCCGCCGGCTGCGGTACCTCGCCTCGCAGCGCCCCGCCGCCGGCGATTCCGCCCGCGACGGCCACCGCGGCCACCGCGACGGCTGCCGCGGCAGTCGCGACCCGGCCACGGGCCCGCCGCCGGCGCGCGCCGGCGATCACCCGCTCCGGGTCCAGCGGCGCGATCGAGTGGTCGGGCGCCAGCGCGACCCGGAGCCTGTCCTCGGTGTTGCGCTCGTCGTTCATGTTCGATCACCCACCCCGCTCAGCTCCGGCGCGGTCCGCAGCTTGGCCAGGGCCCGTGCGTTCGCGCTCTTCACCGTTCCGATCGCCACCCCGAGGACCGTGGCCGTCTCCCGTTCGGTCAGGTCTTCGACGTAGCGCAGGACGACGACCGCCCGCTCGCGCCGGCTCAGCGTGGCGAGGGCTGCCCGGATCGCGACCCGGTGCTGTACGCCGCCGCTCGGATCGCCCGCCGGCTCCAGCAGCAGGTCGATCTCGGTCGCGTCGCCGGTGAGGCGTTCGCGCCACGGGCGGCGGCGTACCCACGACAGATGCTGGTTGACCACGGCCTGCCGGACGTATCCGAACGGGTCCGCCATCTCGATCCGGTCCCAGCGCAGGTACGCCTTCTCGAGCGCGGTCTGCACCAGGTCCTCCGCGAGGCCGGCGTCGCCGCAGAGCATCCGCGCGAAGTGCACCAACCGCGCGGATCTGGCCAGCACGAATGCCGTGAAGTCGTCGTCACGACTCCCCGCTACCGCCATGCGCACTCCGTCCTGCCGTCCTCACCTCACAGGACGCGGCGCAGGAGCCAAAGGTTCTGCCGATTCCGGGAATTGATGCAACAGGACCGTGTCGGCGGCCAAGCGGACCCGGTTCCGCCCGGCGGCCTTGGCGGCGTACATCGCCCGGTCGGCGCGCAGCAGCAGGTCGTCGACGGTGGCGCCGTCGTTCGGATACACCGCGACCCCGATGCTCACGGTCAGCTGGAACGTGTCCGGGTCCAGGTCCGGATCGTCGAGTACGCCGGCGCACATCGCGGCCAGTGGACTGTTCGCGACCGCGTTCCGCAGCCGGTCCGCGGTCACGGTCGCCTCGTCGATCCCGGTGTCCGGCAGCGCGATCACGAACTCCTCGCCGCCGAACCGGCCGATCACGTCCTTGGCCCGGATCGCGCTCCGCAGGATGGTCGCGACCGCGCGCAGTGCCTCGTCGCCGACCAGGTGGCCGTGCCGGTCGTTGACGAGCTTGAAGTGGTCGATGTCGATCAGCAGCACGGCCATCGGCTCGTGCTGGTTCCGCGCGGTGCGCAGCATCTGCTCGGTCCGGCGGCGCCACCAGTCGACCCTGGTCAGGCTGGTCTTCGGGTCGGTCTGCGCCTCGGTCTCGAACTGGGCGAGCAGCAGCGCGCGCTGTGCGGTCAGCGTGATCGGGATCGCGACGAACGCGAACCACGGCGTCACCAGGCAGGCGGCCGCGAGCAGGCAGCCGAGCGTGGCCGCGGTGGCGTCGGTGCACAGGTCGTCCAGCCCGCCGACCGTCTCCCGGCGGTTGCTGCCCGGGATGATCAGCGAGATCGCGAGCCCGCAGAGCAGCGTGTCGGTGACGACGTACGCGAAGGCGCCGGCGGCCATCGAGACGACCAGGCCGAGGCCGCCGTCGCCGGTCAGGTGCCGCGCGGAGAGGAACACCGCGTGCGCGGCTCCGACCGCCAGAACGCACACCGCGGTCGAGAAGGCCCAGCGGTACGGAATGCACTTGCCGGCCCGGATCCGCCACCAGATCCGCAGCAGTACGACGACCAGGATCGCCAGCGCCGGGTGCAGGATGACGGCCGCGGCGATCATCCACGCCGGAGCGAGGTCCTTGTGCAACGCACCACCGCGCCGGCGGCGGCTCTCCACCCGGCGCGCGCCCTCGACAGCGATCAGCGCGGACACGGTGAGCGCGAACACGACGTCCAGCCCGCGCCAGCTCGGGCGCTCGGTGAACGCGTGTACGCCGTACCCGATGGCACCCAGGTCGACGAGCACCACCAGCAGGAACGCCGGGACCGTCAGGGTCCAGAGCGCCCAGGACCGGATCGCCTGCCTACTCTGTGCAACCATCACCTCACACGGTACGACGAGTAGGCGTCAGCTCCCAATCGGTGACGGCGCGGCTGTGGATGACGAGTTGAGAACGATCAGCGCTTGCGCGCCGCCCCGAACAGGCCGCGGACGATCTCCCGGCCGGCGGACCGGGCGAACTGCTTGAACGCCGTGGAGCCGATCACCTGTTCGACCATCGACTTCTCCTGCTTCTGCGCCCGCGGCCGGGGTGCCTCCTCCTGCTTGGCCTGCTCCTGCTGCTGCTTCTCCGCCTCGGCCTGGGCCGCGCCGGCCTGGACCTTCGCCGCGAGGATCTCGTACGCCGACTCGCGGTCCACCGCGTCGGAGTACTTCGCGTTGTTCGGCGAGGCCTGGACCGCGGCCGTCAGCTGCTCCGCCGAGGCCGGGGCCATCAGCGACTGCGGGGCCCGGAGCCGGGTCCAGGCGACCGGGGTCGGCGCGCCGGACTCGTTCATCACGGTCACGATCGCCTCGCCGATCCCGAGCTGGGTGAGCACCTCGCCCAGGTCGTACGCCGAACTCGGGAACGTCGACACGGTCGCCTTCAGCGCCTTCGCGTCGTTCGGGGTGTGCGCCCGGAGCTGGTGCTGCACGCGAGAGCCGAGCTGCGCGAGCACCGCGTCCGGCACGTCCTTCGGGGTCTGGGTCACGAAGAACACGCCGACGCCCTTCGACCGGATCAGCCGGACGGTCTGCGCGATCGAGTCCAGGAACGCCTTCGACGCGTCGTTGAACAGCAGGTGTGCCTCGTCGAAGAAGAACACCAGCTTCGGCTTGTCCACGTCGCCGACCTCGGGGAGGTCGTGGAACAGGTCGGCGAGCAGCCACATCAGGAAGGTGGAGAACAGGGCCGGCCGGTCCTGCAGGTTCGGCAGCTCGAGCAGCGAGATGACGCCCTTGCCGTCGCGCTGCTGGAGCAGGTCCGCGGTGTCGAACTCCGGCTCGCCGAAGAACGCCTCGGCGCCCTGGTCGGCGAACCCGATCAGCGCCCGCAGGATGACGCCCGCGGTGGCCGCGGACAGCCCGCCGAGCTCCTTCAGGTCCTCCTTGCCCTCGTCCGAGGTGAGGTGCTGGATGACCGCGCGCAGGTCCTTCAGGTCGAGCAGCGTCAGGCCGGCCTTGTCGGCGTAGTGGAAGATCAGCCCGAGCGACGACTCCTGGACGTCGTTCAGCCCGAGCACCTTGGACAGCAGGACCGGCCCGAACGACGTGATCGTCGCGCGGATCGGGATACCGGTGCCCTGCCCGCCGAGCGCGTAGAACTCGGTCGGGAAGCCGCTCGCGGTCCACTGCTGGCCGATCGCCTTCGTCCGGGCGAGCAGCTTGTCGCCGCCGGCGCCCGGCTGCGAGATACCCGACAGGTCGCCCTTCACATCGGCCGCGAACACCGCGACCCCGGCCGCCGACAGCTGCTCGGCCATCAGCTGGAGGGTCTTCGTCTTACCGGTACCGGTGGCACCCGCGACCAGGCCGTGCCGGTTCATCATCCCGAGCGGGATACGGACCGCCGCCTCCGGTTTCGGCTCGCCGTCGACCAGCAGCGCACCCAGCTCGAGAGCCGCTCCTTCGAACGCGTACCCCTGCTTGACGGTCTCGACGACGTCGGCTTTCTCGGCCATCTCAGCGTGCCTTTCCCCGGTTGACGGAAATAACCAGCTCGAATGCTAGCCCTCCGGTGACGCCGTACTCCTCCAAAAGGTTGAAAAATCACTGTGGACTGTTCCGGTGACATT
>NZ_DASRVN010000739.1:0-11233 GCF_035655035.1 Kribbella sp. | reverse complement strand
CCGTTGGCGCGGCATCTCGGGCTGCGGCTGGTGGCTGAGCCGGCCGCCGCGGACGGCTGGGGTGAGCCGGTCGCGTGGCTGCGGCTGGCCGAGGACTACTTCCACAACGCGAACATCCCGGCGGTCGCGAGCGCGTGCCGCGGGCTGATGCGGCAGCTCGGTGCCACGGTCTCGCAGCGGCGGGACGGGTCGGAGCAGGTTCCGGCGTACCTGCGGCAACTCGGGATCACCACCCGGGAGTACGAGGTCTGCCGCTTGCTGGTGGACCGGATCGGGAACAAGTCGATCGCGTCCCGGCTGCACATCTCGCCGCGTACGGTCGAGAAGCACGTGGCCAGTCTGATGACCAAGACGCAGCAACCGGACCGGGAGGCACTGAGCAGTTTCGCCCGGACCGTACTCCAGGACTGACCAGGACTGATCAGTGCCGATTCCGGACAGGGAGCGTGTACTGGAGCATCGAGCGTCCCCGGGGTGATAGTTGTCGACGCACGCACCGGCATCCGCCAGTCGGCGCGCTGAATGGACAGTATTTACGAACGCTCGCTATCTATACTGTGCGGGTGGCAGGCAAGGGGTCGGACATGAGCAAGGGAACGGTCGGCGGCGGCGGTACGACGATGCTGCGGCGGATCAATGTCGCCTCGGTCCTGGACGCGGTCCGCCGGTCCGCGCCCGCACCGTTGCGCGTCGCCGAGCTGGTCGAGCGCACCGGGCTGGCCCGGCCGACCGTCGCCCAGGCCGTCGACGAGCTGCTCGACGCCGGCTGGCTGCAGCAGCACGGGCCGGACTCCGCGGACCGCTCGCTCGGCCGTCCGGCGATCCGGGTCTCGCTGCGCGGGCGTGCCGCCCCGGTCCTCGGACTGGACGTCGGCCCGCACCGGGTGACCGTCGGCGTCTCCGACCTGGCCGGCCGCAAGCTCTCGCTGGTACGCCGTTCCGGGCCGGGCTGGTCCGCCCAGGAGCTGCTCGGCGTGATCGGCGAGGTGATCGACGAGGCCCTGGCCGAGGCCGAAGTGCCGGCCGAGGACGTCGCTGCCGCGGTCGCCGCGAGCCCCGGCATCGTCGACGAGCACACCGGCCGGGTCCAGCTGGTGCCGAGCGTGCCGGGCTGGTCGGCGGTCGACCTGATCAAGCATCTGCGCGGTCTGCTCGACTGCCCGGTGATGCTGGACAACGACGCGAACCTGGCCGCCCTGGCGATCGCCGCCGCGCGTGGTGGGACCGGGACGCTGCTGGCGGTCCAGTGGGGTGAGCGACTCGGCGCGGGCATCGTCATCGACGGACGGCTGCACCGCGGGACCGGGGCCGCCGGTGAGATCGGCTTCATCGCCACGGACACCGACGACGTGATCAACCCGGAGGACAGCCGCGGGCCGCTGGAGCGCGCGGTCGGTTCGGAGGCGATCGCGGCACTCGGGCGTCAAGCGGCGCTGGACAACCCGAAGTCACGGCTGGCCGAGCTGGGCGGCGAGCAGCTGGACACCGCGGACGTGTTCGCCGCAGCGGCGGAGCGGGACCCGGTCGCGCAGTCCGTCGTACAGCAGGTTGCCCGGACGTTCGCGCGGGCGCTGGCGCCGTCCGTACTCGTGCTCGACCCGACCGCGGTCGTCATCGGCGGCGGTGTCGCCCGCGCCGGCGCCGTGCTGCTGGACGCGATCTCGGACCAGCTCCGGCTGCTGACGCTCAACCACCCGAAGCTGGAGCTGTCCGCGCTGGCCGAGGACGCTGTGGTCACTGGTGCGATGCGGATGGCGCTGGACGAGGTCTGGCAGCGCAAACTCCCGACACCGGCCATGACCAGCACTACGTAGGCCCTGCCACCAGCTTGACTCCGGGTACGCCGCACCAGCAGGTGTAGCTGAGTTCGTAATGCACCTGGCCGGCCAGATCGAGCCGGCGGTCCAGGCCTGTCACCATGCTCAACGGCAGCAGCATGCGCCGATCACAGGCCGCGCAGGTGATGACGATCACCGCCTGTCCCAGCTGTACGCGCGGCTCACGTACAGCCGGTGGATCAGACGCCAGTGCGTCCAGAGGTCGTCGACGAACCACTTCCACCGCAGCTCGACCGGAATGCGCTCACCCATAGCTCACATCCACTACGAAAAGTAACTGCCACGACTGTTTCAGTAGAATGAGCGTACGGCATCCATGGACCTGCGGGCTACTACTTCCGGACTGCGGCCGCGATGGCGTCCGGGCGGTCCAGCTGGACCAGGTGTTCCGAATCGGGGAGGACTTCAAGAGACGCGTTGAGGGTGGCGGCGAGTTTCTGCTGGCCTGTCAGCCAGCTCTTGGCCGTGAAGCGGGTCATGCCGCCAGTAGCCACCAGGAGCGTCGTCGGTGGGATGTTGTCGATCGGTCGCGCCAGCAGCTCGGCTACCTCGGCAGCCAGCGGCCAACTGCCGGCCAACTCGTCCCAGAACCGCAGCCACGAGTCCTGCCCGCCGTACCGCTCCTTGGCGGTTGCCCCGGACAACGGGTCGCGGTTGGACGTACTGCCGAGCCGGACGCTCAGCCGTCGTACCGTGGTTCCGACCAGCTGCGGTACGCCGACCTGCCCGAGGAAGCGCACCACGGAACGGGTCGCCTGATCACCACGCTGTCCACGGTGGAACGGCTGCCACCCGGTCTCCGACGGGAGGCTGCTGTCCACCAGCACCAGCCGGGACACCTCACCCGGACGCGTCAACGCCCAACGCAGTACGGCGAGCCCGCCGATCGAGTGGCCGATCAGCCCGACCGGTACCCCCGGCGGTACGCAGGCCGCGGCCCGCAGCGCGTCGACGTCCGACGTGATCGGCGTACGCCACGGGTCGATCACGCGGAGGTCCTCATCGGGCAGCAGCTCGACTACCTGCCCGAACTCCTCCGGGGCTTCGGCCAAGCCGGGCACCACGATCCACGTCATGCTCATCGAGATAAGCCTGCCTCAGGGCTGGTAGGAGTGACCCCAGCATCAGGCACACAAGCAGCACAGACACCCGCTGCAGGATGCCCGGCGCATCCAGGTCGTCACCGGTGATCACATCGCTTCCTGTCTGCAGACCGAGCCAGGCCTGCGTCACAGCAACACCAGCAGCCAGTACGGCGACCACTCGGCCCCAAGCACCACCCCAGCCGGCTTTCCGGAGTGCGAGCACCGCATAGACGCCCATGGCGATGCTGCCGAGCCCTGCGATCGTGGATGTGACCTCGTGCAGCATCAGCTCCGTGCCGGACTGTCCGTTCGCTCCGCAGGCATCACTGGCCGACGGTGCACAGTCCATCGGCGACAGCGCGTCGAACAACGTCCCGAGCGCGAAGGCCGCCGTACTGACCAGCAGACCAGCCAGCTCCCGCCGGCCACGTACAGCGCGACCTGACAGCAGTACTGCGACCAGCAGCAACACGCCCGTGGTCAGATCCATCGCCCGGGCCCACAGACTCGTCGATTGGTCCAATGCGCCCAGCTCGCTCAGGAACGACTGGTGGACGTCCAGCGGATACCCTGCGGCCGCTTCCAGCAGCAGACTGCAGTAGAGAACGGCGGCGGCGACCATCAGGTTGCGGACTAGGCGGTAGGGCACATCAACCATGTCAACACCGTCGCATGTCAACCAAAGTCTTGGCTGTGGCGTCAGCTGTACTGTCGAGGTAGTGCTAGGTCGACCAAAGTCTCAGCGAACTAGTGGGATGATCGGCTGGTGCGGTCGGAACAAGCAGTGGTAGTGCCGGTATGGAAGCAACGCGCAGCGGTCTGGGTGGGCCGCATCGTTGTGCTGGCCGCAGTCTGGTCATTTATTGCGATCCCGTTGCGTTTCGCCCAGCCGAGGCTGGTCAAGCATGTCGACGTCGCCTTCGACTTCGTCGGGATTCCGGCCGGGCACACGATCTTCTCCGCCGTCTACCTCGCGGTCGTCGGAAGCGCACTGCTGCGCGGTAAGCGGGCCGCGCTGCTCTGGGTGCTGTGGGTCTTCGAGGCGCTCTGGCTGCTCGCGCAGGTCGCCGGCATCGCCTTCACCAGTGTCCGCCTGGCGAACCCGACGGACGCCGAACTGCTCCGCGACTTCGGTCCGGCCAGCATGCAGGACCTGGAGTGGGGCATCGTGCAGGCGGTCGTGGTGGCCGCGATCGTCGTCCTGCTGTGGACCATCCGCGCCGCGTTCCCGGCCCGGCTCGCACCCGGTAGCCGGCGGCTCGCGATCGGCGCGCTCGTCTTCGGCATGCTGATCTCGATCGCGGTCAGCATCACCCTCACCCAGCTCTTCCCGCGCACCCTCAGCGGTCAGCGGCAGAAGATCGGCTGGGCGGTGATCGCCGCTCTCGGGCAGTCCCGCAACAAGATGGGCGGCCACGAGGGCCACGGCTGGATCGGCCTCACCGTCGGTGCGATCTCGGCAGCCTCGCTGGTGCTCGCGTTCTGGATCTTCCTGCGCTCCGCGCAGCGGGTCCGGTACCTGACCCAGCCCGAGGAACTCGAGGTACGCCGGCTGCTCCTGCTGCACGGCGAGCGGGACTCCCTCGGGTACTTCGCGACCCGCCGGGACAAGGCGGTCGTGTTCGCACCGGGCAACGACGCCGCGATCGCGTACCGGGTGGTGAACGGGGTCAGCCTGGCCAGCGGCGATCCGCTCGGCGACCCCGTCGCCTGGCCGGCCGCGATCCAGCGCTGGCTCACCGAGGCCCGGCGGTACGGCTGGTCCCCCGCGGTGCTGTCGGCCAGCGAGGAGGCGGCGCAGGCGTACGTCGACGCGGGCCTCCGGGCGCTGTCGATGGGTGACGAGGCGATCATCGACGTCGCGGACTTCACGCTCGACGGCCGGACCATGCGGCCGGTCCGGCAGGCGGTCACCCGGGTCCAGCGCGCCGGGTACCACGCCCAGGTGGTCCGGCACGGCGACCTGTCCCCCGAGGCACTGGCGCAGTACGTCCATCTGACCGAGAAGTGGCGCGGGGCGCGTACCGAGCGCGGGTTCTCGATGGCGCTCGGGCGGCTCGGCGACCCGGCCGACGCGCGCTGCGTGATGGTGATCGCGCGGGACGCCGAGGGCGTGGTCCGCGGGCTGCTGTCGTTCGTGCCGTGGGGGGTGCGCGGTGTGTCGCTGGACCTGATGCGCCGCGACCCGGAGTCGGCGAACGGGCTGATGGAGTTCATGGTCACCGCGTTGATCGACGCGAGCAGCGACCTCGGCATTCACCGGATCTCGCTGAACTTCGCGATGTTCCGGGAGATCTTCAGCGACGCCGAGCGGGTCGGCGCCGGTCCGGTACTGCGACTCACGAACGCGTTGCTGACCGCGGCGTCCCGGTTCTGGCAGCTGGAGAGTCTGTACCAGTCGAACGAGAAGTACCTGCCCCGCTGGTCGCCGCGGCTGATGTGTTACTCGCGGGGCGCGTCGCTCGCGCAGGTCGTGCTCGCCGCCGGTACCGCGGAAGGCTTCCTGCCTGCCCCGCGGCCGTGGACACGTGTAGACAGCGTGGAGGCGGGCGAGCGGCACGCGATCATGGCCACGGACGGCCAGGCGTTCGCCAGCGCCGTACGCGAGCAGGAGGACGAGCTGCTGCGGCCCGCGCTGCCGGTCCGCAAACTCACCGAGCAGGAGCAGATCCGGCGCACCAAGCTCGCCGAACTCGTTGCCGCGGGCATCGATCCGTACCCGGTCAGCGTGCCGCGCACCGAGACCCTGGAACGGGTCCGCGAGCTGTACCCGAACCTGCCGCCGGACCACCACACCGACCATGTCGTGTCCTTGACCGGCCGGGTGATGCGGATGCGCGACCACGGCGGGCTGTCGTTCGCGCAGCTGCAGGACGGGCTGACGCAGCTGCAGGTGATGCTCACGACCGAGTCGTGCGGCGACGTACCGCTGGACCAGTGGCGGCGGCTCGTCGACATCGGCGACCACGTCAGCGTGACCGGCGAGATCGTCACCAGCCGGCGCGGTGAGCTGTCGATCGCGGCGACGGGCTGGACGATGGCCGCGAAGTGCCTGCACCCGTTGCCGGACAAGCGGAAGGGCTTCACCGACCCCGAGGCGCGGGTCCGGCAGCGGCACATCGACCTGGTGATGAACCCGGAGTCGCTGCGGATGATGCAGCACCGCAGCGCCGCGGTACGGGCCCTGCGCAACGGTTTCGAGACCCGCGGGTTCGTCGAGGTGGAGACGCCGATGCTGCAGGCGGTGCACGGCGGCGCGAACGCCCGGCCGTTCGTCACGCACATCAACGCCTACGACACCGATCTGTTCCTGCGGATCGCGCCGGAGCTGTTCCTGAAGCGGCTGAGCGTCGGCGGGATGGGCAAGATCTTCGAGCTGAACCGGAACTTCCGCAACGAGGGCGCGGACGCGACGCACAACCCGGAGTTCACCTCGGTCGAGGCCTACCAGCCGTACGCCGACTACGTGGTGATGCGGGAGCTGACCCGCGAGCTGCTGATCGAGGCGGCCACCGCGGTGTACGGCAAGCCCGTCGTACGGCGGGACGGCGAGGAGATCGACATCTCCGGCGACTGGCCGGTGATCACGGTGCACGACGCGGTCGGCCGGGCAGCAGGTACGCCGATCGACCCGGACACGCCCGTGGATCGGCTGCGCGAGCTGTGCGCGGAACACGGCGTACACACGACGTTCGAGATGACCGCGGGCGAGCTGGTGCTGGAGCTGTACGACGAGCTCGTCGAGCCGAACACGATGCTGCCGACGTTCTACACCGACTTCCCGCTGGAGACGTCGCCGCTGACCCGGAACCACCGGTCCGAACCGCGACTCGCGGAGCGCTGGGACCTGGTCGCGTTCGGTGCCGAGATCGGTACGGCGTACTCCGAGCTGGTCGACCCGGTCGAGCAGCGCCGGCGGCTCACCGAGCAGTCGCTGAAGGCCGCGGCCGGTGACCCCGAGGCGATGTCGCTGGACGAGGACTTCCTGTCCGCGCTCGAGTACGCGATGCCGCCGACCGGTGGTCTCGGGATCGGCGTCGACCGGGTGATGATGATGCTGACCGGCCAGAACATCCGCAGCACACTGGCCTTCCCGTTCGTCCGTCCGGCGACCCGGGATTGATGACATAGGTGGTGTCACCAGACACCACCTATGCTGGTGTCTCGTCGGGTGGGGACCTGGGGGTGGGGATGAGGCGCTGGGCTGCGCTGTGTGTGGGGATCGGTCTGCTGGCAGGCTGTGGTGCGGATCCGAAGCGGCCGGATCCGGTGCCGTCGGCTTCGAGTACTGCCGTGCCGGGGCCCGCGTCGTCGGTACCGTCGGCCGGTCCGTTGAGCGCGTCGGCGTACCAGGCGGAGCTGACGCGGATCGACCAGGTGCTGGGCGGATCGGCGCAGGCGCTGACCCGGGTCCGGACCGCGGAGGGCCTGAGCGTGGCGATCACCACGCTGGCGCAGTCGCTCAACACGATCGCAATCCGGCTGGCGGCGCTGACCGTGACGTCCCGGTTGAGCGCCGTACACGCACTCCTGCAGGAACGGATCGGTGTCGCGGCGACCCGGTTGACCAGCTCGTCGGCCCAGACCGAGGAGGACGCGCGGTGCGGCGGGGTCGCGTACACCTCACAGAAGGTGCAGCGGCAGGTGCGCGCCGACCTGAGTACGGCGCTCGTCCAGCTCCAGGGGCTGAGGCTCAAGTTCGGCACGACCCTGCCCGACCCCGGGCCGGCGCCGAAGGACCAGCGCCCCGCGAGCGGCGACGTCCTGGTCCGCCGCGGCCCTGAAGGGTCCGGGCGGCTGAAGATCACCAATGGCACGTCGAACGACGTCGCGATCTCGATCGTCAACGACGGCCGCCCACCCGGCAGCCCGCAGATCATGATCTACATCCAGGCCACCAAGACCATCACCGTGAACCGGATCGGCGGCACGTACCACCTGTACTTCAAGAGCGGCGCCGACTGGGACCCCCAGTACCGCAAGTTCCGCTCGGACTGCACGTTCAAGAAGTTCGCCCAGACCTTCACCCCCGACCAGGGCTGGCAGATCAACCTCCAACCCACCCCCAACGGCAACGCCACCACCACCGAGGTCGAGGCGTACTAAAGGTCGTCGGGGAACAGCCGGAAGGCCGGGTGTGGAGTCAGCGGGCGGACGGCGCGGAAGTCGCGCCGGTCCAGCGTCAGGACGGCGTCGGTGCGGTAGTCGGCAGCGAGCGCGACCGTGACCGCGTCGGCGAGGTCGAGGTCCAGATCGGCATAATGGCCGATCACGGTGAGCGCCGTCGACAGCGTCTCGGCGCCGACGACCGGCACTTGAAACCGCGTCCTTTGCACCTGGGCGGACAGCAGCTCGAGGATCTGCGTGCGGGCTGCCGCACCGAGCCGCGCGCGGGCGAGATGATCGACCTCGGCAAGGACCAGGGGCGACAGGATGACGGTTCCCGCCCCCTGCACGGCTTTCCGGCAGGCCGGACCCTCCCGGGCGTTGCGATCGAAGGCCGCGATGATCCCGGAGGTATCGGCGACCAGGATCACCGGTCGGTACGCCGTGCGACCTGGTCGCGGATCTCGTCCTTGGTCACCGGCTCACCGGTGCCGTCGAAGGTCGGCCAGTCGAGCGGCTCGTCCCACACCCGGTTCGCGATCGCGGCCAGGTGGATGCCTTCGCGAATGATCTCGGCCTCCGGAATCCCCCGCCGCTGGGAAGCGTCCTTGATCAACGCCAGATCCTCGGGATCGGCGTACACGTTCGTGCGCTTCATGGACATGTACCAACCCTAGCACACGTACACCCGTCACAACCCGAGCTTGTGGAGGAGGCGGCCGAGGAAGCCGCCGAGGGTGCCCGGAGGGTTGGGGGTGGTGGTTGGCGTGGGTGGGTCCGGTGTTGGGGTTGTGGTCGGGTCCGGGGGCGGTGGGGCCGTCGGCGGTGCGGTCGGGGCCGTGGTGGGCGGTGCGGTCGGTGGGCGTTCGGTGACCGGCGGGTGCGTGGGGGCCGTGGACTCGACGATCTGCGGCGTCGGCGTCGGCGTCGCCCCGGCGCGGGTCGGGTACGGCGTCGGGATGCTGCCTGCCGACCGTGCGACTCCGGGCGGAGTGGTTGCGGTGAGCAACGGCGTGGGTACGGCGGTGGGCGTCGGCGCCGGGGTGGTCGTCGGGGTCGGCGTGGGCTGGTGCGGGACCGTGACGTTCGCGGTCGGCTGACCGGGCTGCAGGCCGGCGACCGGGGTGGCCGGCTCCGGGCCACCGCCGGGGAGCGGCAGGAACGGGGCTCCGATCCGCGGGCCGCCGAGCAGCGCGACGAAGAACAGCGCGAGGTACGCGAGCAGCACGATGCCGACGCCGGCGGCGACCTGACGGCGCCGCGGGTGCTGCCAGAGCGGGCGGCGGGTCGCCGTGGCAGGCATCGCGTTCACAAGTCCCGCAGGGTATCGGCTGACCAGTCGTTTCAAACAGCCCTTGGAAGAGATTCCACGCCAAAGCGAAACCTTCCGGCAATTCCGTACTACTTACGCGACCGTAGCAATGCGGTGCGTCAGCGGCTGAGCTCCTGCAGGCCGATCACCGACAACAACCGGAGCTTCTCGGCGGCCTCACTGTTCGGCGCCGCGGTGTAGACGACGATCCGCAGATCGTTGCCCGGTACGGCGAGCACGTCGCAGTCGATCGTGAACGGACCGACCTCCGGATGCCGGACGACCTTCCGCTCGGACCGGTGGAACCCGACCATCGGCTGGTCCCAGAGCGCCGCGAAGTCCGGTACCGTCCGCAACTCCTCGATCAACGCCCGGAGATCGGTGTCGTTCGGGTGCCGCGACAGCGACGCGCGCAGGTCCGTGACCATCGCGGCCCGGAAGTCCCGCTGCTGCTCGGGCGTCTGCTCGAACCGGTCCGCCGGCGCCAGGAAGTGCCGGTAGATGATGTTCCGCTGCCGGCCGTGCCACGGCGACGGGTCACCGGCGAGCGCGGCGAACAACGGGTTCCAGGTGATCATCGTCCAGCTCGCGTCGCACACGCACAGTGGCGCGCCCTCCAACTGGTCCACGATCCGCTGCACCCCGGGCGGGATGTACGTCGAGATCCGCCCGGGCGACGGCTCCACCTCACCCGCCAGTACGAACAGGTGGTTGCGCTCGGCATCGGACAGCCGGAGCGCCCGGGCCAGCGCGGTCAGCACCTGCGCGGACGGCGAGTCCGAGCGGCCCTGTTCCAGCCGCACGATGTAGTCGACGGACAACCCGGCCAGCAGCGCCAGCTCCTCACGCCGGAGGCCGGGCGCGCGCCGTTTCCCACCTGGCGGCAGCCCGACGTCGGCCGGCGCCACCCGGTCCCGCCAGGCGTGCAACGTCCTCCCGAGCTCACCCATGTCCCCAGTATTCCGCGCGCGATCCAGCGCAGCCTGGTACTGCTAGTCCCATGACGACGACCCTCATCACCGGGGCCAACCGGGGCCTCGGCTACGAAACCGCCCGACGGCTGATCGAGGCCGGACATACCGTGTACGTCGGAGCGCGCGACCCCCAGCGTGGCAGGCAGGCCGCGAGCGAACTCGGCGCGCGGTACCTCCCGCTGGACGTCACGAGCGACGAATCGGTCGACGCGGCGGCGGAACAGCTGGACGAACTCGACGTACTGATCAACAACGCCGGCATCTCCGGGCCGCGCAAGCCGCTGCCGGAGCTGACCGCCGCGGACTTCCACCAGGTGTTCGACCTGAACGTGTACGGACCGGTGCGGATGATCCGCCGGTTCCTGCCGCTGCTCGAGCGCAGCGCCAACCCGGTGGTCGTGAACGTCTCCAGCGGCCTCGGCTCGATCGCCGCCGCGGTGGACCCGGACGCGGTCGACACGGTGCCGGTCTGGGTCCCGGCTCCGGCGTACGGCGCCTCGAAGGCGGCGCTGAACATGCTGACGGTGCAGTACGCACGGCAGCTGCCGAACCTGCGGATCAACACCGTCGACCCGGGCTACACCGCGACCGACTTCAACGGCCACAACGGGTACCAGACCGTCGAGGAGGGCGCGGACATCATCGTCCGGCTGGCCACGATCGGACCGGACGGGCCGACCGCCGAGTTCCTGAACCTGCACGGCACCGTGCCGTGGTGACCAGCGCCCTCAGCACCCTCAGCACTCGATGACGTTGACGGCGAGTCCGCCGCGGGATGTCTCCTTGTACTTGACCTTCATGTCCCGGCCGGTCTCGCGCATCGTCTTGATCACCTTGTCGAGCGTGACCACGTGCACGCCGTCGCCGTGCATCGCCATCCGGGCCGCGTTGATCGCCTTCACCGACGCCATCGCGTTC
>NZ_DASRVN010000738.1:0-3592 GCF_035655035.1 Kribbella sp. | reverse complement strand
ACGTCCGACGTACTCGAGGCGCGGGTCGGCGACCGAACCATCGAGCTGCGCCACCGGCTGTCGAAACACCAGGTCGACATGCTCCTGGCCGGCGGCGTCATCCCCCTGCTCCGCGCCCACGGCTGACTACCCGCCCGCCCTGCTACCGGTCGGTGAGGGCGGTGGTGAGGCGGGTGATGGCTTCCTCGACCGTGGAGCGGGGGCAGCCGAGGTTGATTCGCAGGTAGCCGTGGCCTTCGAGGCCGAACTTCTGGCCCTTGTCCAGCCAGAGCCGGGCCTTGGTGAGCATGAACTTGTCCAGCGTCGCGGCGTCCATCCCCAGGCCGCGGCAGTCCATCCAGGTCAGATAGAGCGAATCCGCCGGCAGTACGCGGATCTTGTCGGTGGCGCTGTTCACAGCGTCGGCGAAGCGGGTGTGGTTAGCGCGCAGGTAGGCCAGCAGCTCTTCGAGCCAGGGTTCGCCGTGGGTGTAGGCGGCCTCGGCGGCGACCATGCCCAGCAGGTTTCCGATCGGGAAGACGTTGCGCTCGTACTGCCGGGCAAGCTCCTCCCGCCGTCGCGAATCGGGTACGAACACGTTGGCGCATTGCAGTCCCGGCAGGTTGAACGTCTTGCTCGGCGAAGTGCACGTGATGCTGTTGGCGGCGAACTCCGGTCCGAGCGAGGCGAACGGTATGTGCTTCTTGGCCCGGTTCAGGATGAGGTCCTCGTGGATCTCGTCGGAGACCACCAGGACACCGTGGCGCGCGCAGATCTCCCCCATCGCGCGCAGTTCGTCCTCCGACCACACGTTCCCGGTCGGGTTGTGCGGATGGCTCAGGATGAACAGCTTCGTGTCCGGCCGGATCGCGCCCTCGAAGACACCGGCGTCGAAGCGGTAGCCGTCGTCGGTCCGCACCAGCGGCGCATACGCCAGCCGCCGCCCGTTCAGCCGTACGTCGTCGTGGAAGTGCGCGTAGACCGGCGGCTGGATCAGCACCGAATCACCGGGCGCGGAGAACGCCTGTACGACCGTCTTCAACGTCGTGATGACTCCCGCCGTCTGCAGCACCCACTCCCGGGGCACGTCCCACCCGAACCGCCGCGCCTGCCAGCCCACGACCGCGTCCAGGTAACTCGCCGTCGGACCGCCGGGATAGCCGAAGATCCCGTAGTCGACCGCCTCGTGCAGAGCGTCCAGCACGGCCTGTGGTGCCTTGAAATCGGTGTCGGCCACCCACATCGGCAATGGGTCGGCAGCAGCTTCGTCCGGGGCGAGCAGCTCGTGGCCGAACGCCCACTTCATCGAGTTCGACGTACGGCGATCCACAACCTCATCGAAGACCGACGTACTGCGGGCGGCGTCGAGATGCATGTCTTCCACGGTACGACTGGACCGACGTGAGCTGGTCATCGACGGCCTGTGGTGACCGGGCTGCCGTTCTCGAGGGCGTGGCTGCGGGACTGGTGCTCGTCGAGGTGGGAGGCAAAGGCTGCCCAGTCGCCGGCCTCGGCGTCGACCAGGAGGGCGCGGTGCTCGGCGATCACCTGTCGCGGATCGTCCGAGATCCGGCCGACGCTGTGGATGATCGAGAGCTGCTGGCGGTCCTGAAGCCGGTCGTACAGCGCCAGCATCGTAGCGTTGCCGCCGAGCTCGACGAAGCTCCGGTGGAACCGCATCGCCAGGGTGGTGAATGTCGGGAAGTCCCCGTCACGCAGGGCCTGCTCCTGCTCGTCGAGCTGCGCGGCGAGGTCTTCGGCGAGCTGCTCTCGCTCACGCGGGCCTGCTCGGCGTACCCCCGCGGACTCCAGTGCATGACGAACCTCGGCGGACTCGCGGATCTCCGTGGGCGTCAGCTCCCGGACCAGAGCGCCCCGCTGCGCGTAGATCCTGACCCAGCCCTCGTCCTGCAGCCGAACCAGCGCCGCCCGCACCGGAGTACGGCTCATCGACAGCGCCGCGGCCACCTCGTTCTCGCTCAGCATCGCGCCAGGCGGATACGTCCCGTCCATGATCCCGCCACGAACGTAGGCATGCGCGCGATCGGCTGCACTCGGGTTGCGGCTCACTCTGGCTCGTCCGTTCTGGTCACTATGCCTTGGGGCAGCTTAGTTGCCGTACGCCGGGAACGCCGGACCCCGACCGCACCGACACCGGCCACGACCAGCAGCACGACACCGATCAGGGCCGTGTCCGGCACCTGCGCAGCCAGCCGCCCGGCCTGTTCCTCCAAGGCGAACTGGGAGTCTACGGAGTTCAGGCCACCGATCGCCGCGAACCCGTCCGTCACCAGCACGAGAACGCCGATCGCGGCAGTGACCACACCGGAGACGATCTGCGTCCAGGTCGTCCGGACCGGCCCGACCTCCACCATCCGTGGCCGTACGGCGACCCTGGTGCGCGGGAATCGCTTCCACACCAGCGCCAGCACGAACAACGGAACCGCCATCCCGAGCGCGAACACCGCCATCACGAGTCCGCCGTACGCCGGGCTCGCACCGAAGGCGGCGTACGTGAGAACCGAACCCAGCAACGGACCCGAGCAAGCCCCGGTCAGTCCGTAGACGGTGCCGAGTAGGTAGACCGAGACAGCCGACGTACCGCGTGCCGGCGCGCTGGTGCGGCCCGGCAGGCGCAGACCCAGAGCCTGGTAACAGCCCAAGGCGATCAGGACGTACGCCGCGATGCTCCCGAGCGTGCCGCGGTGCTCGGTGAGGAAGGAGCCCAAGCTGCCGGCGAGGACGCCGAGCGGCACGAGGGTGGTGAGTAGTCCGGCGTAGAAGACGACCGTACGACCGATCAGCCGCCGCGGATCCTCGAACGTGTACGAGAAGAACGCCGGGAGCAGCATCACCGAACACGGGCTCAGCAGACTCAAGAGCCCGGCGAGGAGGGCGGCCGCGAGCCCGACCTGGACTCCGGCGTGCAGCTCCATCTCAGCGCTCGCCGCCGGCGTTGTGCACCTTCAGCCGTTCGTCGATGACCTGCTGGAACACCGAGATCGGCTGCGCACCGGACACCGCGACGTTGTCGATGGCGAAGAACGGCACCGAGGTCAGCCCGAGCTGCTGCGCCTCCTGCGCGTCGGACTCGACCGCCTTGCGCAGGTCCCGGTCGGACAGGTCCCGCTCGAACCGGGCCAGGTCCGGAACTCCGGCCTTCTTGGCGAAGCCGATCAACGTGGTGCGCGGCAGCGGCGGATGCCCGTGCTCCGGCGCGGCCTGATGCACCGCGTGGAGGAACTCCCAGAACCGGCCCTGCCGCGCCGCCGCACGCCCCGCGATCGACCCCTGCCACGACTCCTCGCCGAACATCGGGAGATCACGGAACTCGTACCGGACCAGGCCCTTGTCGACGTACTGCCGCACCAGCTCGGGCAGCGTCTCGCGGGTGAACTTGGCGCAGAACGGGCAGCGGAAATCGGCGTACTCCACGATCGCCACCGGAGCATCCGCCCGCCCGAGCGCCAGCGGATCGCCGGCCGTACGACGAGCCAGGCCCGGGTCCTCCGACTTCGCCGGACCCGAGGGCGTCGACGTCGCCTTGGACACGTCCGCCTGATCGCTGGAGCCGTTGCTCTGGATCGACAGGCCGACCAGCACGACTCCGGCC
>NZ_DASRVN010000737.1:0-6116 GCF_035655035.1 Kribbella sp. | reverse complement strand
GGTGTACGAGTCGCGGGTCGGCGACGTGTTCACGCTCGGGGCGTCGAGCTGGCGGATCGAGGACATCACCCACGACCGCGTGCTGGTCTCCCCCGCGCCGGGTCAGCCCGGTCGGCTGCCGTTCTGGAAGGGCGACGCGGTAGGCCGTCCGGCCGAGCTCGGCGCCGCGACCGGTGCGTTCGTCCGCAAGATGGCGTCGTTGCCGAGCGGCAAGGCGATCGAGCGGGCGCGCACCGCGGGACTCGACGAGTACGCCGCCAACAACCTCGTGTCGTACCTGGCCGAGCAACGCGACGCGACCGGCCGGGTGCCGGACGATGTGACGATCGTGGTCGAGCGGTTCCGCGACGAGCTTGGTGACTGGCGGGTCTGCGTGCATTCGCCGTACGGCGGTCAAGTGCACGGTCCATGGGCGCTTGCGATCGCCGCGCGGCTCCGCGATCGATATGGGATGGACGCGCAGTCGGTGTCGGGTGACGACGGGATCGTGCTGCGCCTGCCGGAGACGGACGAGGCGCCGCCGGGTGCGGAGCTGGTGTTGTTCGATCCGGCGGACATCGAGGACCTGGTGACGACCGAGGTCGGCGGGTCGGCGTTGTTCGCGGCCCGGTTCCGGGAGTGCGCGGCGCGGGCATTGCTGCTGCCTCGGCGTAATCCGGGACGGCGATCACCGTTGTGGCAGCAGCGGCAACGGGCCTCGCAGTTGCTGAGTGTGGCCAGCAAGTTCGGATCGTTCCCGATCGTGCTCGAGACGCTGCGCGAGGTCCTGCAGGACGTGTACGACCTGCCCGCGTTGAAGGATCTGCTGACCGGGATCAGCGAGCGCCGGATCTCGGTCGTCGAGGTCGAGACGCCCGAGGCATCGCCGTTCGCGAAGTCCTTGCTGTTCGGCTATGTGGGCGCGTTCATGTACGAGGGCGACAGCCCGCTCGCCGAGAAACGTGCCGCTGCGCTCGCGCTGGACCAGAGCCTGTTGGCCGAGTTGCTTGGGCGGACCGAGCTCCGCGAGCTCCTCGACGCCGAGGTCGTACTGCGCACCGAGGCCGAGCTGCAACGCCTGGCCGAGGACCGCCGCGCGCGGGATGCCGAAGGATTGTTCGACGTGCTGCGGATGGTCGGGCCGTTGTCCTTGCCGGAAGCAACTCAGCGCTGCGTCGACGGCTCCGACGCCGAAACCTGGCTGACGTCGCTCGCGGCGGCGCGTCGTGTTGTCCGTGTGCGGATCGCGGGTGAACACCGCTGGGCCGTCGTCGAGGACGTGGCGCGGCTGCGCGACGCTCTCGGTGTGCCGCTGCCACCTGGGGTTGCGGAGGCGCATGCGGAGCCGGTCGCCGACCCGTTGGGCGATCTGGTGTCGAGGTACGCACGGACGCACGGACCGTTCCGTGCCATCGATCTCGCGACGCATCTGGGGATCGGTGTGGCGGTCGTAAGTGAAGCCTTGCGGCGGCTGGGCGCGGCCGGGCGGGTCGTCGAGGGCGAGTTCCTGCCGGGCGGGATCGCCCTCGAATGGTGCGACAGCGAGGTGCTTCGGCTGCTGCGCCGGCGTTCGCTCGCCGCGCTGCGGAAGGAGGTCGAGCCGGTCGATCCGTCCGCGCTCGCGCGGTTCCTGCCTGCGTGGCAAGGGATCACGAGCGGCCGCGGGCGCGGGTACGACGTACTTCTCGGCGCGGTCGAGCAGCTCGCCGGTTGCGCCGTACCGGCCTCGGCGCTGGAGTCGATCGTGCTGCCTTCGCGGGTGCCGGGGTACCAGCCGTCGATGCTGGACGAGCTGACGGCGACCGGCGAGGTGGTGTGGGCGGGCTCGGGTTCGCTGCCCGGCACGGACGGTTGGGTGTCGCTGCACCTCGCCGACAACTGCGATCTGACGTTGCCGGATCCCGATCCGGCGTTCGAGTTGGGTGACACTCATCAGGCCGTGCTGGACGCGTTGTCGGGTGGCGGCGCCTTCTTCTTCCGGCAGTTGAGCGATGTGATCGGGTCGAGTTCCGGCGTGGTCGAGGACGAGGCACTGGTCAGCGTCCTCTGGGATCTCGTCTGGGCAGGTCACCTCACGAACGACACGTTGACTCCCGTCCGCTCCCTCGTCAGCGGCGGCCGCGGCAGTCACCGAGCCCGCCGTACGACGCCGCGCGCCCGACCGGGACGTCCGATCCGGCCCGGGCGGCCGTCGATGCCGTCGCGGGGTGGACCGCCGACGGCGGGCGGGCGATGGTCGTTGCTTCCGGCCCGTAGTTCGGACACGACCCGGCGGGCGCATGCCGCGGCCGAGACGCTGCTCGACCGCTACGGCATCGTGACGCGTGGATCGGTCATCACCGAGCGGACTCCTGGCGGGTTCGCGGCGGTGTACAAGGTGCTGAGTGCGTTCGAGGAGTCCGGGCGGTGCCGACGCGGGTACTTCGTCGCGGGGCTGGGAGCGGCGCAGTTCGCGTTGCCGGGCGCGGTCGACCGGTTGCGAGCGCTCGCCGAGTTTCCTGGATCACCGGGCAGTGCACGCGGGACCGGCCGGCCTGGCAAGAACGACGAACTCACCGCGCGTGCCGTCGTACTGGCCGCATCCGATCCGGCCAACCCGTACGGCGCCGCACTGCCGTGGCCCGAGCGGGAGAACGCCGGCGGACATCGACCGGGCCGCAAGGCCGGGGCGCTGATCGTGATGGTCGACGGCCAGTTGATCGTGTACGTCGAACGCGGCGGGCGGACCGTGCTGAGCTTCACCGAGGACTCCGACCTGCTGCAACCTGCCGTCGACGCGCTGGCGTTGTCGATCAGAGACGGTCAGCTGGGCAAGCTGAGCGTGGAGACGGCCGACGGCGAACAGGTTCGGCACACGGCCTTCGGGGACGCGCTGGCCAAGGCCGGCTTCCACGCGACGCCGCGCGGACTGCGGCTCCGGGCGTGAGGCGATGCCGGAAGGAGACACCGTTTGGAGGGCCTGCAAACGACTGAACCAGTCGCTCGCCGGGCAGGAGCTCGTCCGTACGGACTTCCGCGTGCCGTCGTTGGCGACGACCGACCTGAGTGGCCGGACCGTTGTGGAGGTCGTTGCGCGCGGCAAGCACATTCTGATGCGGCTGTCCGGCGGGCTGACGCTGCACAGTCACTTCCGGATGGACGGCAGTTGGCATCTGTACCGGGCTGGTGAACGGTGGCGCGGCGGGCCTACGCACGAGATCCGCGCTGTCCTCGAGACCGGGACGTGGACTGCGGTCGGGTACCGGCTTCCCGTGCTGGAGCTCGTCGCCACGGACGACGAGGACAGCGTCGTGGGGCATCTTGGCCCGGATCTGCTCTCACCGTCGTTCGACCGCGCGGCGGCGATCGCCAATGTCGAGTCCGACCCCGCGAGGACGATCAGCGAGGCGCTGCTCGACCAGCGCAACCTGGCCGGGATCGGCAACTTCTACCGGACCGAGGTCTGCTTCCTGCTCGGCCTGCACCCGTGGCGCCCGGTCGCGGAGGTCGACGTACCGGCCGCGATCGATCTCAGCCGGAAACTGCTCAAGGCCAACGTGCGCAACGGCGCCCAGGTGAGCACCGGGGTGGACCGTCCCGGTCAACGCACCTGGGTGTTCGAACGCGCCGGCAAACCGTGCCGCCGATGCGGTACGGCGATTCGCACCGCATCCCTGGGCGAGCCGACCCGTGAGCGCGTCACCTACTGGTGCCCGGCCTGCCAGCCCGAGAGCTGATCCACCGAAACTGCCCTGTGGACAACTCCCCGCGGCGGCCGAACACGGATACCTTCTCTGGCGCATCGAACAAATGTTCGATCGAGAGGAGATGGCGATGTGCGACAGGTGTGGTGACCTGACCGACGAGGACTACTCGCGGTGGCTCGAGGAGAACATCCAGACCTACGGCTGGACGATGACGTACGTCCCCGGCGACGGCGGCCGGAATCCTGCCTACGGGTACACGGTGGGTCTCAGTCAGTACCAGCATCCGGAGATCATCACATTCGAGAGCGAGCCCTGTTACGCGTTCCTCAGCCTCAAGCCACTGGCCTGGGCAGTCCTCGAGGGCACCGAATTCGACGAGGGTGACGATCTGACGGCGTTCTTTCCGCCACCGCAGACCGCCGAGTTGCTGCGGTTCCCCGACTCCGAGCTGCACCTGCGGAGGGCCAACGCGATGTACCGCCGGCCCGGGCAGCCGCCGCTGCCCGCACTTCAGCTCGTCTGGCCGAGCCGGATCACGCTGATCCAGCCGGCCTACGACTGGCGGACCTGCAACCGGGGTGTCCGATGAGCCGCCGATCAGGCGGCCGAGGCCACGACCTCCGGCTCGATCGCCGGGTGCGCCAGCACCAGCGCCTCTTCGCGGGCCAGATCCTCGCTCACCTCGGCGAAGACCATCGACAACGGCACGTCGAGTGCCGTGCAGATCGCCGCCAGCAACTCGCTGGAGGCCTCTTTCTGACCGCGCTCGACCTCCGACAGGTAGCCGAGGCTGACGCGGGCGTCGGCGGAGACCTCGCGCAGAGTGCGCCCCTGGCGCAGCCGCTTACGCCGCAGCACGTCGCCCAGCAGGCCACGAACCAGCACCATGAGGTTTCTCCCTTCCGCCTGTCCAGCCGTATCTACCCGCACGGTAGCTCGACCGTAGGAACCAACGGTACCTGTTGCTGGGTCACTACCCCTCGCAACGTCCACCTTCGGTGCGCCGCGCAAGTCTGCCTTACCTGTCACCATGCTGGTCCCAACACCTCGTTCAGTCGAGTTCTTCCGCCACAACTGCCGCTCCGAGTTCCAGGACGGCCTCGACGCTTGCCTGCCGGACAGCCGCCCGGTCTCCGGACAACTGCAGCTTCCGCACCTGCACGGACCGCGGTCCGGCCGCCGCGACATACACCGTCCCGGCCTCGATGCCCGCCTGAGGGTCCGGACCGGCTACACCGGTCGTCGCGAGGCCGTAGTCCGCCTCCAGACGCTCCCGTACGCCGGTGGCCAGTGCGGCAGCCGTGTCCGGGTGTACTGGCCCTACAGCGGCCAGCAGCTCGTCCGGTACACCTGCAAGCTTGGCCTTCAGGTCGGTCGCGTAAACCACCACGCCGCCCCGATACACAGCCGACACCCCCGGCACATCCGTCAGAACCGCACCGACCATCCCACCCGTCAACGACTCAGCCGTGGCCAGCGTCACGCGATGCTCCAGCAACAACTCCACCAACCGACTGACCGCCGCTCCGACCCGGTCGTCAACCACCCGCCACCTCCGTATTCGCAAGCTGTACCTGTACTCAACACCAGGAGGCGACCAGCATCCACCACCATCAGGAATGCCCTCACCTGGCCAGATGGGCGCGACTGGACTCGCTGAGGTACCAGCGTCGCGACAGATGCTGCGGAGACCGGCCGGGGCGGCGACGGATGGGGTTGGGTGGGGTCGGTTATGGGAGGGGGCGTTTGGCGGCGGCGCGGAGGTGGAGGGCTCGGGAGAGGTAGTCGACGCCGGTGATGACCGTCACCAGGACGGCGGCGGTCATGATGGTGACGGCGGGCCAGTGGAGGATGGCCAGGTGTTGCCATGGGAGGAGGTAGAGGCCCAGGGCGATGGCTTGGAGGACGGTTTTGAGTTTGCCGCCTCGGCTGGCGGGCATGACGCCGTGGCGGATGACCCAGAAGCGGAGGGCGGTGACGCCCCATTCGCGGACCATGACCAGGATCGTGACCCACCACGGGAGTTCGCCGAGGTACGAGAGGCCGAGGAAGGCGGCGCCGGTGAGGGCCTTGTCGGCGATCGGGTCGGCGATCTTGCCGAAGTTTGTGACCAGGTTCCAGCGGCGGGCGATGTCGCCGTCGAAGCGGTCGGTGACGATCGCGACGACGAACGCGGCGGTGGCGAGCAGGCGGTCGCCGGTTGCGTGGCCGCCGTCGCGGAGCAGGAGCCACACGAAGAGCGGGACCAGGACCAGCCGTAGCACGGTCAGCGCGTTCGGCAGGTTCCAGGCGCTGGGCGCGTGGAGTTGTCCGCCGGCTGCGCGTGGCGCCGGGTTCGGTGGCGGGTTGGTCACGCGGTCAGGTTAACTGCCTGGCGGGTGTCCGGGGTGCTCACGAGTGCCGCGAACTCGGCGATCAGGTCGACGCCGTCGCTCGCCACGACCTTCGCGG
>NZ_DASRVN010000736.1:0-2653 GCF_035655035.1 Kribbella sp. | reverse complement strand
GTGGGGGGTGCGCCAGTCTTCGGTGGGGTGGAGGGCGGTCGAACGGGCGTGGCGAAGGAGGGTGTGGGTGCCTACTCTTGCCCAGGGCAACGGGGTGGAGCGGCGGCCCGTGGAGGTGTGCAGGACGATCGGGGTGCTGTCGTCGAGGTCGTCGTCGGGGTCCACCTCGACCAGGACGAGGCCGTCGGGGCGGACGAGTTCGGCGCAGCGGCGGAGCAGGTCGGCGGGGTCGCCGCCGATGCCGATGTTGCCGTCCATCAGTACGACGCTGCCCCAGCGGCCCTCGCCCGGCAGCGGCTCCTGCACCGGGCGATGCAGCGCCGCCGCCCCGCGCGACGTGGTCAGCGACACCGCCCGCGGCGACACGTCCACCCCGAGCGCCGGAATCCCACGCTCCGCCAGCGCCGTCACGATCCGCCCGGGCCCGCACCCGATGTCCAGCACCGGCCCCTCGCACCGGCTCAGCGCTAGCCGATCCACCTCGTCCGCCGGCGCCGACCACCGCTCCAGCTCCGACAGCGACGGCACCTTCCGCCCATCGATGCCCGTGGCAACGACCCGCGCCGTACCATCCAACGCCTGCTCGAACAGCAACCCGGGATGCGCCGAGTGCAGCAACCGCGCGTACAACCGCGACACCCGCAACCCCGGGAACTCGGCCGCCAGGTACGCCGCGTCCCGGGGCGTGTCCATGTCCCGCAGCGTCGGCAGCATCCCGACCCGCAACCCCAGCGCCCGCAACCGCCGCAGCTGATCCCGCCCGGTGTGCTCGGTCGACATCGGTACGCCGGCCAGCGCGCGGCGGTCCGGCGTACGCAGGCCGAGGCACCAGTACCCGCCGTCCTCCGTCAGCCCGAGCACCGCGTCGTACCCGCCCCACTCGAACCCGAGCAGCTCCGGCACCACCTGCGGCGTGTCCATCCCGACCAGCAGCATCGGCGAACCGTCGTACGCGTCCTCAAACGCCGCAGCGATCCGCTCCGCCAGCCCGTCCCCGCGCTGCGCCACCACCTCGAACCCACCGGGCAGCCACGACCCCGGCGACCCCTCCAGCGAGATCACCCCCCGCGCGCCCGTCGCCCGTACGGCGCTCAGCGTGTCGACCAACGACGCCCGCGCCAACGCAGCCGCCTCCCGCGGCGTGAACTCGGTCTGCAACCGCGTCTTCACCCGCCCGGCGACAGGCTCCTTCGCAATCACGATCACGGTGCCCTTCACCGGGCGAGCACTTTCGACATGTCCAGTACGGCGCGCGCGGCGCCGAGCGGCGTACCGGTGACCTTCGACCGTCCCGAGCGCGGCAGGTAGTCGACATCCACCTCCGCGATCCGCCACCCGGCGTCGGCCGCGAGCACCACGGTCTCCAACGGATACCCGGACCGCCGATCCGTCAGCTCCAGCCCGAGCAGCGCCGTCCGACGGGCCGCCCGCATCGGCCCGAGATCGTGCAGCGAAACTCCGGTACGCCGCCGGATCCGCCGCGACAGCTCCGCGTTCGCGAGCCGCAGATGCCACGGCCACGCGTTCCGCGACACGGGACGCCGCCGCCCGAGGACCAGGTCCGCGCGCCCGCTCTCGACCGGCGCGGTCACCCGCACCAGCTGCCGCGGATCGAGCGAGGCGTCCGCGTCCATCACCGCGACCACGTCCGCCGACGCCGCCTCCAGCCCGGCGTGACACGCGGCGCCGTACCCCTTGATGTCGCAGGCAACGACGGTCGCGCCCAGCCGCGCGGCGACGGCGGCCGAGTCGTCGGTGGAGCCGTTGTCGACCACGATCGCGCGGACGCCGTCCGGGAGCCGTTCGAGGATCCAGGGCAGGGCGGCCGCCTCGTTCAGGCACGGCAGGACGAGATCGACGGGCATGCTTCGACGGTAGGGAAGAACCCGCGCCGCCGGGGCCACAACCCGGCTACGGGTCGCTTACGGCGTACTGCGTTGCGCTCCTGGTGCGGCAGTGCGCGGGCCGGAGGATCTACGCTCGGGGACGTGGCTACTCGTGTGCTCGTCGTCGACGACGACCCGACCGTGTCCAATGTCGTCTCGGCGTACCTGACCAAGGCCGGGTACGACGCCCGCGTGGTCGCGGACGGCCTGTCCGCGGTCGAGGTCTGGCAGCAGTGGAAGCCGTCCGTCGTGGTCCTGGACGTGATGCTCCCCGGCCTGTCCGGCCTGGAGGTGCTGCGCCGGATGCGCGCCGCCGACGACGGTGCCGCGGTGATCATGCTGTCCGCGCGCGGCGAGGAGGAGGACCGGCTGGTCGGCCTCGAGGTCGGCGCCGACGACTACGTGGTGAAGCCGTTCAGCCCGCGGGAGCTGACGCTGCGGGTGCAGGCGATGGTACGGCGCGAGGAGCGGCTGGCCGGGCTCGACCTGACGCCGACGAAGCTCAGCGCCGGACCGGTCACGGTCGACACCGCGGCGCGGCGCGCGTACCTCGGCGAGGACGAGCTGTCGCTGACGCACCGCGAGTTCGACCTGCTCGCGTACCTGGTGTCGCACGCCGGCAAGGCGTACACGAAGGCCGAGCTGCTCCGGCGCGTCTGGGGCTGGGACTTCGGCGACTCGTCGACGGTCACGGTGCACGTACGGCGATTGCGCGAGAAGATCGAGGCCGATCCGTCGGACCCGAAGCTGGTGCTGACCGTGCCGCG
>NZ_DASRVN010000735.1:0-21679 GCF_035655035.1 Kribbella sp. | reverse complement strand
CAGCGTTAGCGTGGGACACGAAGGCCTCCGGTGTGGTGAAGCGGTGAACTAGACAGCTCCACTTCACAACCGGAGGCCTTCACCTGTCAGACCGACTCACCGCCAACGAGCGGGACAACCTCCCTGGACATCACAACTAGCTGAAGATCTCGCGGTAGAGCTTGGCGAGTTTGTCGGGGGCGTGGTGGAGGTCGCGGTCGTCGTCGGCGATGTCGGCGATCACGAGCTCGGCTCCGAGGGACTCCGCGGTGCGGCGGAGGGACTCGGGGTCGGGCACGTGGCCGGCGTCGGCGAGGACGACGTCGATCCGGAGGTCCGGGGCGTGGCCGGCCAGGACCTCCAGGTGGGTCTCGGGCGAGAAGCCGTCGGTCTCGCCCTTCTGCTCGCCGAGGTTCAGTGTGAGCAGGCGGCGGGCGCTGGTCTGCTCGAGGCCGCGGCACAGCTCCGGGACCAGCAGATTCGGGATGACCGACGTGAACCACGACCCCGGGCCGACCACCACCCAGTCGGCCTCCGCGATCGCGACCAGCGCCTCCGGACAGGCCGGTGGGTCGGCCGGGTCGAGCGCGACGTCGACCACGTGCCCGTCGGTGGACGCCACCTCGGCCTGGCCGCGGATCTCGGTGATCGCCTCCGGGTGCGCCGGGTCCAGCCCGAGGACCCGCGCGGTGATGTCCAGCGGTACGGCGGACATCGGCAGCACCCGGCCCTGCGCGCCGAGCAGCCGGGCGACCCAGTCGAGCCCGTCGACCGCCTCGCCGAGCAGCTCCCACAGCGCGACGATCAGCAGGTTGCCGACCGCGTGGTCGTGCAGCTCACCGTTGCTGCGGAACCGGTGCTGCAGCACGTCGGCCCAGGTCCGTCCCCACTCGTCGTCGCGGCAGAGCGCGGCCAGTGCCATCCGCAGGTCGCCGGGCGGCAGCACGCCGAGCTCGCGCCGCAGCCGCCCGGACGAGCCGCCGTTGTCCGCGACCGTGACGACCGCGGTCAGCTGGTCGGTGACATGGCGCAACGCGGACAGGGACGCGGCCAGACCGTGCCCACCACCCAACGCGACAACTCGTGGGGCTCTCGTCACTCCCGCCCCAGATCTCGGTGTACTACCAACGTCGGTGAGCCCTTCTCGCGCAGCCTGCGGGCGATCTCCTCGGCCATCGCGACGCTGCGGTGCTTACCCCCGGTGCAGCCGATCGCGACGGTGACGAAGCGCTTGCCCTCGTTCAGGTAGCCGGTCCGCAGGGTGTCCAGCACGTCCACGTAGTTCTGCAGGAACTGCTGGGCCAGCGGATGGCCGAGCACGAAGTCTGACACAGGCTTGTCCTGCCCGGTCATCGGGCGCAGGTCCGGCTGCCAGTACGGGTTCGGGATGAAGCGCATGTCGGCGACCACGTCGGCGTCCACCGGGATGCCGTATTTGAATCCGAACGACACCACGGTCGCCCGCAGCTCGGCGTTCTCCTCGTCGCCGAAGGCGTTCACGATCTTCGCGGCCAGCTGGTGGATGTTCAGGCTGGAGGTGTCGATCACCAGGTCGGCGCCGGCGCGGATGTCGCCGAGCAGCTCACGCTCGCGCTGGATGCCGTCCAGCAGCCGGCCCTCGCCCTGCAGCGGGTGCGGCCGGCGGACGCTCTCCTGCCGGCGGACGATCACGTCGTCGGACGCCTCCAGGAACAGCGTCAGCGGCCGGTACCCCTTCAGCCGCAGGTCGTGGATCGCGGAGCTCAGCTCGTCGAAGAACAGGCCGGTCCGGACGTCCACGACGACCGCGAGCCGCGGCGCCGCGCCGGTGCCGACGACCTGCTCGACGATCGTGGTCAGGAACATCGGTGGCAGGTTGTCCACCACGAACCAGCCGAGGTCCTCCAGTACGTCGGCGACCGAACTCCGGCCCGCGCCCGACATGCCGGACACGATGATCAGGTTGCCGCCCGTGTCGTCCATCAGTTCTCAGTTCTCCCTGGGTCCCCGTCAGGCGCCCCGGCCGGCGCCGGGACGTCGTCGCCCAGTATCTCGCCTGTCGCCGTGTTCACCGCCGGAGCGCGGCCGGTTTCCGCCTTCGTTGCAGCAGCGTTAACCGCCAGTACGACGGACTCCGCGAGTCGCGGCCCGAAACCGGGGAGATCGGCGACCTCGTCGACGGTGGCGCCGCGCAACTTCTTCAGCGAACCGAAGTGCCGCAGCAGCGTCTTCCGCCGTACGTCGCCCAGGCCCGGGACCTCGTCGAGGGTGCTCTCGACCATCGACTTCGACCGCCGGTTCCGGTGGTGGGTGATCGCGAACCGGTGCGCCTCGTCGCGGAGCCGCTGCAGCAAGTACAGGCCTTCCGACGTACGGGAGAAGATCACCGGGTCCTCCTCGTCCGGCACCCACACCTCCTCGAGGCGCTTGGCCAGGCCGACCACCGGGATGTCGCCGACGCCGAGCTCGTCCATCGCCTGGCGGGCTGCCGCCACCTGCGGCGGACCACCGTCGACGACCACGAGACCCGGCGCGTAGGCGAACTTCTTCGCCCGACCGGTCTCGGGGTCGATGAGGGTTGCCGACGGGTCGTCCTCCTCCGCGTGGGTGGCGCGTTCGTCGAGGAGGCGTTTGAAGCGGCGGGTCAGCACCTCGGCGATCGAGGCCACGTCGTTCTGGCCGTCGACGCCCTTGATCACGAACCGCCGGTACTCGCTCTTGCGCGGCAGCCCGTCCTCGAACACGACCATCGACGCGACCACCTCGGTGCCCTGCAGGTTCGAGATGTCGTAGCACTCCAGCCGCAGCGGCGCCTCCGGCAGGTCGAGCGCCGCCTGGATCTCCTCGAGCGCCTGGTTGCGGGTGGTCAGATCGCTGGCCCGCTTGGTCTTGTGCATGGTCAGCGTCTGCAGCGCGTTCCGCTCGACGGTCTCCATCAGCGCCTTCTTGTCGCCGCGCTGCGGGACCCGGATCGACACCCGCGCGCCGCGGATCCCCTCCAGCCACTCGGTCAGCACCTCGGCGTCCTCGGGCAAGGTCGGGACCAGGATCTCCCGCGGGATCGCGTCCACCGAGTCGTCGGCGTACAGCTGCTGGATGAAGCGCGACACCAGATCGCCCGTGGTCGCCGTACCGTCGGCCTTGTCGGCGATCCAGCCGCGCTCACCGCGGATCCGGCCGCCGCGGACGTAGAAGATCTGCACCGCGACCTCGAGCGGGTCCTCGCTGAGCGCGATCACGTCGGTGTCGGTGCCGTCGCCGAGGACGACCGCGTTCTTCGCCAGCGCCTTCTCCAGGGCGGCCAGGTCGTCGCGGATCTTCGCGGCCCGCTCGTACTCCAGCTCGGCGGCCGCGGCCTGCATCTCCTTCTGCAGACGGCGCACGTACGTCGAGGTCTGCCCGGACAGGAACGCCGCGAAGTCGTCGACGATCTTGCGGTGCTCCTCCTGCGACACCTGACCGGTGCAGGGCGCGGCACACTTGCCGATGTACCCGAGCAGGCAGGGGCGGCCGATCTGACGGTGCCGGTTGAACACGCCCTTGCTGCACGAGCGCATCGGGAACACCCGGAGCAGCAGGTCGACGGTCTCGCGAATCGCCCAGGCGTGGCTGTACGGCCCGAAGTACTTCACGCCCTTCTTCTTCTGGCCGCGGCCGACCATCACCCGCGGATACTCCTCGTTGAGGGTGATGGCGAGCCACGGGTACGACTTGTCGTCGCGGTACTTCACGTTGAAGCGCGGGTCGTACTCCTTGATCCAGGAGTACTCCAGCTGCAGCGACTCGACCTCGGTGGCGACCACGGTCCACTCGACCTTCGAGGCGGTCGTCACCATCGCCTGCGTCCGGGGATGCAGGTTCACCAGGTCCTGGAAGTACGACGACAACCGGGCGCGCAGGTTCTTCGCCTTGCCGACGTAGATCACCCGCCCGGCGGAGTCACTGAAGCGGTAGACGCCGGGCGAGTCGGGAATCGATCCCGGAGCGGGACGGTAGGAGGACGGATCAGCCACCCAACCACCCTAGTTCGGCCCGCCGACAAATCCGGAATCACCACAAAGTTTCTATCGCTGGTTCAATGACACACTTGAAGGCATGAGATGCGAAGAAGTCGATCGGACGATCCGCGCGTACGACGGTGTCCGGGTGCTCGAGGCCCAGGACGACCTCTTCTACCTGTACGACCCCGCCGGCGACCTGCCACCGGAACGGCAGCAGCCCTTCGCCACCATCGTCACCGGCGACCACTACGAGAAGGTGTCGAAGCTCGACGAGCCCGGCGCCTGGCGACTGAACCTCGGCCTCACCAAGGCGACGTACACCGGTCTCTTCGGCGCGGTGCCCACCGAACGTGACGCCGACTGGATCCTCGACTCCGGCCACAACTACACCGCCCGCGACACCCTGATGCCACATCCGTTCTACGCCTCCCAGCACTGGGTGGCGATCGTGAACCCGACCGGTCTGGACCGGCTGCTGCCGTTGATCGAGGAGGCGTACGGCTTCGCGGCGCGGAAGTTCTCCAACCAGCAGGCCCGGCAAACGAACTGAAGATTGCGGTCCTGTTGCGGGTTGTCTCATAAGCCGGAATTGACCCCCGACTGGGATGGGCGAGCTGCGTTACTTGTGGACAAGGGTAGATGCGCAGGTCCTTTGCGTGAGGCAACAAGGCCTTGCGCTGACTCGAGGGAGTTCCGCCCATGTCCCCTTCCCTTGGCAGATCACGCGCACTGCTGTGTCGTTCTTTGGCGGCAGCCGCGGCGTCCGCGCTGGCCGTCGCCGGAATCGTCGCCACGGCCGGCGGCAGCACCGCAGCGCAGCCCGCACCGGTGAGCATCCGCGGCGCCGGCAACCCGAACGCGATCCCCGGCAGCTACATCGTCGTCCTGGCCGGCCAGAGCACGCGGGCCCAGACCCGGGTCGCCACCCAGAGCCTGGCGGCGAGTTACGACGTCAAGGTCAAGGACCAGTACGACTCGTCGATCAAGGGCTTCTCGGCGACCATGTCCGAGGACCAGGCGAAGAAGCTGGCCGGCGACTCGCGGGTCGCGTACGTCCAGCAGAACCAGAAGATCACCGTCGCCCAGGACGACCCGCCGTGGGGCCTGGACCGCGCGGACCAGCGCGACCTCCCGCTGGACAAGAAGTACACGCCGTCGACGGACGCGAACAACGTCAACGTGTACATCATCGACACCGGGATCTACGCCAAGCACAAGGACTTCGGCGACCGCGCGTCGGTCGGCACCGACACGGTCGGCGACGGCCAGAACGGCGTCGACTGCATGGGGCACGGCAGCCATGTGGCCGGCACGATCGGCGGTACGACGTACGGGCTGGCCAAGGCCGCGAAGCTGATCGCGGTCCGGGTGCTCGACTGCAAGGGCTCGGGTTCGACCGAGTCCGTGGTCGCCGGGATCGACTGGGTGACCAAGTACGCGAAGAAGCCCGCGGTCGCGAACATGAGCCTCGGCGGCGGCGCGGACGACGCGCTGGACGCCGCGGTGAAGGCGTCGGTCGCGGCCGGCGTCACGTATGCCGTTGCGGCCGGCAACGACAACGCGGACGCCTGCCTGAGCTCGCCGGCCAAGGAGCCGTCGGCGATCACGGTCGGCGCCACCGACGACCAGGACAAGCGCGCGGTGTTCTCGAACTACGGCAAGTGCGTGGACCTGTTCGCGCCCGGCGTGGACATCACGTCGGTCGGCATCACCGGCCCGGACGCGACCGCGAAGATGAGCGGTACGTCGATGGCGACGCCGCACGTCGCGGGCGGGATCGCGCTCTACCTGGCCGACCACCCGGACGCCACCCCGGCCGACGTCGCGAAGGCGCTGGTCGGCAACTCCACCGCGGACAAGGTGGGCGACCCGGGCACCGGCTCGCCGAACAAGTTGCTGTACGTCGGGGCTGCGGACCAGTCCTGATCCGCTGACCGAAGGCCCGGTCCCCCGGTGACCGGGCCTTCGCCCTGTCCGGGGCGCGACCGGGTCTAGGCGGACTCGACGATGTTGCCGCCCTGGACCTTCACGTTCACGGCCGGCAGCGGCGACGGTGCCGGGCCGCTGACCACGCTGCCGTCCTTGATGCTGAAGTGGCTGTTGTGGAACGGGCAGACGATCTGGCCGCCCTCCACCGAGCCGACCGGGTTGCCCTGGTGCGTGCAGATCGCGGAGAACCCCTTGTAGGTGCCGGCGGTCGGCTGCGTCACCACGACCTTCGCGTCGGTGAAGATCTTCCCGCCACCGACCGGTACGTCGGACACCGGGCCGAGCACCGTACCGCCGCCGCCCGACGAGGCACTCGCGCTCGGCGCGGAACCTGTCGCCGACGGCGCCGTACCGGTGCTGCTGCCGCCGGTGCTCCCGGAGTTGTCACCGCCGCCGCAGGCCGCGAGGAGCGGCGCACCGGCACCCGCCAGCGCGACCATCGCCGCACACCGCAGCACCGTCCTGCGGTCCCGCAGTCCGCCGTCCGCCGCTGCCGTCGTGGCCGATGCCGTCGTGTCATCGCTCATGAATCTGGACCTCCAGGAGCCTGCTGATCGAAGTAGTTGAACGCTATCCACCTACTCAACGACCGGCCCGGCCGAATGGTTCAGCCCGGCCCGCATTGCACCGCCGTTTGAAGGTTTGCTGTGAATCAGCTGGCAACGCCGGTCACGGTACCGACCACCCGTGCCGCGAGTTCGAGCACCGCACGTCGCGTCTCGGGCTGCAGTTGCTCGGAGTGCAGCGGCCAGGACCGGGCGATGTGTTCGTCGTACGGCAGCACGATCGGCTCCAGGCCGCGCTGCCTGAACGCGCCGACCAGCCAGCCGACCGAACTGTCCGGGGCGTCCTCGACCAGGGTGATCACGACCACGCCCCGGTGCAGCAGCACGTCCTGCCCGGCCGGCGCGAGCTGGTCGAGCTGAGCCACGGCGTACTCGGCGACCTGCCGGACCGACGGCACGACCAGCACCAGGCTGTGTCCGGAGGAGGCCAACTCGGTCCCGACCTCGTCGTACATGGTGCCGGGACAGTCGACGACGGCGAGGCCGACGTCGCGGGCGCCCTGCCCCTGGACCTCGGCCAGGGTCGACCGGACTGCCTGGGCGTTGCCGTCCGCGCGCACCAGCGTGACGTCCTCGATCGCCCCGGCGCCGAGGGCCGGCTCGAGCCGGCGGGACAGTTCCGCGCCGGCCGGATCGGTGTCGATCGCGACGACCCGGTCCGAGCGCTGGGCGGCCAGCATCGTCGACAGCAGCGCGGCGACGGTCGACGTACCGCCGTTGATCACCGGGCTCAGTACGCCGACACGGCGCATGATCGCGATCGGGCGGCGGACCGTCGCGATGTTCTCCACGTCCCGCTCCATCCGGCCCGACGCGCCGACCAGGAACGCCGCCTCCGAGGCGATCCGGCGGAACCTCCGGAAGACCGAGTCGCCCTCGGCGGGCGCGGGCCGTCCGAGCTGCTCGGACTGCGGCTGCGGCGGCTGGCCCCACGCGTCACCTGGCGGCTGGTACGGCGGCTGGTCCGGGAACGGCATCTGCCCCGGGGGCTGCTGGTGGTACGGCGGATACCCCTGCTGGCCGTACTGCTGCTCATAAGGCTGCTGGTACGGCGACTGCTGTGGGGGTTGCTGGTACGGCGGCTGCTGCGGAGGCGGCTCGTACGGCGGCTGCTGCGGGGGCTGCTGGTACTGCGGGGGCGCGTACTGCTGGTCGTAGGGGCCAGGCTGGTACGGCTGCGGCGGGTAGGCCTGCTGCGGCGGGTACCACTCGCCCTGCTGCGGTGGATAAGGCTGCTGCCCGTACTGCTGTTGCGGAGAGAACTGCTCGGGGTACTGCTCTACCGGTTGCTGCACAGGCGGCTCTGCGGGCGCAGCTGAGTCCTCCGTCGCAGGAGCGTTCTCGGCCGGATCGTCGGCTGGTGGGTGTTGCGCCGACATCCGGCGCAACATGTCACCTTGCCAGTCGGAATCAGTCATGCCACCCGGTCGTCAGAACTTGTTCAGCAGGCTGGTGTAGACGCCGAAGACACCCAGCGTCAGCGGGACCGTCGCCACGATCGCCACCACTTCAACATAGTCCAACAGCTGCGTGAGCCGCGCCCGGACATGCTCCGCCGGTGCGAAACTGAGACCGAACGCGCAGAACATCGCCACCAGCACCAGCAGCCCCAGTGCGATGAACGCACCGCCCTGACCGTTCACAGCCGCGATCAGTACGCACCCTGACACGATCGCGAACGCAGCCGCGAACAGCACCGCGACCTCGCTCACCAGTGGGTACAACCGGGACCGCGATGCGAGAAGGAACGCCAGTACCAGCGCCAGCGCGACCGCCCACGCACCGCCCTGCTTCAGCAGCATCAGACCCGCCACCGCGGACGACACCGCGATCGGCAACGTCGCCAGGGCGAGTCCCAGGTGCGCAGCGTTCAGTGCGGTACGTACGTCGCCGCGCATGATCTCCTGGCCCGCCGCCCGCTTGTCGTCCAGCCCGGACAGACCCGACAAGGCCAGCGCCATCCGGGGCAGCAGCCCGAGCAGCAGTACGGCCAGCAGCGCAGCCAGAGCACCTACCCGCTCAGCAGCCAGACCTGTACCGACACCGATCATCCACACCGCAACGAACAACACAGCGGTTGCACCGGCGACCACACCGCCACCAGCGAGCCCAGCTGCCGCGTAGAACAGCGGACCGAACGCCAGGCACAATGCCCCGACCGTGATGACCAGTCCGAGCTCCCAGCCACCGTTCAACGCCCAGAAGCCGACAGTCAGCGCCAGTACGACGGTCGCGACCGTGACGAGTGGTGTAGCGATCACCTTGTTCCCGCTGCGGCCGAGCGCGATGCCGACGAACGCACAGATCGCGGTCAGCACCAGCAGCGCGGCCGCGGTGACACCGTTCGGCGCGGCGACCAGCAGCGAGATCGCGCCCGCGATGATCGAGAACACCAGCCCGGCACCCGCGAGGATCCGGCGATGCTGCGGTTTGAACGTCGTACCGCGGCGCTTGAGGTCCTCGACGGCCTCCTCGGTCACGTCGTACACGGTCGGCGGCGGTGGCAGCTCGCCCTCGGACGCCAGCCGCAGTACCGAACCGTCGATGACCTGTGCGGCCTGCAGCGTTCCCTCCGGCGGGACCAGGACGCCTGTCGCGGTGGTGAGGTACCGCCGTTGCGGGCTCTGCTCCAGCGGCTCGTCCAGCATCCGCAGCAGGTCGGGCAGCAGTACGCCGAGCGGCTCGTCCGCGGGCAGCACCGCATCCAGCCGACGGCGTTGACCGATCACCGTCACGCGGCTGTACACGCTCATAGCTCTTCGCTCCTGTTCTCGCTGCTCAGCGTTGCCCGGCCTGGGCCTCGGACGGCACCAGTTTCCGCATCACGGCCGAGTACTTCTCCCAGTCCTCCGCGGACCGTCCGTCGCCGATCGGGTACCAGACGCCCGGCTCGTGCGACGGCCCGATGGCCAGCGCCTTGATCCCCGCGACGTCGAGGGCGTCCTTCAGCCCGCCGTCGCGGACCGCCTCGTGGCCGACCCCGAGCCCGACCGGACCGCCGAGGCCGGCGAAGCGCGGCTGGTAGGTGCCGTCGGCGGCACCGAACGCACCCATCGCGACCGCCGACACCAGTTCGAAGTCGTCCGCGACGGCATCGACCAGGTCACCGACCGCCTGGGCCGTCGGCAGCCCCAGACCGGGCTGCGCGACCGACAACGACACGGTCTCGTCGACCCCCGCCGTGGTCCGGCGAATCTCCAGCGTGCCGACCGCCGGCTTGGTGTCAGGACCTGACGGCCCGGAGAGGATCAGCATCGTCGGCGCCGGCGCACGGCCCCGGCAGTACTCCGTCAAAGCCTCCCGGCTCCACGGCTGGGTGACCGGCTCGGAGGTCGACCAGCCGCCCGGTCCACCACCTGCCGCACCGCCGAACAGCGTCTCCGCGACCTTGCCGAGAACGAGCGCGGCGACCGGCTTGTGCCGGACCCGGACGGTCAGCTGGAGGTGCGCGAACGGGTCCTCCTGGACCACGAAGTCCGGGTGCATGTCCGAGGTCCGCTCGTCCGGCTCGCCCGTCGACCGGGCGACGAACATCTCGTCGTTCCAGACCACGCGGGTGCCGTTCAGGCCGTCGAAGTACTCCCCGTCCTCGCCCACCACCACCCAGCGCGACAGGATGCTCTGGAGCACCAGCGAGCGCACCGGCCAGGTGATCCGTGACGTCCGCGGCGTGACCAGCTGGAGACCGCGGTTCTCGCTCATCGCGGAGGCCAGCGCATCGGAGAGCCAGGCGGACATGCCGACCACCGGGCGGTCCTGCATGACGACGGCGACCCGGTCGGTGACCAGGTCGACCCCGGGGCTGAAGATCAGTTCGTTCGGCATCTCAGTTGGTTCCTTCGTTCGCGGTGGTCGCGGGCCCGGTGCCTTCGGGTGACCACACCCGGCCGCCGAGCCGGCCGACCAGGGTGCCGGCGTACTTCTCGGCGAGCTCCCGCGCGCCGTCCAGCGTGGCGGCGCGGATCTCGACCCACCACGCCGGTGTCTGCACCTGCCCGACCGACGGCCCGAGCATCCGCTCGACCTCGCCCGGGACCTGGATCAGCAACGGCATCTCGATCGACACCAGCGGGTCGCCGTCGTCGTCGCAGAGCTGGATGACCGCGCCGCCGCTCACCGCGCGGACGCCGAGCTCGGACCCCGCGGCCGCGAGCCCGGCCAGCAGGTCGTCGCTGGTCGGGCGGCCGTCGACGAGCGCAACCAGGTCGTACGTCATGGCGTCACACCTCCGCCCGCCGGCACGGTCGCAACCGCGTCGGCCAGGGCCGTCTGGACGAGCTGCGGCCCGTCTCCCCGTCGAACGAACAACCCACGGCCGGGCGGATAGTCGCCCGGGTAGGCACCGGTGAACAGCTGCCCCTCGGCCCGGTCGCCGGACATCACCATCCCGGCCGAGCCCGACTCCAGTACGGCGGACAGGAACGGCTCGTACAGCTGACGCGACGCGCCCGACGCCCGCCGGGTCACGATGAAGTGCAGCTTGATGTCGCGGCCGGACGCGACGTACGGCAGGAACGGGTCCATCGGCGACTGCCCGCCCGTCGTCAGCAGGTCGTAGTCGTCGGCCAGGACCACGATCCGCGGACCGCCCTGTCCCGCCTCCGGGACCGTGCCGCTGTCGTCCGGCATCCGCTTCGCCAGCTCCTGCGAGACACCTGCCGCGAGCCCGGCGGCCATCCGGCCGGTCGGAGCGTACCCGCCGAGGTACGCCGGCGGAACGACGTCGCGCAGGCCGCGCCGCGGGTCCATCACCGCGAACACCAGCTGGTCGGACGTATGCCGATCGACCAGCTGCTGGACCAGCAGCCGGACGAGGTTGGTCTTCCCGCAGCCGCTGTCGCCGAACACCACCAGGTTGCTGTCCCGCCCGGCGAGGTCGACGTACACCGGCGACAGCGCCCGCTCGTCCACGCCGACCGGTACGACGGCCGGCTCGCGGAGGTCGTCCGCGACGTCCGCCCGCGGCAGCTGCAGCGGCAGGATCCGGATCTGCGGTGCCCGCGGCCCCTGCCAGGTCGACCGCACCGACACCGCCTGTGCCTCCAGGATCTCGGCGAGGTTCTCGTCCGAGGGGACGCCGTCGACACGGGGCAGGGCGATCTGCAGGAACAGCTTGCTCCCCGGCAGCAGCGCCCGCCCGCCGCCGGCTCTCCGCAGTACCTCCTGCAGCCGGCGGTCGATGTTCGAGTCGGTCGGGTCGTTCAGCCGCAGCTCCAGCATCGTGCCGAACAGCGCCTGGTTCTGCATCCGGATGTCGTTCCAGCGCATCATCGCCGCGACCACGTGCACGCCGTAGCTGCTGCCCCGCTGGAGAATGTCCGACATCGGCTCGTCCAGATCGTCGAACGTGGTCCGGATCGCGCCGTAGTTGTCGACCACCAGGACGATGTCCGCGGTCGGCAGCTCCGGGATCCGCCCGGCGGCGTGATCGGCGCGCAGCGCGTCCATCGTGTCGATCCCGTGGTTGCGGAAGATCCGCTCCCGCTGGTCGATCATCGTCCGGATCTCTTCGACCGTACGCCGGATGCGCTCGCGGTCGGTACGCAGCGCCACCCCGCCGACATGCGGCAGTTGCTCCAGCGCCTGCATACCGCCACCGGCCAGGTCGAGCGCGTAGATCGCGACCTCGCGCGGGGTGTGCGTGTGCGCCAGCGAGGTGACCACGGTCCGCAGCGCGGTGGTCTTCCCGGACTGCGGACCGCCGACGAACGCGACATGACCGCCGGCCCGCGTCAGGTCGAGGCGGTACACGTCCTGCCGCTGGTTGCGGGGATCGTCGACCACACCGAGCGGCGGCATCATCGGCGGCGTCTGCGCGGCCAGCTGCAGCCCGCGGTCGACGACGAAGTCCGCGCGGCCCGCGATCCCGTCCAGCGTGCAGGCAGCCGGCAGCGGCGGCAGCCAGATCTTCAGCACCGACGGCGCGGCCTTGCGGACCTGGTCGACGAACACGTTCAGTACGGTCGGACCGGTCGTCCGCTCGGTCGCCGCCGGCTCGAGGGCGGTCGCGGCGCCCGGGTCGTCCAGACGCTGCTGGTACGGCGGGATCTCGTGCGGGCGGACGTTCTCGCCCTCGTCCTCGACGACCTCCTCCGCGGGCGGCGCGTACGGGCCCGAGACGTACGCGGCCTTGAACCGCTGGTAGATGCTCGTGTCGACCTTCAGGTACCCGTACCCGGGCAGCGGCGGGAGGTGGAACGCGTCGGTGGTGTCCAGCACCGTCCGGCTCTCCTCCTCGGAGAACGTCCGCAGCCCCAGGCGGTACGAGAGGTACGTGTCGAGACCCCGCAGCGCGCCGGACTCGATGCGCTGACTCGACAGCAGCAGGTGGACCCCGATCGACCGCCCGATCCGGCCGATCGACAGGAACAGGTCGATGAAGTCCGGCCGCTGGTTCAGCAGCTCGCCGAACTCGTCGATGATCACGAACAGGTGCGGCAGCGGCGCCATCTCCGGCCGCTGCGACCGGTAGAGACGGTAGTCGGTGATGTTCGCGATGTTGCCCGCGTCCTTGAGCACCTGCTGCCGGCGCTGCACCTCCCCCGCCAGGCTCGCGTACGCGCGCTCGATCATGCTCGCGTCGTCCTGCAGGTTCGTGATGATGCCGGCCACGTGCGGTACGCCGTCGAACGGCGCGAACGTCGCACCGCCCTTGAAGTCCACGAGCACCAGCGCGAGGTCCTCCGGCGTGTGGGTCGCGAGCAGGGCCGTGACCATGGTGCGCAGTACTTCGGACTTGCCGGAACCGGTCGCACCGATGATCAGGCCGTGCGGGCCCATACCGAGCTGAGCGGACTCCTTCAGGTCCACGAGCGTCGTACCGCCGTTGTCGTCCATCCCCAGCGGCACCCGCAGGAAGGCCCGATCGGCCCGCGGCTGCCAGAGCCGGCGGAAGTCCAGCCGGGCGACGTCGGTGATGTTCAGCAGGCCCATGAAGTCGACCTTGTCGAGCTGGGCCTCGTCGTCGAGCGACTCCGCCGACAGCCGCAGCGGCGCGAGCTCCCGGGCGATGCCCTCGGCGAGCGCGGCGTCGCACTTGTCGACCTGCCCGCTCGCCACCATCGGCGCCGGGCCGCGCAGGTCCTCGACCCGTACGTCGTCGCCGTACACGGTGATCCGCATCGTCACCGAGCTCGGCTCCTGGACCCGGTCCGCGACCAGGTGCAGCACGGTCACGCCGAGCTCCCCCGGCACCAGCGAGTCGTCGGCCTGCGGGCGGACCTCGGCCGCAACGTCGCCGTACGTGTCGTGCAGCACCAGCATCCGCTGGGTCAACCGTCGCCGGTCGTCGAACGCCACCGATCCGCGGCGCGACTCGGTCGCCCACTGGACCCGCTCGCCCAGGTCGTCGGCCAGCAGCCGGGACAGCTCGGCCGGAGTCTGCGCGATCCGCCGGAACGGCGTCGGGCCGACCTTGCGGTCCGGGTCCTGGACGTGCGGCAGCCACGACATCCACTGCCAGTCCGGCAACGCCTGCGGCGGGTACGCGGCCGCGATGATCACGTCCTCGGGCGCGTGCCAGACGGCGGTCTGCGCCAGCAGCGAGCGGGCCACCCGGACGACACCGTCACGGTCCCCGACGATGCTGACGTTGCCGACATGGTCCAGCGGGACGGTCAGCGGCATGTCCGGGATCAGCGTGAACCGGCGTACCAGCGCGTTCGCCTCGGCCATCATGAACTGGTCCGGCGGCTCCATCGCCGATCCGGACTGACCGACGACAGCCGGTACGACGGGCACCCGGCCGCTGCCGCAGCGCGGCTGCAGGAAGTCGCTGTCGGTCCGCCGGCGCTCCCACAGCCGGGACACGTCGCTGACGCAGTCGAGCAGCGCGTCCGGCGGCGGGTTCAACTCGAGCGCGTCCGCGCGCGCCGTCCGCTCCTGCACCGAGAACTCGTCCCGGAGCCGCTCCAGATAGTCCAGGTACCTGGTGCGCTGGTCCTTGCGCTGCTTACCGCCCCGGCCTCGGCCGGCGAGCATGCCGCCGGCGGTGCCGAGCAGCGTCACCGCGCCCATCACGATGCCGACCATCATCATCGGCCCCGACCGACCCATGGTCATCATCACCATCGAGCCGATACCGCCGAGCGCCGGCACCATCTGCAGCATCGCGTTGCCACCACCGCCACCGCCGCCCGCACCACCCAGGGTCGGTGCGGGTTCGATCACGCGCTGCTCCTGCATCCCGGGCGCGGCTGTCCGCCGCGCCGGGCGATGCACGATCCGGCTTGCCACCTAACATTCCCTCCGCTGACCTGCCCGCGACCACGCGGGGGACTTCGTACCAACCATCACCTTGCGGACGCTCACCGATTCGGCGACGGGCTCACCGGCCCGGTCGTCGTCTGCGTGGTGGTCGGCTGGTTCTTCTCCTTCTCCTTCGCCGACGCGGACTTGAAGTACGAGACACCGGCGCACCCGGCACACGCCAGGACGCCGATCATCACGCTGGCGAACAACTTGCCGGTCTGCTCCTTGAGCGTGTTCTTCGCGCGGTCCTGGCCGAACAGCCACGCCTCGCGGAGCCGGCGGCGGCGTACCGCGACCGACTCGATGACCTGCGTTCCGTAGTAGCTGCCGGACATCTTTCGGTCAGACCTCCACCCAATCGCGCCACAGCGGGGCGTCCGGCGCGTCCATCGTCGTACCGGCAGGGAACTCGTACACGCCGCGACCCGGGCGGTAGGCGACGACCAGCTCCTCCAGGTCGTGACACAGCAGCATCGGGACGTCCGGCCACATCTGCACCAGGTAGTCGAACACCATCCGCGCCTCCAACCGCTGCGCGCCCACGTCCCGGCCGAGCCAGATGTCGATCTCGATCGGGTAGCCGTCGATCGCCTGCACGTCCTCCGGAGCCGGGTCGGTCTCGACGTGCAGATTCGGCTGGACGAGGAACCCGAGCGTGCCGGGCACCGTACGCGCCGCGGCCCGCAGCCCGTACTGGTCGGGACCGGCGCCCGACTGGTCCGGGATCGGCTCCAGCCCGAGCAGCTCCTGCAGGCGTACCGCCTGGTCCCGCACCGGCGCCGCCGACCGCAGGAACAGGTTCTCCCGCGCCGCCATCAGTTCTCCCTCGTGTACGTCTTGATCCGGCCGTCACCGAGGATCACGTGCACCTCGGCCGCCACCCGCTTCCCGGGCTGGCCGAGCGCGCCGCGGTACGCGTGGTCCGCGATCTCCTCGGTCAGACCGACACCCCGGCCGTCGATCACCACCTCGCCGTCCGGCGGGACCTGATCGCTGGCGTCGTTGATGTTCCGCTTCGCCGCGTTCCGCGAGCCGCTCTGCAGGGTCTTGTACTCGGTGATCACACCTTCGTGCCCCGGATGCTTGCGCACCATCGACTCCGGGTTCTTCAGATGCTGCACGCCGTGATCCTCCGGACGCGCGTCGACACGCCAACGCTCCTGCTGCAGCCGATCCGCGATCGCCCGCTCCTTCGGCTGGAACGCGGCATCCGGGTCGTGCACGCCCGGCGCGAACTCGTCCCCCAACGCCCGATGATGAAACGCCGGATCGAACCCTGTCTTTGCACTCACCCCGTACGCCGAATCCCCAGCCCGCCACTCCCCACCCTGCTGCTGCGAGTACTGCGGCTGCTGATACTGCGGCTGCTGCTGGTACTGCGTCTGCTGCGGTTGCTGGTACTGCGCATCGTGCTGCGGGTGCTGCGGCTGCTGCGGGTACTGCGCCTGCTGCTGGTTGTACGGCTGATGCTGCTGCTGCCCGTACTGCTGCTGGTTGTACGGGCCTTGCGGCTGCTGCTGCCCATACCCAGGCTGCTGGTTGTACGGATCCTGCGGACGAGGCGCCCCAGACGGCTGCTCACCCCGACTAACCGGCGGATACTGTCCCTGCCGTCGCCCTCCGTACGGCCGCTGCTGCGCATACGGCTCCTGCGAGTGCTGGCCGTAGGACTGCTGCTGCGCGTACGGATCCTGCAGGTGCTGGCCGTACGGCTGCTGTTGCGCATACGGGTCGTGCGGTTGCTGCTGGCGGTACGGCTGCTGCGCGTACGGATCCTCCGTGTGCTGCTGCCCGTAGGGCTGCTGCTGTGCGTGCGGTTCCTGCACATGCTGCTGTGCGTTCGGATCCTGCGCGTGCTGCTGCTCGCCGTACGAGTGCTGCGCCGGCGGATACCCCTCCGCCTGATGCCCAACCGGACCAAACGACCCCGGCTCCTCGTGGTGACCAACCGGACCGAACGACCCCGGCTCCTCATGATGCCCAACCGGACCGAAGGAACCAGGCTCAGCCTGATGCCCCAGCGGACCGAAGGAACCCGGCTGTTCGCCGTGCCCCACCGGGCCGAACGAACCTGGTTCGTCGTGGTGAACAGTCGGGGAACCCGGCTGGTTCGGGGACCGGTCGTACGGCGCCCCGGCCGGGTGCTCCCCCGGGTGGGCCGACGGCGTCTCGACCCGTGCGCGACCGGGCTCGACGTACGGACCGGTGTAGTCACGCACGTACACATGCCACACACCATCGTCGTCGAGATGCTTCGCCGTGTACTTCCCGGTCGCCTCGTCGAAGTGCTTCGGTACCGGATAGAAGTCGGTGTGCGGAAGATGCATCACCTCTTCGATCCCAGCATGCGGATCACGCAGGAACGACATGTCCCGCCCGTTCCGCGACTCGATGTGCAGCATCACGTTGCCGGCGTGCGGGCGCGCTCCCTCGTACTGCTTGTCCGAGTGCGTGAACCCGCGGTACCGGACCGCCTCACCGACCTCGTGCCGATCCAGGAACTCCTGCAGCTTGGCCGGATCGTCGAACGTCCGTCCACGGAACACCTCCCCCTTCACCGACGGCATCTTGTGCATCCCGGAGATCGCGTTCCGCACGATCGGATCGCTCTCCACCGCACGATCGCCGCGGTGGAACGCCTTGTTGATGTCGTAGTGCTGACGCTGCAGCATCTTCTCCATCGCCTGGATGTCGACATCCGTCAGGTTCAGGATCCGGTCCCCGAGCTGCGCCCGCCCACGACGCCGATGCTCCCTCATCGCCTCCCGGTCGTACGTCGGGAACTGCTTCTTGAACGCCGCCTGATCCGCCTCCGAAGCCCGGAACCCAGGATCCGCCAACTCCGACTCCCAAGCCCCTTCCCGCTCCCCCACCCCAACCTCACCCGCCCCCGGATGAGCCTCACGCCCATGTCCCCCGTCCGCATGGGGTCCAGCCGGCGCATGCCGCTCGCTCGCATGGGCTTCACCCGCCGGTGCATGCGGCCCATCCGCATGAGCTCCAGCCGACGGCACGTGCCGCTCGCCCGCACGGGGTCCAGCCGGCGCATGCCGCTCATTCGCATGGGGTCCAGCCGACGGCGCGTGCGGCTCGTTCGAATGCGGTCCAGCCGGCGCACGCCGCTCGCTCGCATGAGATCCACCCGACGGGACCTGCCGCTCGTTCGCGTGGGGTGCAGCGGACGTCGTGTGCTCTGCATTCTGGATCGTCTCGTGTGAGACCCGCTGCGTCGCCTCCGCCTCCCGGATCGTCTCCCGGGAAACCCGCTGAGTCTCCTCCGGATCCACCTCACGCCGCGCCCGCTCACCACCAGAACCGCGCTCGTCCCGCACACCCCACGACTCCGGCTCGCGCCCAACCCCGGCATCTGCCCGATCGGTCTCCTGCGCCACCCGCGACTGCTCCGGCGTACGCCCGTCGTCCACCCGCCGAGCCTGCTCCGGGCCCCGGGAAGACTCCGGCGCACGGCCGTCGTCTGCCCGATGAGACTGCTCCGCCGAGTAGGGCGGCTCGCCCCGACGCGGTTCAACAGGCGTGCGTACCTGCTCCGGCGTGCGTACCTGCTCCGGCGTGTGCTCCGCCCCTCGGGCGTGAGTGGGCTCGAGTGGATGCTCCGTGCTGTGCGTCGGCTCAAGCCTGTCGGTTCCGGTCCGGGTCGAGCCCGTGCTGCGTGCTTCCCCGCTCGCCGGCCGCGCCTCGTGGGCTTCCCGACCACCCGCTGACGGCTGCGTCTCCGAATGATGACCGCTCACCGTGGGTCGCGGTTCGCCGTGCCCGTCCAGAATGTCGGACAGCCCACGCCCCCGACCATCACCAGCACTACCACCACGCGCCGTGCCCGACCCCTCCCCGGCACCCGCGGTACGACCGTGCTCACCACCACGCGCAGTACCACCGTCTTCCCCGGCACCCGTCCTACGACCGTCCTCGCCGGCATGCGTGGTACCGCCGTCCTCCCCGGCACCCGTCGTACGACCGTCCTCGCGAACGTGCGCCGTACCACCGCGCTCACCGGCGTGCGTGGTACCGCTGTCCCCACCGGCATGCCCCGTACGACCGTCCTCACCACGACGGGTGGTACCGCCGCCCTCCCCGGCGCGCGTCGTACGGCCGTGCTCGCCGGCACGCGCCATGCCGCTGTCCCCTCCGGCATGCGCCGTACGACCGTCCTCGCGAGCGTGCGCCGTACCACCGTCCCCACCGGCACGCGTCGTACGGGCGTGCTCGCTGGTGTGCGGGGTGGTCGCCGGGTCGGATGGGCTTGGGTGGTCGGCGGGGTGGGTCGGGCTCGGGTGTTCGCCAGTACGGCCGCCCGCCCGCGCCTCACCCGCGGGATTGTGGCCGGGGTCCCCCGGTGCGTGTGTCGTACTGGGGTGGTCGTTGCCTGCCAGCCGGTCCGCGATCGACTGTGACGGCTCGGAACCGGCGGGCTCCGCAGGCCCTGACCGCTCGGGCGTGTGCGGAGTGTTGCTACCACCCGGGTTCAGCCGGTCCTCGAACGAGTTGGAGCCCTCGCCCGGGCGGCCGCCGCCCAGCGTGCGCTGGGACGCGGGCGTCGAGTCGGGGTGGCGCGGAACGCCTTCCCACTTGCCACCCGGTTCGCGGACGCTGAACTCCAGCCGATCGATGTGGCTCCCGACCGGGATCTGGTTGCCGTGCTTGATCATGTCCCGCTCGATCGCGGCGATCTGCTCCGGCGAACCCTCCGGGTGACTCCGCGCGGCGCGCGACGGCTGCGCGTCCATCCACTTGACGCTGCCGTCACCGTCCACGAACGCCGTGAACCGGTGCCCACCGCGGCCGAACGTCACGCCGATGTTCGCGTGCGTACCGACCGGCCGGCCCTTGAGCGCGTCCCGCACCAGCTGCAGCGCGGACTGGTCGGAGTTGAAGTCCGCCGGGGTGCCTTCGGGCCGCCGGTACTTGTACGCCTCCGGGAAGTCCTCGATCCCCATCCACTCCGTCGTGGTCTGCGGGAACTCACCGCGGCGGAATGCGTTGCCCGCCGCGAGCCGAGGCTCACCACGGTTGAAGATGTCGCAGGTCACGCGCGACACCTCCGGGCAGTTCATGCCGTAGTGCGGGGAGAGTCCGTTGTCCGGGTTCACCTTGTGTACCCAGCTGTACTTGTTCTCGATCGGCCGGTCGCCGACGCTCTCGACCAGCTCACCGCGACGCGGGTCCAGGTCGTCCGGCTTGATGTGCTGGAACGGGTCGACCTCCGACCGCACCTTGCCCGCCTCCGGACGCAGGTGCTCCGGCTTCATCTGGTCGATCAGCCGCTGCCGCTCGAGCGGGTCGTCGTACCGCGGGTCGTTGCCATCACCCGAGTGGTCAGGCTCGTGCCGCGCAGCCGCCGGCTCCTTGGCCCCGGGCCCGAAGTCGTGCTCCGGAACCGGATGCCCATCCACCCTCCCCGGATCGTGCACCCGAGCCGGATCGTAATCCGCCCGATGCCACGCCGGCGTACCGTCCCCCGCACGCTCCGAACCCGACTCACGCCGCCCCTCAGCACCAGCCTCACGCGGGCGCCCCTCCGCGCCCGGCTCGCGCCGACGGTCAGCCGCACCCGAATGCTCGGCCCCAGCCTCACGCGCACGCTCCGCCCCAGCTTCGTGCGGACGCTCCGCCCCAGCTTCGTGCGGACGCTCCGCAGCAGCCTCACGCGGACGCTGCGCGCCGGCCTCGTCGGCATGCTCGTGCGGGCGATCCGTGCCCGGCTCGGCACGCCCGTCATGCGCGCGCTCGGCCGACGCCTCACGCTGCCCATCACGCGAATGGTTCGCTCGAGGCTCGTCGTGCCCGTCACGCGGCCGCTGCGCGCCGCGCTCCGTCCCACCGTCGTGCGGACGCGCTGCGCCCGGCTCGTCCGCACGCTCGCGTGGGCGCTGCGCATCCGGCTCGTCCGTGCGTTCGTGCGGGCGCTCTGCGGCCGGCTCCTCCGTACGTTCGTGCGGGTGCTGTGCGCCTGGCTCGTCCGTGCGTTCGTGCGGGCGGTCCGCGGACGGGTTGGTGTGCTCGTCACGGGGGCGGTCGGCGCCTGGTTCGTGCCGGGACGCCGGCGTGCCTTCTGGCTCGTGGCGGGCGGCACCCGGCTCGGTCGCCGGGTCGTGGTGACCGGGCTCGGTGTGGTTGGGGTGTGTGCCGTCGTCGGTGTGCGGGCGTTCGGTGGTCGGGTGGCTGGGGTCGTGCGGCTCGGCGGTGCGAGCCTCGGGTGTGGAGTCGTCCACGTGCCTCCCGGCGGGTTCACCGGGCTCCGCCGTGCGAGCTGCGGGTGTGGAGTCGTCCACGTGCCGTCCGGGTGAACCAGGCTCCGTGTGCGTCGGGGCGCGGCCGTTGGTGGGCTCGACGCCGTCCAGGCGTTCGGCGATGGACGGTTCCTTGCCGTCGAGGCGGTCGGCAATCGACTGCCTCGGGGCCGGGTCTCCACCCGACGTACGGCCGTGGACAGGTTCTCCACCCGAAGTACGGCCAGGACCGGTATCCCCACCCGGCGTACGGCCCGGACCGGTTTCCCCGCCCGAGGTGCGGCCGGGGCCGGGGTCTGCGGGTGGGGTGTGGCCGGGGGGTGGTTCGACGCCGTCTAGGCGTTCGGGGATGGTGGGTTGTTTGCCGTCGAGGCGGTCGGCGATCGACTGGCGAGAGGTACGCGCGACGGGCTCGCCGGAGAGCTTCTCGGCGATGGTCGGTTCCTTGCCGGCCAGTCGGTCGCCGATCGACTGCGCCGAGCGGCCGGGCGTCACAGGACCGCCGGCGTGCGTTGGCATGACCGGGGTGACCGGGGTGACCGGTACGACCGGCGGTTCGTTCGTACGCGCGGCGCCGGGGTCTTCTGGGGTACGCCGAGGCTCCGGGTTCGTCTCTCCCGTCCGAGGCTCGGGCGTGTGCGTACGGTCGGTACCCGGGGTGGTCGGC
>NZ_DASRVN010000734.1:0-3684 GCF_035655035.1 Kribbella sp. | reverse complement strand
GAAGCTAGGGCCCGGCTGGAAGACCTACAACGACCCGGGCGGCGCAGAGGCCGGTTTCGTCGGTAACAACACCTGGACCCGCCGCCGCGAACCCCATCAGGCGTCCTACGAAGCCCTACCGTCCGGCTGCTCCGGCCAGCCTGTCAGCGGCTCGCTCCCGGTCGCCACCTACGCTCTGACCGGCAGCTACCGCACGCCAGCAGCCCTACCCGCCACAGCGCTCCTACTCCGCTTCAAACACGCGGCCGAAGCGAGCGCCTACTACGAGGGCTACCAGACCCGCATGCGAGCGTGCGGCAAAGGCGGCGACCTCTCCGTCAAGCAGCTCTGGTCCACCGCGACAGCTGCCACCGCCGTACGTTCGTACGCCGCAGCAGAGTCCTACGTAGACGTGTCGGTGCTGAAGGGCGCAACCGTCGCCCTCCTGGCAACAACCTCCGCCCAACCGGACCAGCAGGCCGCCTGGGCGCACACCGTCGTACCAGTGCTCGAATCCGTCATCGACTAGCGTCCACCACCGCCTGCGCGAACTCCCGCGGCGCCTCCTGCGGCACGTTGTGCCCAACGTCGAAGGTCCGGTGCTGGTAGCGGCCGACGAAGTGGTCGCGGTACGACGACCCGTTCCCGGCCGGTGTGAACGGGTCGTACCTACCGTCGATCGTGATCGTCGGTACAGCGATCTTCGGCGCCTTCTGCAGCCGGGCCTCCAGCTCCGCGTACTCCGGTTCGGCCGGGATCAAGCTCTGCCGCCACCGGTAGTTGCCGATCACGATCGCCTCGTAGTCCGGGTTGTCGAATGCCGCCGCGGTCCGGGCGTACGTCGCCGCGCTGTACTTCCAGGTCGGCGAGTTGAACTTCCAGATGAACTCGCCGAGCTCCCGCTTGTACTCGTGCAGCCCCTGGGCGCCGCGCTCGGTGGCGAAGTAGTACTGGTACCACCAGGCGTTCTCGGCCGCCGGCGACAGCGGCTTCTTGTTGGCCTCCAGGTTCGTGATCAGGTACCCGGTGACCGACACGAGCGCCTGCACCCGCTCCGGCCACAGCGCCGCGATGATGTCCGCGGTCCGCGAGCCCCAGTCGTAGCCGGCCAGTACGGCGCGCCGGATGCCCAGGGCGTCCATCAGCGCGAGGATGTCGAGCGCGAACGCCGCCTGGTCGACGTGCCGCGGCGTCGAGGCCGAGCGGAACGTCGTACTGCCGTGGCCGCGGAAGTACGGGACCACGACCCGGTAGCCGCGCCGGGCGAGCAGCGGGGCGACCTCCTCGAAGCTGTGGATGTCGTACGGGAACCCGTGCAGCAGCAGCACCGGTGTGCCGTCGGCCGGGCCGAGCTCGACGTACCCGACGTTGAGCACGCCCGCGTCGATCTGCCGCACCGGCCCGAAGGGGAGGTTGGGCGACGCGGCAGCGGCGCCGGTGAGGAACGGGGTGGCCAGGACGGCGGCGCCGGTGGTCTTGAGGAGGGCGCGACGGCTGATGTTCATGAGGGACCTTTCGGAGTGGGTTCGCACTAACCCTCGCCCGTGGAGGCCGTGGGTCGCGCCCGTGAAAATCCCTGGTCACGGCACAAAGGTGTATTACCTTTCAGTATTTCGTGACCTACACTCCGGTTATGGGTGACTTCGACCGGTACGCCCGGCTGACCGCGCGGCTCGACGCGCCGTACGCGGTGATCGACCTGGCCGCATTCCGCCGGAACGCGGACGACCTGGTCCGCCGGTCCGCCAGTACGCCGATCCGGATCGCCTCGAAGTCGGTTCGCTGCCGCCCGCTGATCGCCGCCGCGCTGGACCGGCCCGGGTTCCGCGGCGTGATGAGCTACGCGCTGCCCGAGGCGCTCTGGCTCGCGCGGAACGGCGTCGACGACATCCTGCTCGGCTACCCGACCACGCACCGTACGGCGATCCGCGAGCTCTCCGAGGACCCCGAGACGGCGTCCCGGATCACGCTGATGATCGACTCGCCCGAGCACCTCGGCTTCCTGAGGGCCACCGCGACCGGCACCGCCCGGATCCAGGTCTGCCTGGACGTCGACGCCTCGCTGCGGATCTTCGGCCAGCACCTCGGCGTCCGTCGTTCTCCGCTGCGGACCCCGTCCGAGGTCGCGACCCTCGCCCGTACCGTGGCCGCAGACGACAGGTTCGAGCTAACCGGCGTGATGTTTTACGAGGCACAGATCGCCGGGCTGCCGGACACGTCCCCGGCCGTCCGCTGGGTGAAGCGGCGTTCGGCGGCGGAGCTCGCAGACCGGCGCGGCGCGGTCGTCGACGCCGTCAAGCAGGTCGCGCCGCTGCGGATCGTGAACAGCGGCGGCACCGGCAGCCTGGAGATCAGCAGCGCCGACCCGGTCGTCACCGAGGTCACGGCCGGCTCGGGTCTCTACGGCCCGACCCTGTTCGACAAGTACGACGTCTTCCAGCCCGAGCACGCGATGGCGTACGCGCTGGACGTCGTACGCCGGCCCGCGCCGCGGATCGCCACGCTGTTCGGCGGCGGGTACGTCGCGTCCGGTCCGGCCAAGAAGTCCCGGCTTCCGTCGCCGGCCCGGCCGGAAGGGCTGAAGCTGCTAGGCACCGAAGGCGCGGGCGAGGTACAGACCCCCGTGCAGGGCGCGGAAGCCGATCGGCTGCGGATCGGTGACCGGGTGTGGATGCGCTACGCCAAGGCAGGCGAGATGCTGGAGCGGTTCGACGTCCTGCACGCGATCGACGGGGAGGACGTCCGCGAGCTCACGACGTACCGGGGCGAAGGGAAGAACTTCGGATGAGCACCTGGCGGAACTGGTCCGGCACCGAATCGGCGACCGGCGTCGAGGCGCTGCGGCCGCGCTCGGCCGACGAGCTCGCGGCGGCGGTGAAGGCCGCGGCCGAGCAGGGCAAGAAGCTCAAGGCGGTCGGCTCCGGGCACTCGTTCACCGGCTGCTCGGTGCCGCAGCAGGTGATGGTCCAGCTGGACGGGCTGTCCTCGATCCTGCACGCGGACCAGGCGTCCGGCCGGGTCACGGTCGGCGCCGGCACCGGCCTGCGGAAGCTCAACGCCGGGCTCGCGGCGTTCGACCTCGCGATGGCGAACCTCGGCGACATCGACCAGCAGACCATCTCCGGCGCGATCTCCACCGGCACCCACGGGACCGGTGCGAAGCTCGGCGGCCTGGCCACGCAGATCGTCGGGCTCGACCTGGTCACCGCCGACGGCTCGGTCCTGCACTGCTCGGCCGAGGAGCACCCGGACGTGTTCGCCGCGGCCCGGATCTCGGTCGGTGCGCTCGGCGTGATCAGCGCGCTCACGCTGCAGTGCGTGCCGGCGTTCCTGCTGCGTGCGCAGGAGATGCCGCTGCCGCTGGCCGACGTACTGGACGGGTTCGACGAATTTGCCGACGGCAACGACCACTTCGAGTTCTACTGGTTCCCGCACACCGACCGCACCCTGACCAAGCGCAACAACCGCGTGCCCGAGGGCGCGGCGAGGCGACCGCTGCCCGGCTGGCGCGAGAAGCTCGACGACGACCTGCTGAGCAACCGGTTCTTCGAGCTGACCAACCGCGTGGCGACCCGGCTGCCGCGTTCGACGCGGAGCATCAACGCGATCGCGTCGCGGGTCCTCAGCGAGCGGCAGTTCACCGACAGCTCGCACAAGGTCTTCGTGACGGCGCGCGAGGTGCGCTTCATCGAGTCGGAGTGGGCC
>NZ_DASRVN010000733.1:0-3044 GCF_035655035.1 Kribbella sp. | reverse complement strand
CGTGGCAACCGGTCATCGAGCGAGTCGCCACGTCCCGCTGACACAGGCTGGGTCGCGGTCCTGCGAAGGCAAGGCGGTTGCCGGGCCGGGTTGTGGTCAGGGGAAGGTGATGTGGTTGCCGTCTGGGTCCTGGGTGGTGTGGCCGGTGCCGGTGAGGGCGAGGTGGTCGATCGTGGTGGTTGCTGAGGGCAAGAGTTTGACGGCGTCGACGCCGAGGCGGAAGGTGTCGTCGGCGACCTGTTCCATCCCGAGGTGCGTGCCGTAGAACTCGGCGGCGGCGTCGACGTCCGGTGCCGCGAGGCCGACGTACGACAGCGCCCGTACCGCCCCCGACGTGATCGGCGGCACCCGGAACTCCTCCGACCGCTGCAGCAGCTCGACGCGTACGCCGTTCGGGTCCGCGAGGAACGCGAGCCGGCCCTGCCCGCTGCCGGCCACCCGCGGCGACGAGAGCTCGGCGTACCCGAGCGCTATCAGCCGCGCGTAGTCCCCGTCGAGGTCGTCCGTCATGAACCCGACGTGGTTGAGCCCGTACGACGCCTCCGGGTCCGGCTCCTCATGATGCAGCAGCTCGACCAGCCCGGTCGCCAGCTGGATGTGCACCCGGTGCACCCGCGACCCGCTCATGAACAATCGGTCCACGACCTCCGCGCCGAGCCCGCCGTAGAACGCCAGGCTCGCCTCGAGATCCCGCACCCGACCACCGACATGATTCAGCTCGTAAATCATCTGCCAATCCTAGCAAGCGCTTTCCATCTCAAGAGGGCTGACAGCGTGTGCACCACGTCGTACCTCGGCCACCGACACGCGCATGCGAGAGAGTGGTCCCGCAGCGAGGGCAAGACCCGGACGGATCGTCGCGGCGACCGGTGAGCCAGCTCTTGCGAGGCGGAACCCGGCCGGCGGGAATCGACTGACGCAGCACGGTCCGCATGCGCCCATGCAGCCGACGGACATCCGCGGATCCGAGTTCGGAGCACCGGCGGCGCGGGATCGATCCGGGCCCGCCAGAGGATCTCGTCGGTGAGCAGGTTGCCGAGACCCGCCACGGTCGACTGGTCCATCAGCGTCGGCTTGAGCTGACCACGTCGTCCGGCCAGCCGCTCACCGAGCGCATCGGCCGACAGTTCGGTGGCATCCGGCCCGAGGCCGTCGAGCAGCTGGTCGACGGCCTCCCGGTCCGGTGCGAGGCGCAGACCCTGGAGTTTCCGCAGGTCGCGGTACCGTAGCTCGCCGCCGGCGAACCCGAACACCACGCGGTCGTCCCGGAGCCGCTGCCCGTCGTCGGTCCAGTCCAGCGACCCCGTCATCCCGAAGTGCAGGAGTACGGCGGGCTCCCGGCGCGACCCCGTCAGCGGTACGACGAGATACTTGCCGTGCCGCCACGGCCGGCGGAACCGGTGCCCGACCAGTGCGTGTCGCAGGCCGGTGGCGGTGACGCCACGCAGTACACCCGCGTCGAGCACCTCGACGCGCCGGATCGGGCGCCCGGCCGCGTGGTCGGCGAGCACCCGGCGGAATCCCTCGACGTCGGGCAGTTCTGGCATCTTCGCACTTGTACCCGGCGGCAGGCAGGATAGGCGTATGGAGCCGTTGCTGTTCGAGAGCCGGGACCTCGGCAAGACCGAGGACTTCCTGAACCGGGCGTACACGAAGATGCAGATCGGTGGCGGCGCCTCGGCGGTGCGGACCCGGATCGCGCGGTCGGCCGCCGAGTCGATCACCGTGGACCGCCTCGAGATCGGCTTCGAGATGAGCTACGACGCCGACCCGCTCGGCAAGATCTGCCTCTGCGAGGTCTACACGGGCAGCATCCAGGACCACGCGACCGACGGCTGGGAGGACGGTTTCCGGCCGGGTGACCTGGTGTCGTTCGCGCCGCCCGACCGCCCGTACGCCGGCCGCGTCTGCCGCTCGTCGTACTCGATCACGATGTTCGACCCGGCGCTGCTGACCCGGGTCGCGGGTGTCAGCCGGACGGGCAACGCCCCGGTCCGGCTGCTGGAGCACCGGCCGCGGAGCCGCGCGGCGGCGGCCCAGCTGTCGCGGACGATCGCGTACCTGGGGGACCAGGCGCTCCCGGACCCGGTCGTGCAGGCGTCGCCGTTGATCCTCGCGTCGCTCTCGCACCTGCTGGCGTCCAGCGTGCTCGCCACGTTCGCGCACACCGCGATGGCCGAGGAGCCCGGCCGGGACGAGCCGCCCTCGACGGTGAAACGAGCGCTTGCGTACATGGATTCGCACCTGGACCAGGCGATCAGCGTCGCCGACATCGCGTCGGCGGCCGGCGTCACGGTACGGGCGTTGCAGGCCGCGTTCCGCCGGCACCTCGACTGCACGCCGCTCGACCAGCTCCGCCGGCTCCGGCTGGCCGAAGTACGGGCGGAGTTGCTCGCCGCCGATCCGGCCGAGCGGACCGTCGCGGCGATCGCGGCCCGCTGGGGTTTCCACCACCACCGCCGGATGACCGCCATGTACCGCGACCTGTACGGCGAACTCCCGAGCACGACACTGGCGCGCTAGGGCAGCTTGCGGGTGTCGATCAGCTGCTGGGCCACGTCCCGGAGCTTGGTGTTCGTATCCTGCGAATACCGCCGCAGTACGGCGAACGCGCGGTCAGCGTCGATGTCGTACCGCTCCATCAGGATGCCCATCGCCTGACCGACGAGCTTGCGGGCGTCGACCGCTTGGGCGAGGGCCGCCTCCTTGCGTGCGGAGGCGAGGGCGACCGCCGCGTGCCGGGCGACGATGTGCGCGACCGCCACGTCGTCGGCCGCGAACGCGTCGGCGTCGAGGCTGTACAGGCCGAGGACGCCGGCGGCGCGCGGTGGTTCGCCGCGGGCCGCGAGCGGGATGTCGAGCACGCTCCGGACTCCGAGCGCGGCGACCTTCCCGGCCCACACCGGCCAGCGGTCGTCGGTGCTGGTGTCGCGGACCAGTACCGGGACCTGGTCGCGCATCGCGGTGACCAGCGGGCCGTTCTTCTCGTTGATCTGCAGTTCGTAGATCTCCGCGACGACCGGATCGGTGACCGCCGCGACCTC
>NZ_DASRVN010000732.1:0-6379 GCF_035655035.1 Kribbella sp. | reverse complement strand
TCACGGCAGAGGGGATCTTGGCATGCGCCGTGAAGACAAACACCACCAGTACTGCGGCCAGCAGCGTCAAGATCAGGTACAGGCTCGGCATGAGCGACCGGTCCGCTGCCTTACCGCCCAGCAGGTTGCCCACGACGAGCCCACCGCCGAACAGCACCAGCAGCCAGGTCACGGCGCCGGCAGAGAAGCCCGCGACCTCAGTCATCATCGGTGCGATGTAGGTGAACGACGCGAACACACCTGCGAAGCCAAGCGCAGTCATGGCAAGTGCCAACCACACCTGCAGGCTCTTGAACACCGCCAGCTCGCTCTTGAGACCAGGGCCTTCAGCAGAACCCTGCCGCGGTACCAGGAACACTATGCCCAGCAGCCCGATCACACCGAGCGCAGTGACCGCCCAGAACGTCGACCGCCACCCGAACTGCTGCCCGAGCGCGGTCCCACCCGGTACGCCGAGCACGTTGGCGATCGTCAGCCCGGTGAACATCAACGCGATCGCGCTCGCCTGCTTGGCCTTCGGTACGAGCGACGCGGCTACAACCGATCCGACACCGAAGAACGCACCGTGCGACAGCGCCGCGACGATCCGCCCGGTCATCAGCACGCCGTACGACGGGGCGACCGCAGAGATCAGGTTGCCGGCGATGAAGACGCCCATCAGGGCGATCAGCACGGTCTTGCGGGAGACCTTCGAGCCGATCGCGGTGAGCAGCGGGGCGCCGACCACGACGCCCAGCGCGTAGCCGGAGATGAGCAGTCCGGCGGACGGGATGCTGACGCCGAAGTCGGTCGCGACCTCGGGGAGCAGCCCCATGATGACGAACTCGGTGGTGCCGATCCCGAACGCTCCGATGGCGAGCGCGAGCAAGGCGGCGGGCATGGGTTGTTCTCTCCCTCGAAGGTAGCCTTATGACTGTTACCGGCGTGCGCGATAGTTGCATACGCGGGCTATTGCACAAGCGCTATGATTGCGCATGCAAGCGTGATGTTCAAGTGGAGGTGTCGTGGGACTACCGGATGACGCCGCGGAGGCACGGGCGCAGGGGTGGCGAACCCTGGCGGCGCTGCACGCCCGGATCGAGGACGAGCTGGAGCGCGCGCTGCAGAAACAGCACGGTCTCTCCGTGAGCGAGTACAGCGTGCTGGACGTGCTGGCGCGGCAGGACGACTACCACCTGCGGATGAACCAGCTCTCGAACGCCGTGGTGCTCAGCCAGTCCGCTACTACCCGCCTGGTGAACCGCCTGGAGGACCGCAAGCTGCTCCAGCGGTACCTGTGCCCCACGGACCGGCGCGGTATCTACACAGAGGTCACTGAGGCCGGCCGTGAGCTCCTGGAAGAGGCCCAGCCGACACACGACGCCGTACTGACGTCTGCATTGTCGACCGCCGCCGAGCTACCTGAGCTGTCCCCGCTGGTGCGAGCGCTGGGGAAGCTCCCGCTGACGGTCTGACATGGCCCGCAAGTATGACAACCGCAAGCTGTACGTCCTGTTGATGGGCAGCTGTGCCACGTTGATCATCCTGGCCTGGTTCGTCGTACGGCTGTTCTCGATCCCGGCAGCGATCGCGATGAGCGCAGTCGCCGCAGTACTGCCCCCGGCCGCCGCCATCGTCGCGAACTGGGGTCACGACAAGCGCTGACGCGGGTCCCCGGGCGTCGGGTCGAGGTAGAGGTGCCGGATGCTCGGGTGCTTGCGGCGTACCTCGACGTCGATCTTCTCGGCGAGCTGCTCGATCGCGGCTCCCGTAGTACCGGAGTCGACCAGGTCGACGGTCGCGACGACCAGCACCTGATCGGGTGCGAGCTGGAGGCTGAGCAGGTCGAGGACGTCGACGATTCCGGGCTCGGCGCTGATGATCGCGCGGACCTCGCGCTGGATGTCGGCCGGTAGTGCGCGCCCGATCAGCATCGCCTTGTTGTCGCGGCCGAGGGTGAACGCGACGACGATCAGTAGTACCCCGATCGCGATCGAGGCGGCGCCGTCCCAGACGTGGTTGCCGGTGACGACCGCGAGCGTGACACCGGCGGTCGCAAGCAGCAGACCGATCATCGCAGCGGAGTCTTCGAAGGCCACGGTCTTCACTGCCGGCTCAGCGTTCCGGAGCTGATGCAGCAGCGGTACGTCGGCCACCTTGGCCTCCCGGCGGAGCTGGAGAACCGCGCGCAGCCAGGAGGATCCCTCGAACACGAACGAGATGCCGAGCACCGGGTAGATCACCGCGAGCGCCGCGATCGGTTCGGGCGCGAAGATCGATCGCAGGCCGTCGGTGATCGAGAAGCCGGCCCCGAGGACGAAGATGCCGACGGCCGCGAGCAGCGCCCAGAAGTACCGCTCCATCCCGTAGCCGAAGGGGTGGCGCGCGTCGGCCGGCTTCCGGCTGCGGTGCAGCGCGGTCAGGAGGAAGACCTGGTTGAGCGTGTCCGCGATCGAGTGGGCCGCCTCCGCGAGCAGCGCCGTCGACCCGGAGAGCAGGCCGGCGACGAGCTTGGCGATCGCGATCACCAGGTTCGCCGTACCGGCCAGCAGGACTGTGCCGTCCGACTCTTCGTCAGCCATTCCCTTCGCGTGCCCGCAGCCCGCCGGACCGAAACAGCACGTCGATGAAGGCGGCTGCCAGCGGGTCAGGAGTGCTGCGCGTGTACGCCGTCAGCGTGCGGCGCACGGGCGGTTCCGGGCGGAGGACGTGGCCGTCGAAGTCGTTCGGGAGGATGTTGTCGGGCACCAGGGCGGGGCCCAGACCTGCAGCAGCAAGGGCGGGGGCTGCCGCTGTCTGCTCCGTGCGTACGGCGATGCGCGGTTCGAAACCGGCTTGTGCGCAGGCCTTGTCCAGGACGTCCGCGAGACCGTGGTCCGGTGCGTAGTGCACCCAGGAACGGTCTGCGAGGTCCTGCAGCTTGACCGTGGTCCCAGTGGCTGCCGGGTCGTCGGCTGCGACCACGACGACCAGCTCCTCGGTGCCGAGTACGTGCGTGACTCCGGGCCAGTTCGTGGGCTCCGGACCGACCGCGAGGTCCGCCTGGCCGGCGTGCATCGCGTCGACGAGCTCGTCGGTATGGCGGTGCTCGAAGAGGCGAATGCCGACGTTAGGACGGGTCTGCCGCCACTGGCGCAGGGCCGCGGGGAGTACGCCGAGCGTGATCGAGTAGAGCGTCGCGATCTGCAGCTCGCCGACCTCGAGGCCGGCGGCCTGACGTGCGGCGCACCGGGCTCGCTCCGCGTCGGCCAGCGCGGCGCGAGCGTGCGGGAGCATGGCGCGGCCGGTCGGGGTGAGGCGCACGCTGCGCGGCAGCCGCTCGAGCAACGGGCCGCCCGCGGAACGTTCGAGGGCCCGGATCTGGTGCGAGAGGGCGGGCTGCGTCACGTGCAGGAGCTCGGCGGCCTTGGTGAACGAACCTTCGCCGATCACGGTGACGAAGTACTCGAGCTGCCGCAGCGTTGTCATGAGCTGAGCTTATGGCTTCGGTGAAAACTATGCCTTGGATCTATCTGTGCAGGTCAGCAAGGCTGTTGGGTATGGAGAACGTTGCGTTGGTGGTGGGAGCCCGCGGAGTGATCGGGACGAATCTGGTCGAGCATCTTGCCTCGCTGCCCGACTGGCGGGTGGTCGGGCTGTCGCGGCGCGGCGGCACCGACGTACCCGGGCGGGTTCGGCACGTCGCGGTGGATCTGCTCGACCCGGACGACACCCGGGCGAAGCTGTCCGGCCTGTCCGACGTGACGCACGTCTTCTACGTCGCCTACCAGGACCGGTCGACGTGGGCCGAGTTGGTGCCGCCGAACCTGGCCATGCTGGTCAACGTCGTGGACGCGATCGAGCCGGTCGCGAGCGGACTGCGGCACGTCAGCCTGATGCAGGGGTACAAGGTGTACGGCGCGCATCTCGGACCGTTCAAGACTCCGGCCCGGGAGGACGACCCGCCGCATCTGCCGCCGGAGTTCAACGTCGACCAGCAGCAGTTCCTGTCGACGCGCCAGCAAGGGAAGCCCTGGACGTGGTCGGCGCTCCGCCCTTCCGTGGTTGGTGGTTCGGCGCTCGGGAACCCGATGAACCTCGCGGTCGCGATCGCCGTCTACGCCTCGCTGTCGAAGGAACTCGGCGTACCGCTGCGGTTCCCGGGCAAGCCCGGCGCGTACCACTCGCTGCTGGAGCTGACCGATGCCGGATTGTTGGCCAAGGCAACGGTCTGGGCGGCGACCGCGCCGGCCGCGGCGAACCAGGCGTTCAACATCACGAACGGCGACCTGTTCCGGTGGAGTGAGCTGTGGCCCAAGCTCGGCGCCTGGTTCGGGCTGGAGGTCGCGCCGCCGCTGCGGATGTCGTTGCAGGACGTGATGGCGGATAAGGAGCCGGCCTGGAAGCAGTTGCAGGCGACGCACGGCCTGGCCGCGACGTCGTTCGCCGAGGTGTCGTCGTGGCCGTTCGCGGACTTCGTGTTCGGCTGGGACTACGACTTCTTCGCCGACGCCTCGAAGTCGCGCCGGGCGGGCTTCCACGAGTACGTCGACACAGAGCAGATGTTCTACCGGATCTTCGCGGGCCTGCGCCGGCAGCGCGTCATTCCCTGAATGTGGCATGCTCCGGGCTGTGACGGCGATGGGTGCGGGAAAGCTGCTCGGGACGAACCTGCGGGCGCGGCGGGACGAGCAGGGCATCTCGCTGTCCGAGCTGGCCCGCCGGTCCGGGATCGCGAAGGGCACCCTGTCCCAGCTGGAGTCCGGGTCGGGGAACCCCACGATCGAGACAGTGTTCAGTTTGTCGAACGCTCTCGGCATCCCGGTGTCGGCGTTGCTGGCCGAGTCGCCGGCCTCCGGGGTCGTCCTGGTGCGGTCCGCGGACGTCGACGTACTGTCCGGTGACGCCATCGATCTGCGGATGCTCCGGCGGCTGGAGCACCCGGGCGGGCTGTTCGAGATCTACCACCAGGAGATCCGGCCGGACGCGGTCCAGCACTCGGACGGTCATCCGGGCACCGAGCACCACGTCGTACTGTCCGGGTGCCTGCGCATCAACACCCATGGGCAGAACGAGGAACTCGGGCCGGGGGACTACCTGGCGTTCCGGGCGGCCGGGCCGCATTCGTACGAGGCCGTGGACGGTCCGGTGCGGTCGGTGCTGCTGCTCGAGTACCCGCCGGACGTGTACCCGGCGGCGGCCGGTGGGCCGCATCTGCCGGGATAGTTCCGGAAAAGGTCCGGGAGAGGTCCGGTTGAGTGCATTGACCGTACGTCGGGGGCGCGCGTAATCTCGGTATCGTTCATTTTAGCGAACGAGTTGCCCGAGGAGCCGTCATGCACCGGTCCGTGACACCCGACGTGGTGGTGGTCGGTGCGGGCATGGTCGGGGCCGCATGCGCGGAGGCGCTGTCGGCGGCCGGGGTCCGGGTGCTGGTGATCGACCGGGACGGCCCGGCGGCGGGGACGACGGCGGCCGGCGAGGGCAACGTGCTGGTCTCGGACAAGGAGCCAGGTCCGGAGCTGGAGCTCGCGGTCGCTTCGCGCGCGGAGTGGGACGTCGTCCGCGGCCGGCTGCCCGTGCCGGTGGCGGACGTGGAGTGGGAGGCGAAGGGCGGCGTCGTGGTGGCGACGGGCGACCCGGAGCCGCTGACCGCGTTCGCCGCGAAGCAGCGTGAGGCGGGGGTCGACGCGCGGGTGATCACGCCCGCGGAGGTCTTCGAGCTCGAGCCGCTGCTCACGCCGCGGGTGACGATCGGGGTGCATTACCCGGACGACGCGCAGGTGCAGCCGGTGCTGGCGGCGACCGCGTTGCTGACGGCCGTTCGCGAGCGCGGCGGCGAGGTGCGATCGGGGGTCACCGCGCTCGGGCTCCGGCAGTCCGGCGGGCGGGTCGTCGGCGTCGACACCTCGGACGGCGACATCGCCTGCGGTGCGGTGCTGAATGCCTGCGGCCCGTGGTCGGGTGCGTTCAGCGCGGCGGCCGGCGCGCGGATCGAAGTACTGCCACGCCGCGGGATGATCCTCGTGACCGCGCCGCTGCCGGAATGCGTGCGGCACAAGGTGTACGACGCGGACTACGTCGGCGCGGTCGGCAGCGGGGACGCGGAGCTGCAGACGTCGACGGTGGTCGAGTCGACGCGGGCCGGGACGGTGCTGATCGGGTCGAGCCGGGAGCGGATCGGGTTCGACGACACGATCCGGGTGCGCGTGCTGCGGGAGCTTGCCCGGAAGGCCGTCGGGCTGTTCCCGTTCCTGGGGGACGTTCCGGTGATGCGGACGTACGGCGGCTTCCGTCCGTACGCGCCGGATCATCTGCCGGTGATCGGCCAGGACCCGCGAGTGCTCGGGCTGTGGCACGCGACGGGACACGAGGGTGCGGGCATCGGCCTCGCACCGGCGACCGGCCGCCTGATCACGGA
>NZ_DASRVN010000731.1:0-6473 GCF_035655035.1 Kribbella sp. | reverse complement strand
TGGCTGCGGGTATCCGCTGTCACGCAGGCGGCGAACCCGGTCCGCGATCCCGCGATCGTTGGTCACCACGACGCCGAATCCGATGCCCGGGAACGCGAAGAACCCAAGATCCCCGCCGCTCCCGACCGGACGTCCGTCGGGTGTCTCAGCGAGGAACGCGTCCGTCCCGTCCTCGACGACCCGGATCCCGTGCGCTGAGTCGTCGCCCGGCGCGCCGGCGGCCGCGACCAGCGCGAGCTGGGCGGTCGGGGCGCCTTTGCCGTGGGGGTGTGGCACCAGGACGGCCCGGGTTGCCGGAGTCAGGGCGGCTGCGACGGATGCGGGCGTGAGGCAACCATCGGTGGCCGCCACGTCGGCGAAGACCGGGCGGGCGCCGCTGGCGAGGACGGCGGCCAGAACGTCGCGGGCGGTGCCTGGCGCGACCACCACTTCGTCGCCGGCCCGCAGTTCGAGCGCGGCCACGGACAGCCGTCGCGCGGCGCCTTCGGTACGGGTCACGATCGCGAACCGGGCACCGGTCCGCTCGGCCAGCAGGCCCTCGACGTGGGCCGCCGTGCACGATCTGACTGCAATCTTTGCAAGCGCTTGCATAACCACAGAGTCGAAGCCATCGGGGGTCGGTGTCAACGAGCAGGCCCCCGGATGTCCGATCCCGGCCACACCGGATCAGGCAGCGGGTCCCGTCGAGGCGCGGGGAACGAAGTCGGAGGACAGGACGACCTGCTGGGTGCGGGCGGACTTCTCCAGCTGGTCGAGGAGCAGGTCCACGGCGGTCCGCCCGGCCAGCGCCATCGGCATCGCGATCGTCGTCAGCCCGGGCACCGTCATGCTGGAGAACAGCACGTCGTCGCACCCGGACACGCTGACCGCGCCCGGTACGTCGAGCCCCTGGTCCCGCAACCCGCGGATGGTGCCCAGCGCCATCACGTCGTCGTACGCGAGGGCAGCCGTCACCTCCTGCGCGGCGACCTGCTCGGCCGCGCTCAGTCCGCCCTCGAACGTCGCCGGGAACGGCCCAAGGACGTCGACCGTCATCCGCAACCGCCGCGCGGCCCGCTGCACGCAGCTGCGTTTGTCCTTGTCCGACCACGAGGACGCCGGACCGGACAGGTATGCGACCCGTCGATGGCCGAGTTCGCGCAGGTGTTCCATCAGCGCCGTCGCTCCAGCCTCGACGCTGCAGGTCACCGATGTCAGGCCCGGGATCGTCCGGTTCACCAGCACCACCGGCCGGGTGGTCGCGACCTGCTTGATCGGCGCGGACGCGGAGCGCGGCGAGCAGACCACGAGGCCGTCCACACGGCTGGTCAGCTCGCGCATCAGCAGCCGTTCGCGTTCGGCGTGCTCGTCGGTGTCGGTGAGCATGAGCGCGTAACCGCGTTCGTTCGCGCGGTTCTCGGCGGCCCGCACCAGCGGCGGGAAGAACGGGTTGGTGATGTCCGGCACCATCAGCCCGAGCACGGACGTCTGCCCGGTGGCCAGCCCGCGGGCCGTCCGGTTCGGCTGGTAGCCGACCCGGTTCGCGACCGACAGGATCTGCTCGCGGCGCTCGCGGGACAGCAGCTCCGGGTGACTGAACGCCCGCGAGACGGTCGAGATCGACACCCCGAGCTCGTCCGCGATGCTCTTCAACGACGCGATGTCGCCCTCCTCGTGGATACCTGCTCAGAGCGTAGGTCAGCCCTTGACCGCGCCCAGCATCAGCCCGGAGCTGAAGTGCCGGCGGATGAACGGGTACAGCACGAGGATCGGGACCAGCGAGATCACCAGGATCGCCATCTGCAGCGACTGCTGGGTCGGCAGCAGCGCGGACGACGTACTCGAGATCTCGTTGCCGATCGGGTCGCCGGTGACGACGTACGTTCGGAGGATCAGCTGCAGCGGCCACTTCTTGGTGTCGTTGAGATACAGCAGCGCGGTGAAGAACGAGTTCCAGTAGCCGACCGCGTAGAACAGGCCGATCACCGCCAGGATCGCCTTCGACAGCGGCAGCACGACCCGCACCAGCGTGGCCAGCTCACCGGCGCCGTCGATGTGCGCGGCGTCGAGGATCTCCTGCGGGATCTCCAGGAAGAACGCCCGCATCACGATCACGTTGAACCCGCTGACCAGCACCGGGAGGATCAGCGACCAGTACGAGTTCAGCAGGTGCAGCTGTTTCACCATCAGGTACGACGGGATGATGCCCGGCGTGAAGAACAGCGTGAACAGGATGATCAGCAGCAGCGGTTTGCCCAGCACGGACTTCATCCGGGCCAGGGCGTAGGCGAGCGCCGTCGTACAGGCGAGCGACAACGCCGTACCGACCGCGGTGACGCCGAGCGACACGAACAGCGCCCGGGTGACGACACCGCCGGAGAGCAGTTGCTTGTACGCCGCGAACGTCGGGTGCGTCGGCCACAGCACCAGGCCGCCGGCGTGGTTGACCTGCTCGTTGCCGGCGAAGCTGGTCGAGATGATCGCCACGAACGGCCCGACCACGACGAGACAGCACAGCGTGAGTAGCAGGCCCTTGAGGCCACGGGAGACGGGTCCGGCCGGCCGCACGCCCTGGTGAAGCGTGCGGCCGGCGGTTCGGGTGCCGGCCCAGCGGGGGACAGCGGATGTGGTCACGATTGGTAGACCCCTCGTTCGCCGAACAGGTGGGCCACGCGGTTCGCGGCCAGGACGAGGACGAGCCCGAGCAGGCCTTTGACCAGGCCTACTGCCGCGGCGACGCCCCAGTTACCGGCGAGGATGCCGTTGTTGTAGACGTACGTGTCGAGTACTTCGCTGGCCCGCGCGCCGACCGCCGACTGCTGCAGCACGATCTGCTCGAAGCCGACGCTGAGTACGTCGCCGAGCCGCAGGATCAGCAGCAGCACGATCACCGGCCGGATCCCGGGCAGCGTGATGTGCCACAGCTGCCGCATCCGGGACGCGCCGTCGACCGCCGATGCCTCATACAGGTGCAGGTCGATGCGGGACAGCGCGGCCAGGAACAGGATCGTGCCCCACCCGGTCTCCTTCCAGATGACCTGGGCGGTGAGCAGCTCCTTGAACAGCCCGACGTTGCCGATCAGGTGCAGCCCGGTGCCGCCGTGCGCCTGCAGCCAGGTGGACGCCAGCCCGGCGTTGCCCAGCATCTGCTGGAACACCGCGACGACGATCACCCAGGACAGGAAGTGCGGCAGGTACAGGATGCTCTGCACGAGGTTCTTGAGCCGGTCGGACAGCAGGCTGTTCAGCACCAGCGCGATGCAGATCGGCGCCGGGAACGCGAAGAACACCTGCAGTGCGCTGATCACCAGCGTGTTCCACAACGCCTGCAGGAACGCCGGATCGCCGTTGAACAGCACCGAGAAGTTCGACAGCCCGACCCAGTCGGACGCCGAGATCCCGAGGAACGGCTGGTAGTCCTTGAACGCGATCACGTTGCCGAGCAACGGCACGTAGTTGAACGCCAGGACCAGCAGGATGCCCGGCAGCGCGAGCAGCAGCAGGACCCTCTCGTTGCGCAGCCGGGTCCGCCACATCTGCATGCCTGCATCCCTTCGCCGAGCCGGGAAAACTTGGATGTTGAGACAACGCCCTGATAGCGTCGCAGTATGTGAGACTGCATGGAGCGGTGTCAAGGAAGGGTGTGGTGATGGCTACAGGTTCGGGTGCGGAGCGGTACGGCAGTTCGACGGTCGACAAGGCCGTCGACATCCTGACCGTGATCGCGGCGTCGCCGGCCGGGCTGACCAACCAGGAGGTCAGTGCCGAGCTCGGCTTCGACAAGTCCACCGTGCACCGGCTGCTGCTCACGCTGGAGCGCCGCGGCCTGCTCGCGCGGACCGGCGTACCGGCGCGGTTCGTGGTCGGCGACCATGCCCAGTTCCTGGCCTGGGGGCCGACGCCCGACCTGCGCGTGGTGCTCGCGCCGGTGCTCGAGGAGCTGGTCGACCTGACCGGGGAGAGCGCCAGCTACTCGATCCGGCAAGGCGACCGGTTCACCTGCGTGGCGCACCGGTTGAGCCTGCACGACCTGAGCTATTCGCCGCTGACCGGGCAGAGCTACCCGCTCGGCTCGGCCGCGTCCGGCCTCGCCCTGCTGGCCTTCCTCGCAGCACCGGTCCGCGACGAGATCGTTGCCCGCAGCACCCTTCCGCCGGCCGACGCCGGAAGTGATGCGGGTGATTTGCGGGCGGAGCTCGAGCTGATCGTGCAGCGGGGGTATGCGACCAGTGGTGGGCACGGCGGGTGCTCGATCGCCTATCCGGTGCTCGGCCGGCACGGGACCGTGGTCGGCGCGCTCGCGATCTCCGCCGCCGAAGTACGGACGCCGCTGGCCGAGCTCGCCGCGCAGGCCGAGACGCTGGCCGAGGCCGCGCACTGCCTGCCCGCCGACCTCGGCTGGGTGCCCTCCGGCGAGAACCCGTCCGAACCGATGTAGCGAACCTCCGAAGGGGTGGGGCCCGATGTCGCACGCGGTTGCCATGATGATGCTCAACGGCCGGCTCGACGACGACGTCATCGTGCCCTACCTGGACGCGCTGCCGTCCTCGGGGTACGGCGGGGTCTGCCTGCATCCGCGCGACGGGCTCGCGGTGCCGTACGGCTCGGACCAGTTCTGGACCGGGATCGAGCGGATCGTTGGGCACGCCCGCGATCGTGGGCTGGACGTCTGGTTCTACGACGAGTTCTCGTTCCCGTCCGGTGCGGACGGCGGGCGGATCGTCGCCCGGTACGCCGGGGCGCGGGCCCGGCAGTTGCGGTTCCGGCGGATCGATCCGCAGGTGGATGCCCTGGGCAACATCGAGCTCGGCGCCGACGATCTGCTGGCACTGCTGCGGATCCGCGGCGACGACGTACAGGACGTCACCGGACGCTGCGGGACGCATCGGAACCGCTGGGTGGCGGCCGAGATGTTCGAGACCGACTACCTGTGCACGATCAACGTCCGGCAGGTGCCGCACGAGCGTGCGGTCAGTACGGCGACGGTTTTCGTGTACCAGCCGGAGACGCCGTTGCGCGAGGACGAGGAGTTGCTCGCGGTGAGCGTCGTACCGGTTCCTGCCCGGCACGGCGAGGCGGGGCTGCCGGATGTGGCGCTGCCGGAGGTCACCGATCGGTTCCTCGACGAGGTGTACGCGCGGTACGGGCGGTATGCGCGGGACCTCGGGACCGGGGCGGTGCCGATCTTCCAGGACGAGGTGGCCTACCAGTGCGACCACCCGTGGAACGAGCTGATCGAGAAGGAGCTGCGGGACCTGTGGGGGACCGGCTGGCGGTGCCGGCTGCGGGCGTTGTTCGAGCCGGTGGGTGCCGGGTGGGAGTCCACCAGGTACGAGTACTGGCGGGTGTGCAGCGGGCTGCTCGAGCGGAACTGGTTCGGCCGCGTCGCGGCGTACTGCCGGGCGAACGGTCTGCGGATGACCGGGCATCTGCCGGGGGAGGAGTCGTTCCTCGGGCACTGGCGGTTGCTCGGGGACGCGTACCGGACGCTCGCGCACTTCGACCTGCCCGGGTACGACGTGATCAATCCGCCGACCGTCGACGACGTCCATCGCTCGCAGGCGAAGGGGATCAAGCTCGTCCAGTCCGCGCGCTGGCTGACCGGTCGCGGGCCGATGATCGCGGAGGTGTTCGGGGCGACCGGGTTCCAGCACGACGCGCAGCAGGCGCGCACGATCCTCGCCTGGCTCGGGCTGCACGACATCCTGCAGCCGATCGACCACAGCACCTGGACGAGCGCGGCGTCGCTGCGCAAGTACGACGCTCCGCCGGTGAACACGCGGTTCAACCCGCTCGACTTCGGGCGGGCCGATCTGTTCGAGTGGCATGCGTGGTTCCGCGAACTGCTGCGGGAGTACAGCTTCGATCCCGAGGTGCTGGTGCTGCTGCCGCAGGAGTCGCTGGCGCGGTACCGGCTGGAGGAACGGGAGCGCTGGGCCGGGGAGGTGTCGTTGCTGGAGACGTTCTTCCACTACCTGGAGGCGGCGAGCGTCGACGTGGTGATGATCCCGGCCGAACAACTCGCCGACCTCGAGGTGGGTCTGCACGGGCTGACGCTCGTCGGCCATACGTTCTCGCGGCTCGTGGTGCCGCCGGTGTCGTCACTCCACGAGTCGACGTACGCCGAACTGGAACGTCTCGCTCCTACTGGGACGGTGCTCTGGACCATCCCCACCACCGCGAATGAAACCGTGGTCTTCGGCGCCGATACCGTTCTCCGCCCGCTCCCGCTCAAAGGTATCCCCTGCACCGAGCCGGACCTCCTCCGCGACCGCGCCGACTGGTTCCACGCGCACCTTCCGCTCCGCACCGAGCTCGCCACCACCACGCAAACCCTCATCAAGTCCGTCCGCCGAGCCCCCGACGGCTCCCGCCTCCTGGTCCTCGTCAACCCCCACGATTCCCTCCTCCCCATCCACTTCCCAACCCACCCCGGCCCCCTCCTCCCCCAACCCTCCACCGGCCACCTCACCCTCACCCCAACCCCCAACAAC
>NZ_DASRVN010000730.1:0-19562 GCF_035655035.1 Kribbella sp. | reverse complement strand
GCGCTTCAACCACTTCACCTCGATGCCGGCCGGTGCCTTGCGCAACGACTTCCTGAAGCTCGCGGACGCGGACGGCGTACCGGTCAAGGACGTGCTGGTCGCGGACGCGTCGAAGCGGACGACGGCCCTGAACGCGTACGTTTCCGGCTTCGGGTCGACCCGCCGCCTGGTCGTGTACGACACGCTGCTGAAGGACACGCCGCCCGCGCAGATCCGGCTCGTGGTCGCGCACGAGCTCGGTCACGCGGCCGAGGACGACGTACTGCACGGCACGCTGATCGGCGTGCTCGGTACGGCGTTCGGGATCACGGTGCTGTACTTGTTGCTCGGGGCCCGGATGGCGGACCCGCGCCGGACCGGGCTGTTCGTCGCACTGGTGGTCGCCGCGACCACACTGGCGAGCCCGGTGCAGAACCTGGTCAGCCGCAAGATCGAGGCGCGTGCCGACTACCACTCGTTGAGGCTGACGAACGACCCGCAGGACTTCGTCGCGATGCAGCGCGATCTGGCCGTCCGGAACATCTCCGGCCTGGACCCGAGCGGCTGGCGGTACTGGATGTTCGCGACGCACCCGACGCCGCCCGAGCGGATCGCGATGGGCCGCGCGTGGGCGGCGCACAACGGTGTCACGGTGCCGCCGCTGGCGAAGCGATGACCCAGCCATGACGGTCCTCGTCGTCACCAACGACTTCCCGCCGCGGCAGGGCGGGATCGAGACGTTCATCCGGTCGTTGTGCGACGAGCTCCCGGACGTCGTCGTGTACACGTCGCGGGAGCCGGGCGACACGGCGTACGACGCGCGGCTGCCGTTCCCCGTCGTACGCGACCGGACGTCGATGTTGTTGCCGACGGCCCGGGTCACGAAGCGGGCGGTGGAGTTGATGCGGTCGTACGGCGCTGATCGGGTGCTGTTCGGGGCGGCGGCGCCGCTCGGGCTGATGGGGCCGGCGTTGCGGCGGGCCGGCGCGCGGCGGATCGTGGCGATGACGCACGGGCACGAGACGTGGTGGGCCGGCGTACCGGGGGCGCGGCAGGCGTTGCGGCGGATCGGGGACGCGGCTGACGTCGTCACGACGGTGTCCGGCTGGTGTGAGGAGCAGATCAGGCCTGCCCTGTCGCCGTCAGCCGTCGTACGGCGGCTGACGCCGGGGGTGGACTCCGTGCGGTTTCATCCGGGGGCCGGTGGGGCGCAGATCCGTGAAGGTCTTGGGCTGGTCGGGGTTCCGGTGGTCGTGTGTGTGTCGCGGCTCATCCGGCGGAAGGGGCAGGACACGTTGATCCGGGCGTGGCCGCGGGTGCTGGCCGACGTACCGCAGGCGAAGCTGCTGCTGGTCGGTGGCGGTCCGGAGCGGGAACGCCTGGAGGAGCTGGCCGCCCCGATCGTGGACTCGGTCGTGTTCACCGGAGCGGTGCCGTGGCAGGACATCCCGCCGTACGTCGATGCCGGGGACGTGTTCGCGATGCCGTGCCGGACGCGGCGGTTCGGGCTGGAGCCGGAGGCGCTCGGGATCGTCACGCTGGAGGCGTCCGCCTGCGGGAAGCCGGTCGTGGTCGGTGACTCGGGTGGTGCGCCCGACACCGTCCTGCACGGTACGACGGGGTACCTGGTCGATCCGTACAACCCGGCGGCCGTGGCCGCGCGGATCGCCGGATTGTTGACAAACGGACAGCACCGCGCGGAGCTGGGCGCCGCGGGCCGCAAGTGGGTGCAGGACGAGTGGGGCTGGGCGCGGTCCGGCGCCACGCTGCGGGAACTGCTGGACAGCTGACGGCGGATGTCGTGTACTCTGGCCGACATGCACCGGATGTTCCGACTTGCCGCAGCCGTACGAGCTTTCTGCTCTCCGGCTGCCGCTGCCTGACATCCTGAACTTCCCACCGGCGACCGGAAACGGTTCGCCGGTGTTGTTGTTTCCGTAGCCGGTGGTCTGGTTCCGGTCCTGTCACCCAAAGGACGAGAACCATGAACATCAGCAGGACCTTCATCGACTTCTTCAGCGACCGCGGCCACGTTCCGACGACCGGGTCCACGCTCATCCCGCGGCTCGGTGATCCGGTGCTGTTCACCACCTCGGGGATGCATCCGCTCACGCCTTATCTGGAAGGCGAACCACATCCCCTGGGGCGCAGACTCACCGGAGTCCAGCGATGCCTGCGCACCACGGATCTCGACGAGGTGGGCGACTCCACCCACCTGACCGTGTTCGAGATGCTCGGCTCCTGGTCGCTGGGGGACTACGGAAGCAGCCAGACCCTGAGATGGGGGTACGAGCTGCTCACCCAGGGCTTCGGTCTGGACCCGAAGAACCTGTACGTGACCGTGTTCGGCGGGGACGAGCAGGTGCCGCTCGACCAGGAGTCGCTACGGACCTGGCAGGAGCTCGGGCTGCCGATCGAGCTGACCACCGACGACAACTGGTGGTCGAACGGCCCGACCGGTCCGTGCGGCCCAGACTCGGAGATCTTCGTCTGGAGCGGCGATAGTGATGGCGACAGGGAGCCGGAGGGTACGCCGACCACCGACGACCGCTGGGTCGAGGTGTGGAACCACGTGATGATGCGGTACCGCCGGCACGACGACGGTTCGCTCGAGGAACTCAAGCAGCAGAACATCGACACCGGTCTCGGGCTGGAGCGGCTGACGATGCGGCTCGAGGGCAAGGACTCGGTGTACGAGACGTCGCTGTTCGAGCCGTGGATGCGGATCATCCCGAAGCTGTGGAAGCTGGACGAGCGTTCGCTGCGGATCGTGATCGACCACCTGCGGTCCAGCATCGTGATCGTCGGCGACGGCGTGCACCCGTCGAACACCGGCCGCGGCTACGTGCTGCGCCGGCTGATCCGCCGATTGTTGACAATCCTCTGGCGGGACGACGAGTCGCGGTCGCTGTCCGACCTGCCGGTGGAGCTGTTCGAGCACACCCTGAACCACTTCCACCAGGGCGAGACCGTGACGCTGATCCGGCGGATCCTGATCGACGAGGAGATCCGGTTCAGCAACCTGCTCGACCGCGGCCGGAAGGTGCTCAGCCACGAGCGCTTCCACAAGTCGCTCGACGACACCGACTACGAGTACCTGCACGAGACCCACGGCCTGCCGCGGGAACTCGTCGACGCGCTCAGATGACCGGGTCCAGTACGTCGGTGCGGGGAGGGTCGGGCACCTCCGGGGAGGCGACCTTCCCGACCGACGACTGGGCGACGAAGGCGCCGGCCAGGACGATCGCGCCGCCGATGATCTGGTTCGTCCGGAGCATCTCGCCGAGCAGGACCAGCGCGAAGACGCAGGCCGCGACCACCTCGAGGTACGCGACGGCCCCGGCGATCGGTGCCGACAGCCGCTGTACGGCGGCCGCACCGGCCAGGTACGCGACGACCGTGCTCACCAGGATCAGCCAGGCCGCCATCACCCAGCCCGGCGCGTGCCGGTGGCCGATCGCGATCGTGTCCACGAGCACGTGCCACGGCGTACCCCACGGTGCCGCGATCAGCGTCAGTACGACGGCTCCGACCACGCTGCCGGCCGCGGTCATCACCAGCGGATCCGCGGCGCCGGTCAGCCGGTCGATCAGGATGAAGTACGTCGCCTGGCAGGCGGCCGCACCGAGGCCGGCGAGCAGGCCGATCGCGTCGATCCGCAACCCGGACCAGATCTCGGCCACCGTGGCGAGACCGACGACCGCGATACTCACCCCGATCGCGGCCGACCGCGGCACCGCCACCTTCGCGCCGAACTTCAGCCACGCGACCACCAGCACCGGCCCGGAGAACTCGAGCATCAGCGCCACGCCCACCGGCAGCCGGCTCGCGGCGATGAAGAACAGCGTCTGGCACCCGGCGATCCCGGTCAGGCCGTAGAGCACCAGCGCCTTCCAGGACGCCCGCGCGGCCCGCAGCCCGGCGCGGCCGCGGAACGCCAGTACGAGCGGTACGAGCACCGCGGCGGCACCGAGGATCCGGAGCCAGGCCGCCTGCTGCGGCGTGAAACCGGCCTCGATCAAGGCCTTGGCGAACGGCCCGGACCCGCCGAACGTGACCGCGGAGAAGACCGCGAAACCCAACCCCACCGACTTCGTGCTGTACACGTGCATAACGGTCTCATGCTCATTACAGGCCTGTCGAGGGGGATCTCAGAGCACGTTCACCGCGCGCGCCGCGACCACCGCCACGGTGAGCAGCGAGATCGCCGACTCGACGCCCATCAGCACCTTGGTCCGGGCGGTCAGCGGCATCGTGTCGGTCGGGCTGAACGCGGTCGCGTTGGTGAACGAGACGTAGAGGTAGTCGGTGAACCCCGGGATCCAGTTCTTCCAGCCGTCCAGGTCGACGGTCATCTGCGGGAACAGCAGGTCGGCCCGCTCCGGCTCCCGGGCGTGCTCGGGCGCGCGGGCGAACGGCCCGCCGCGATCGACCTCCCACAGCCACACCGCGAACGCGACCACGTTCGTCACCCAGATCAGCAGCGCGCTCCGCACCAGCACCTTGCCCTGGCCGGCGCTGCCGCTGGTCAGGTAGCTGATCATCCCGGCGAGGTAGTACGCGTTCACCGTCACGAGTACGGCGACCAGGATGACCGCGACGGTCCGCAGCCAGGGCTCGTCGCGGCGCAGGTGGAACGGGTTCATCCAGACGAGAGGTAACAACAGCAGTGCGCCGAGGGCGGGCATCAACCACCGTGGCAACGCGTTCACCTGGGTCGGCACCAGCAGCTGCAGGACCAGCACCGAGACCACCGCCAGCGACGCCGGCCACCGCCGGGTGTGCCGGATGCTCGGTCCCTTCGTCGGCTTGCTCACTGCATCATTCTGACGCCGGAGGCCGGTTGTCCGACGGAGGCGTCGATGACGGCCTGTCCCACTTCGGTGCGCCGGTAGTGCACCTGGTGGCCGGTGCGGCGGCGGGTGGCGAGGCCGGCGTCGGACAGGGCGGAGAGGTGTTCGGCGACGGTGGCCAGGGCGAGGCCGTACTGCGCGGCGAGGGCGCTCGTGGTGGCGGGTGGGTCGAGGGCGACGAGGAGGGTCGCGCGGGTCCGGCCGAGGAGGCGGGCCAACGCGTCCGGGGGAGCGGGGGCGTCGGACCAGAGCCGGGCGGCGCCGCGGGCCGGGTAGACCAGGGTCGGGTGGTACGCCGGGTCGACGACCATCACGAGGTGCGGCCAGGCGAACACGCCGGGGACGAGCAGCAGGCCCTGGCCGGACAGGTCGCGGTCGGCGGACCGGTACCGCGAGGCGATCAGCCGGTCGTTCTCCCAGCTGAGGGTCGGGTGCAGGTCGTCGAACAGCCCGGCCAGGCCGCCGTCGGTCAGTTGCCGGCCGCGGTACGCGATGTCGTCCTCGAGGACCCGGCTGATCACCGGCCAGTCCGGTCTGACCAGTGCCTCCCAGGCGCTCTCGATCTCGTCCGCGAGCCGTTCCCGGGTGCCGGCCACGTCGTCGAGCATCTTCTCGATCTCGGGCGCCGCCGGGTTCCGAAGCTCGTCGCGGGACTGGACGAGCTCCGCGCGGACCTTCTCCAGCGGCGTACCGCGGACGCGCGCGATCTCGGTGGCGAACTTGGCACGGGACGCCTTCGGCGGTGGGGTCAGGAAGTCCGGTGTGAACCCGATGGCCGGCTGTACGGCGTTGAGTCCGCGGAGGTCGAGGCGGCTCGCGGCGTCACGTTTCGACTCCAGCCAGTCGTCGTACAGGGATCGGCGCCGGGCCTGGCCGAGCACCCGGACGGCCGACATCGTCTCCCACAACGGCGAGACGCCGAAGCGGCAGCGGAGCGCATCGGCCTGCGTGAAACGCAGTACCGTCATCGGGCAGAACTTTCGGCCACAACCAAAACTCTACGCCCGCCGGCGCTCGGTGCCGCACTCTCGCAGCGTGAGGTCCTACCGAGCTGTACTCCGCGTTCCGGGCATGCGGGCCGTGTACGCCGCGCACACCGTCTCCATGCTCGGGACGGTCGGCGCTCAGGTGGCGTTGTCGATCCTGATCTTCGAGCGCACCGGGTCGCCGTTGCTGTCAGCGCTCGTACTGGTGTGCTCGTTCCTGCCGTACGCCGTCAGCGGGGTGCTGTTCTCGTCGATGACGGACCGGTTCCCCGCCCGGCGGGTGCTCGTCACGTGCGACCTGCTCAGTGCGAGCTGTGTGCTCGCGATGCTGCTGCCGGGGATGCCGGTCGCCGGGCTGCTCGGTCTGCTGGTCGGGCTCGGGATGATCGCGCCGATCTTCGCCGGTGCCCGTGCGGCGAGTCTCGCGTACCTGTTGCCGACGGACCTGTTCCCGGTCGGGAGGTCGTTGCTGCGGGCAATCGGTCAGACGGCGGTACTGACCGGGTTCGCGGTCGGCGGGATCGCGGTGGCGGCGATCGGCGCGCGGGCGTTGCTGATCGTCGAAGTGTCGACGTTCGGATTGTCGGCAATCCTGATCGGTACCGGTACGCCGGCCACGCCGCGCGGCGAGCGGGCCCGGAGCGCGGTCCGGGACTCGTGGACCGGGCTGCAGGCGCTGTTCGGGAACGTGCGGCTCCGGAACCTGATCCTGCTGACCTGGGTGGCGCCGGCGTTCTCGTCGGTGCCGGACGGCCTCGCCGTCGCGTACACCGCCCAGGTTGGCACCGCAGCCGCGGCCGCCGGCGCCTTGTTCACCGGGTACGCGGTCGGCGGAGTGCTCGGCGAGCTCGTCGTCGCACGGTTCACCCCTTCCGTGCGGCGACGGCTCGTCGTTCCGTTCCTGCTCACCAGCCAGTTGCCGGCGGTCGCGTTCCTGACCGTGCCGCCGATCCCGGTGGCGGCGGTGCTGCTCGCGATCGCCGGCGCCGGGTTCGCGTTCAACCAGGGCGTCGACCCGTTGATCCTGGACGCCGTCGAGCCGGCGCAGCGCGGTCGATTGTTCACAATCCAGACGAGCGGCCTGATGGCGATCCAGGGTGTCGGCATCGCGCTCGGCGGCGTGGTCGGCTCGTTCCTCGCCCCGAACCTGACGATCGCGCTGGCCGGCGTACTGGGGACGGCGACCACGTTGCTGGTCGCCCGTCAGGCGCTCACCACGGCGCCACGTCGTCCAGCGACCCAGGTCCTCTGAAGACACCGGTCGGGCCGTCCGCCGGGAGGGTCGCGAGCGCGACCGGTACGGCGGCGCCGTCGGCGACCGTGCGGGTTCCGCGCGGTACCGAGGCCTGCGTGTTCAGGTCGGTGGGGACGAGGCCCGGTGTCGCGGCGTTCACCTTGATGCCGTCGGCGCGGAGCGCGCTCGCGTAGACCAGGGTCAGCGCGTTGAGCGCGGCCTTCGAGGAGCTGTACGCGAGCAGGCCCTGCGTCGCGAGGCGTCCGTCGAGTTCCGACAGCAGGTTCACCGAGCCGAGACCGCTCGACAGGTTGACGATCCGCGCGTTCGGGGAACGGCGGAGCAGCGGGACGAACGCGTTGATCGTGGACACCACCCCGAACACGTTCACGTCGTACGCCGTCCGTACCTGCTCGGCGGTGATGTCCGCGACCGCCGTACCCCACTCCGCGACGATGCCGGCGTTGTTCATCAGGACGTCCAGCCGGCCGGAGTCCGCCTCGATCTGCTTCGCGGCGGCCGCGACCGAGTCGACATCGGTCACGTCCAGCTGGACGAACCGCACGTCCCCGGACAGCTCGGCCGCGGCCGCGGTACCGAGCGAGGCGTTGCGCGCGCCCAGGTAGACGGTGAACCCGCGGCTCGCGAGCTGCCGGACGATCTCGTGGCCGATGCCCTTGTTCCCGCCCGTGACCAGGGCGACTTCGTTCTGATTCATGCCACCAGTCCAGCGCGCCGGGACCGCCGGGCACCAACACCGATCGGGTGGTCCGCCATACCCTTGAGGTATGCCGGAACCCGAGATCCGCGAACTGCGCTACTTCCGTGCCGTCGCCGAGGAGCTGAACATCACCCGGGCCGCCGAGCGGCTGGGGATCGCCCAGCCGCCGTTGTCGCGGGCGATGCGGCAGCTCGAGCACCGGCTCGGGGTCGGCCTGTTCGACCGGTCGGGGACGCGGCTCGCGCTGACGACCGCGGGGGAGACGCTGTTCAAGGAGTCGGGGCCGGTGCTCGACGCGCTGGATTCCGCGGTACGTCGGACGCAGCGCGCGGGCCAGTCGGCACAGCAGCTGGTGGTGACCGCCAAGCCGGGTGTTGCCACGGAACTGCTGCACAGGATCGTGACGGACCTGCACGGCGAGCTGCCGGGGATCGAGGTGGTGGTGAGCGGGTTCGGGGAGCAGGCGGACATGCTGCGGAACGGGCGGGCGGATGTGGCGCTGGTCAGCCGGCCGTTCGACGATCTCGGGCTGGAGACGAAGGCGTTGTACGAGGAGCCGCGGGTGGCCGCGTTGCCGGCCTGGCACGAGCTGGCCGGGCGGGAGGTGCTGTGCGCCGACGACCTGGCCGGGATTCCGGCGCCGCGGTGGAATCGGGCGAATGTTGCCGAGCGCAACTACTGGTCGGCGCGGCCGGACGATCCGGTGGACGGGCCGGTCGTCCAGGACTCCTCGCAGCTGCTGGAGGTGGTCGCGTTCGGGCAGGCGATCGCGCTGGTACCGCGATCGATGGCCGAGCGGAACATCCGCCCCGACGTCGTGTACCGGCCGGTGACCGACGTCGAGCCGTACCGGATGCTCGTCGTGTGGCCCGCCGGCAGCCGATCCACCGATCTGGCCAGGTTCGTCGAGGCCGCGGTCAGGAACTCGGGCGGCCCACCGCCCGTCGAGTGATCAGGCGCTCGAGCGGACCACCAAGGGAGCCGTGACCAGGCGGCCGGGCTCGTCGGGGTCGCCGGCGATCTCGTGCAGCGCCCGGTCGAAAAGACAGGTCGCGATGTCGCGGAGCGGTATCCGGGCCGTGGTCAGCGGGGTGTCCAGCATGCTCGCGAACGGGAAGTCGTTGAACCCAGTGACCGCGACGTCCTGGCCGACCGCGATCCCGCGCCGCTGCAACGTCCGCATCGCGACCACCGCGTACGCGTCGTTGTCGGCGACGAACGCGTCCGGCACCTCCGCGTCCGCGACGTACTCCGCCACCGCCTCCAGTGAACCGAACGAACGGACCTCGGTCGCCGGGAACTCGCGCACGAACCCGTCCCGCCGCTGATGCACCCACGGCAGCGCGCTGTCGGTCGCCAGGTACACGGCCCGCTGCCGCCCTGCCGATTGCAGATAGCCGGCGATCTGCGCCATCGACGCCGCGTTGTCCACGTCGACCCAGCACTGCCGCTGATCGGCCGCGGTCTGCCCGAACGCGACGAACGGGAACCGCCGCCGGCTGAGGAAGTCCAGCCGCGGATCGTTCGGCATCGTCTCCAGGACGACGATCGCGTCCACCTGCCGCGCGGCGATCAGCTTCTCGTACAACGCGATCTCGGTCGCGCCCTCGGTCGGCGTCGTCACGTGGACGCCGTACCCGGACACCGCGGCCGCCTTCACCAGCCCGCCGAGCAGCCCGTGCAGGAAGCCGCCGAGCCCCGTGTCGTCGGCGTCGGCAGCGCCCTCGTCGTCGAAGTACAGCGGCAGGCCGATCACCTGGCTGCGGCCGGAGGACAGCGCGCGGGCCGCGTGGTTCGGGATGTACCCGAGCTCCTCGATCGCGGCCCGCACCGTCCGCACGGTCGGCGGGGCGACGCGATGCGGCGCGTTCAGTACGTTCGACACCGTCATCGCCGACACGCCGGCCAGCCGCGCCACGTCCGCGACCGTCGTCCGCCGCGGCTTCTGTGCCACCAAGTCGATCCCCCTCAGCCCACCTGTGTCCGTACGATCCTGGCCACCCCGCCGACCGGTACGTCGATCACCCATACCTCGGGCGGTGTCGTGGTCGCGCGGTGCACCTCGTGGCCGGAACAGTCCGACACTACGAGTTCCACCGGGCCGCCGGCCGCACCTTCGACGTACAGCCGTCGCTCGGCGCCGCCGTTGACCACGACCGTGCACGGATCCTCTACCCGTACGACGGGGTCGGTGAACACCGCAACGACGGTCTCGCCGGCGCCGACCGCGCGGACCTGGGTGTAGCGCGCGTCCGGGCGGGACGGCAGCAGTACGCCGTGCAGCAGGGCGTCGGCGTGGTCGCGCATGAACCCGAGCCAGTACCGGACGACCTGCTCGTGCCCGGCGGACAACTCGTCCAGCTCCATCGACACCTGCGCCGTACTGAACAGCGCCCCGATGAACTGCTGCGCGACGTTCTCGACCGACGCGGACGGATGCCACATCAGCATGTCCGAGTGCACCGCGCGGTCACCTGCCAACAGTCGACAATCGACAGTCCGCACACGGTTCTCGACCGGGTCCAGCGCGCAGTCACCGGCCCGCAGGAACGTGCCGAACTGCCACAGCCGCGGATGCACGTAGTCCTGCCGGAACTCGATCAGCACCTCCGGCCGCAGCCCGCGCAGCTCGTCGGTGATCGCCTGCAGCAACCGCTCGACACCTTCGTCCACCGAGTCGCAGTCGGTACCCGGCCCGGCGGGCGGGGAGAACTGCGCCCACGAGTCGATGAAGTCGATCTTCAGACCGTCGACACCCCAGTCCCGCACCGGCCGGATGCACGACTCCAGCAGGTGTTCGCGGACCTCCGGGTACCGCGGGTCGAGGACCGCCGTGACCTCGGGATCCGCGAACCCGAGGATGCGGTCCCGCATGGTCGGCCAGGCCTTGGAATGCACACCGATCAGCGGCGGCGCGAGCCAGAGCACGTACCGCTGCCCGAGCTCGTGCACCCGCCGGACGTGCTCGGCCATGTCCGGGAACGTCTCGCCGGTCGGCTCCCAGTCGCCGCAGTACGCGTACCCGCGCCGCGTGTCGGCGGTCTGCCAGCCGTCGTCGACGATCACCGCCTTGGTCCCGTACGCCGTACCCGCGCGGGCGTGCCGCTCCACCGACACCGCCGAGACGTGCTGGTGGTCGCTGTACCACGTCGAGTACATCGCCTCCCGCGCAATCGGAGGCACCGGCGCGATCCGCGAACCCAACTCGGCGGCCCACTCGGCCGTCACGCCACGCAAGGCCTCGGCGAAGTGCTGGGTGCGCAGATCGATCCGCAGTGCGAAGCCTTCACCCTCGACATCCGTCACGGTGAGCTCGATCAACTGCTCGGCGGTCTCCTCGTTCACCCCCACGGCGAAGTCGCAGGCGCGGACGTTTGCCGACAAGGAGATTGTCAACAAACTACGGCTCTGCGCATCGACGAGCGAGGCCACCGGCGCCGACCGGACGGACCGGACCTCGCGGTGTGAGCCCCAGTCCGTCGGAAGCGTGCGGTGCGAGCTCTGGGTCGCCTGCCACAGCGTCACCGCATCCTCGGCCGGCCACGTCCAGCGCAGCGTCACCGGGCCGTCCGCGACCACGTCGTACCACTGCACACCGGGCTCGGCGGCGTCGGCCGCGGGCGGGCGTGCGGTCGGTGTCCCGGGCCCGCTCAGGCTCCCCGTCCGAACGGTGCGACCGTCGGGAGAGCGGATCTCGAATGTCGTCACGCGCTGGACTATAGCGGTAAAACCCGTCGTGCTGAAGGTATTGACGGGACCACTTCCGGTCTCTAGTTTTACCGCTAATATCAAATTTTGCACGTTTTGCACCGACGCTGTTCGTGAGGAGAGCCGTGCTGGCTGTCAGTTCAGACCTGGCGTACGTCGAGGACGCCTTCGCCTGGGCCCGGGACCGGGCTCTGGCCTGGGTGCAGACGGGCAACGGCAACCTGCCGTCCTACTGGGCCGGCTACCCGTCCCGGCCGATGTTCTACTCCCGGGACGTCTGCCACCAGGCGGCCGGCGCGCACCTGCTCGGCCTGGACTCCGAGAACTTCGCGATGTTCCGGCACTTCGCCCGCTCCGCGACCCCGGCGCGGAAGTGGTTCCCGATCTGGGCGTTCCACTTCGACGGCCGGATCGCGGCCCTCGACTACCACGACGACGAGCACTTCGTCCGGGAGATCCCCGCGGTGTTCGACCTGACCTACCGGGCGCTGGAGCAGTACGACTGGACCGGCGACCGGCGCTGGATCGACGACCCCGACCTGGCGGCGTACTACCGGCACAGCACCGACGAGTTCGTCGCCGCGCACGACAGCGACGGCGACGGCATCCCCGAGGCCGGAGGCACCGCGGACATCTTCCTCGGTACGGCGACCTACAACGAGCGCGAGGCCCCGCTGCTGATCGCGGGCGACGGCCTGGCCACGCAGTACGCCGTACTGCGCAAACTCGGCCGGCACGCCGAGGCCGACAAGATCCGGCGCACCTACGAGGAATGGTGGAACGGCGACCATTTCGCCCGCGGGATCACCAAGGACGGACTTGATTTCGACTGGGGACTGGAATCGCACACGCTCGTGCCGCTGTTCGGGCTGAGCGGGACGGGGGAGCGCGCCGAGCGGTTCCTCGACTACCTCGAGGAGCAGATGGAATCCGCTCCGCCGCAGAACATCGAGTCGTTCAGTTACTGGCCGGAATTCCTCTTCGACCACGGCCGCGACGAGTCGGCGTGGCGCTGGACGAAGCACCTGATCGACAGCCGCGACGACTACCCGGAGATCTCGTTCACGGTCGTCGAGCACCTGGTCGCCGGCCTGCTCGGGCTGCGCCCGGACGCACCGAACGGCGCGCTCGCGATCACGTCCCACCTGCCCGCCGAGGTCGGCAATCTGATTGTCGACAATCTACCGCTCGGCGCCTGGACGCTCAGGATCCACCAGGAAGGCAAGCACGCCACCGAGGTCACCGTCCGGAGCGGACCGGGTCCGCTCACCGTGACGGTCGGTTCGCAGACCCATTCGCTCGCACCCGGCCGGACCGCCCGGGTCGTCCACCCCAAGGACCTCTGATGAAGAAACTCCTCCCCGCCACCGCGACTGCCGCCGCCACCGCCGCCGTGCTGCTGGCGGCCGGCTGCGCGACCGGCAACGCCCCCGCCTCCAACCAGAACACCGGCTCGGCCGAGATCAGCTTCTCGTTCTGGGGCACGAACTCCGAGGCCGCCTCGCTGAAGGCGATCGCCGCCGCGTTCGAGAAGGCCAACCCCGGGACCAAGGTGACCACGAACTGGATCCAGGCCGACTACGAGCAGAAGCTCCAGACGTCGATCGCGGCCGGCACCCAGTCGACCGTGATGGAGATCAGCAACACCAGCCTGGCCGGCTTCGCGCCGAGCTTCGCCGAGCAGACCGTCGACCCCGGCAAGTACGTGCAGCCGAACATCTCGTCCGCGATGCAGTACCAGGGCAAGTACTACGCGATGCCGTTCGCCGCCAAACCGAAGGTGATGGCGATCAACACCGACGCGTTCAAGGCCGCCGGCGTACCGTTGCCGAGCGCAACCACACCGCTGACCCTCGACGAGTTCAAGGCGATCTCGGCGAAGCTCTCGCACGGCGACGGCAAGGCCCGCGTGTACGGCTCCAGCAACCTCTGGTACCGCGGCTGGCTGACCGCGGCCGGCGGCAGCTACTACAACGCGGACGCGACCGCGTGCACGTTCGGCGACGGCACCGGCGTCAAGACCGCGCAGTACGTCGTCGACATGCAGAAGAACCGGTACTCGCCGACGTCGACCGACATCCAGGGGCAGGACCAGGCCCAGTGGTTCGCGGCCGGGCGGCTGGCGACGTTCAGCGACTTCGGGCCGTGGACGGTCGCGGACTTCGCGAAGATCAGCAAGCCGGACTGGACGCTGGTCCCGGTGCCGGGCAAGGGATTCCCGATGGAGGTCGACGGGCTCGGCATCGCGAAGAACGCGAGCGGCAAGCAGCTCGAGACCGCCAAGAAGTTCGTCGAGTTCGCCAGCACGCAGCAGGTCGCTCAGGACCAGCTGATCCAGGGGAACACGGCGCTCGGCGTCCCGATCATCGCGGCATCCTCACCGACCCTGGAGAAGGTCCTGCCGGTCGCCCGCAACCTGGCCGCGTTCACGACCGCGCTGAAGTCCGGCGTGGTGGACGTGTCGGTGCCGAAGGAGGCACAGATCTCCGGTGACGCCGAGAAGGGCATGACCAGCTACACCGCGCTCGGCACCGGCAAGGACGACGTCGCGAAGGTCCTGCCGCAGCTCGCCGAGAAGTGCACGCAGGCGCTGAAGAAGTGAACCCGACCGTCGGCTGGATCCGGAACCTCGCGGCGTCCTGGGGTGTCCCGTCCGCCCTGGTCCCGCTGGTCCCGTTCCTGCTGCTGCTGATCGTTCTGTACGCCGTCATCGGACTGGCGGCGTACGGGGCCCGGCGGAAGTGGCCGCGGGCCGACCGGACGGTCGCGTTCTGGCTGTTCGTGTCGCCGTGGCTGATCGGGTTCTGCCTGTTCACGGTCGGCCCGATGGCCTCCTCGGTGTACGTCAGCCTGACCTCGTGGGACCTGATCACGCCGCCGAAGTTCGTTGGCCTGTCCAACTACACGGAGGCGTTCGGAGACCCGAAGGTCGCCCAGGCGCTCAAGGTCACACTGCTGTACGCCGTGATCAGCGTCCCGCTGCAGACCGCGCTGGCGTTCCTGGTCGCGATGCTGCTGAACACCGAACTCCCGGGCATGCGGTTCTTCCGGACCGTCTGGTACCTGCCGTCGCTGGTCTCCGGGGTCGCGCAGATGGTGCTGTTCCTGTGGGTGTTCAACCCGCAGTACGGCCTGATGAACGACGTCCTCGGGCACTTCGGGATCTCGGGGCCGGGCTGGTTCAACGACGCGTCGTGGGCGCTGCCCACGGTGATCCTGATGAGCCTGTGGACGGTCGGCGGCGCGATGGTGATCTACCTGGCCGGGCTGAAGGACGTACCGCCGAACCTGTACGAGGCGGCCGCACTCGACGGCGCCGGACCGGTCCGGCAGTTCTGGCACGTGACGCTGCCGCAGATGTCGCCGATCATCCTGTTCAACGCGCTCACCTCGATCATCGGCTCGCTGCAGATCTTCACCCAGGGCTTCATCGCGAACGGCGGCCCGAAGGACTCGCTGCTGTTCTTCGTCTACTACCTGTACGACAACGCGTTCCAGAACTTCCGGATGGGCTACGCGTCCGCGCTGGCCTGGATCCTGTTCGCGGTGATCCTGGCGCTGACCGCGGTCACCCTGCGCGGCAGCGCGTTCGCCGTCTACTACGAGACCGACCTGTCGAGGAAGCGGAGACGCCGATGACCCGGCGCAGCATCCAGAAGTCCGTCGTGCTGTACGTCGTCCTGGTGCTCGGGTCGGTCGTGTTCGTCTATCCGTTCCTGTGGATGATCGCGACCTCGCTGCGGTCGCTCGCCGGGGTCGGCAGCGCGGGCGCGAGCGTCGTACCGCACGAGTTCCTCTGGGACAACTACGTGCGCGCGGTGACGTCGTTCCCGTTCTGGCGGTACGCGCTGAACTCGGTGCTGACCACGCTGATCCCGATCCTCGGGACGGTGTTCTCGTGCTCGCTCGCCGGGTTCGCGTTCGCGCGGCTGCGGGTGCGGTTCTCCGGCGTACTGTTCGCCGTCGTGCTGGCGACGATGCTGCTGCCGGGGGAGGTGACGATGGTGCCGCAGTTCATGCTGTTCAACAACCTCGGCATGGTGGACACGCTGTACCCGCTGATCCTGCCGGCGTTCTTCGGGTCGCCGTTCTACATCTTCCTGTTCCGGCAGTTCTTCGCGCGGATGCCCGACGAGCTCGCGGACGCGGCGGTGGTCGACGGCTGCGGCTGGTTCAAGATGTTCCTGCTGGTCTACCTGCCGCTGGCCCGCCCGGCCGTGGTCGCGGTGTCGATCCTGCTGTTCATGGGCTACTGGAACAACTTCCTCGGCCCGGCGATCTACATCAACTCCGACCAGTGGAAGACGCTCCCGCTGGCCCTGGCCGGCTTCCAGTCCGTCAACGGCACCGACACCCCGTTGCTGATGGCAACCTCCGTGCTGATCACGATCCCGTGCTTGCTGATCTTCTTCGCCGCCCAGAAACAGATCACCAACGGCATCACGTTCACCGGCGGGAAGTAGTCAGCGGCGCCGGTACGACGGGAGCGCGTCCGCGAGGTTCGGGTAGTGCGCGACAGGCCGGGTGTGGCGCATCAGCTCGGGCAGCCACTGCTCGGCCCCGGACGCCCGCAGCCAGCCGCCGTTCGCGACGGCCAGCTCGTGGGCGTCGGCGAGGACGTCAAGGCCGGCGGCCTCCATCCGGGTGACCCGGCGGAGGTCAACGACCAGCCGGGGGAGCTTGGTGGTGATCACATGCCGTAGTTCCTCGGCGAGCGGAGTGAGCGTGCCGACGTCGATCGCGCCGGCGACCCGGACGACGGCGCAGTCACCGACCGCGCTCCAACTGCAGGCAAAAGGCCCGCTTGCGTCCGTGGGCAGACGGACGGAGCGGACCAGCCGTGGTTTTGGGGTTGCCTTCATAACGAACAGGTACCCCAGGGCCAATCCCGCGCGTCAGTCGCGGCCGAGGATTCCCTGGTCGTACCCCTTGGCGACGGCCGCCGCGCGGTCGGTGACTCCGAGTTTGGTGAAGACGTGGCTCAGGTGCGTCTTGACGGTGGCCTCGCTGATGAACAGCTCGCGGGCGATGTCGCGGTTCGACGTACCCTTCGCGACCAGCTCGAGGACCTGGCGTTCGCGGGCCGCGAGCGGGGTCGGCGCGGGGGAGCGGACCGCGGAGACGAGCCGGGACGCGACGGCCGGGGACAGGACGGTCCGGCCGGCGGCCGCCTGGCGGACCGCGTTGAACAGCTCGTCCTGCGGGGCGTCCTTCAGCAGGTACCCGGTGGCGCCGGCCTCGATCGCGGGCAGCGTGTCGGTGTCGGTGTCCCAGGTCGTGAGAACCAGGACCTTCGAGCGGATGCCGCGGCGGGTCAGCTCGGTGATGGCGTCCAGCCCGCCGCCGCCCGGCATCCGCAGGTCCATCAGGATCACGTCCGGGTCGAGCTCGGCGGCCAGCTCGACCGCCCGTACGCCGTCCGGCGCCTCGGCGAGCACGGTGAAGCCCGGGGTGGATTCGAACATTCCGCGCAGGCCGTTGCGGACCACGGGATGGTCGTCGACCAGGAGGAGTGTGATGTCAGGCATGGCGGACCAACGGTACGTGTGCCGAGATCGCCGTACCGAAGCCGGGCTCGGCCTCGACGGTGAGCGAGCCGGCGATCCGTTCGGCCCGGGCCCGCATGCCCTCCAGCCCGAACCCGCCGGCGCCCGACCGGGCCGGCACCGCCAGCGGGTCGAAGCCCTTGCCGTCGTCGCGGATGTCCACCGTCACCTCGTCGTCCATGAAGCTGAGCGTCACACCGACGCGGGTCGCGGCGGCGTGTTTGGAGACGTTCGCCAGCGCCTCCTGGGTGATCCGCAGCAGCGTCGCGGCGAACTCGCCGTGCAGGTGCTGCGCCGCGCCGGTCAGGGTGAACTCGGCCGGTACGCCGGTCCGCGCCGACCACTGGTCGACGGTCTTGCGCATCGCCTCGGGCAGACCGTCGTACGAAAGACCGGCCGGCGCCAGGTTCTGCACCGAGCGGCGGGCCTCGCCGAGGCTGTGCCGGGCCAGCTCGCTCGCCCGGCCGACGCGGTCCTGGATCACGTCCGGGTCGGAGGTGTTCGCGACCGCCTGGAGTTGGGCGATGATGCCGGTCAGGCCCTGCGCGATCGTGTCGTGGATCTCCGCGGCCAGCCGGCGGCGCTCGTCCGCGATACCGGCCTCGCGGGCCTGGACGAGGAGCTGGGCCTGCAGCGCGGCGTTCTCCGCGTGGGCCTGCTGGAGCTCGGTGATCGTGTCGGCGCGGGCCTGCGACCGCGCCTCCTGCTGGTCGGCGAAGTGCTTCACGACCGTGAGCAGCACGTTGTTCGCGACCACGAGGCCGGCGAACACCGGCCAGCCGGCGCCGTGCAGCGGGAACCCGCCGGTCTGCGCGCCGGCCACCGGGATCGTGCACGCGAACAGCGCCAGTCGGCGCCGCTTCCGGCCCGGGATCAGCTCGTCGGCGTCGTAGTATCCCGCGACCACGTAGAACGCGAAGAACCCGTTCAGGATCGTCAGCGCGAACCCGATCGCCCAGCGCACAACGTAGTACGTCACTGACATCGCGTTCGGGCCCCGGTGGATCCGGCCGCTCCAGCTCCACCAGAGCTGCATCACCAGCGCGGTCCCGACCAGCGCGAGCGCCGCCTTCCGCTGGTCGTCGAACGGCATCAGCACGCCCGACGAAGCAGCGGCCAGCAGCGTGCCGAGACCGAGCAGGAAGTACGGCGCCCAGCGCTGGAACGCCGCCTGGCGCCGGTCGAGTCTGCTGTCGGCCGTCGTCACCTGCTCAGTGTGCACGAACCTACTCCCAGCGGAACCAGCGCGCCGCTGCCGCAGTCAGCACGACCGTCCACGCCGCCAGTACGCCGAGGTGCGACCACGCGGGCCAGTGACCGCTCGCCGCCTGGTCGAGCGCTCGCGACGCGGCACCGAACGGCAGCAGTACGACGATCTGCCGCAACGTGTGCGGCATCGCCTGCACAGGCACCCACAGCCCGGCCGAGAACAGGCTCGGGAAGAACGCGGCCATCCCGAACGCGGTCGCGATCCGCGCGGTCCGGGCCCGCGCCGACACGAGCGCACCGAGCGCCAGCGCGGCGACGGCCGTGAGCAACAGCGCCAGCACGTACCCGGCGATCTGACGCGGCAGCGGTACGTCGAACGCGAGCCGGCCGATCGCCATACACAGCAGCGCCGAAGCGAGCCCGGCGGCGCCGAACAGCCCCATCTGCGCGGTCAGCAGCGTCGATGGCCGAACCGGCGTGGTCGACATCCGGCGCAGGATGCCGCGCTCGCGGTACCCGGTGATCAACGGCGGCATCGCCTGCAGGCCGGTGACGATCAGCGCGACCAGGACCAGCACCGGTACGTACACGTCGATCAGCCGGACACCGAGGCCACCGTCGACCTTGCGGAAGCTCGGGATCGACCCGAGGATCACCAGCAGGACCGGCGGGAACCCCAGGATCCAGAACAGCATGCCCGGCTCGCGGAGGAACAGCCGCGCTTCGGACCGCAGTACGGCAGCCCGCGGCGAGGGACGGCGGAGCGGGGCAGTGGCGACGGTGGTCATCGGGTGGCTCCCGTGAGGTCGAGGAAAGCGTCGTCGAGGGTGGCGTCGGTGACGCGCAACTGGTGGGCGGTGATCCGCTTGCGGGCGAGCAGCGACAGCAGCGCGGTCACGGTTTCGTCGGATCCGCCGAGGGTCAGCCGTCCGTCCTTGTCCGCGATCGAGGCCAGCGCCGGCAGCGTCGCCAGGTCGTCGTCGTCGAGCGGACCGGACGGCGTGAACGAGATGACCGTGGCGCCGGAGGTCCGGCTGATCAGCCCCTGCGGGGTGTCGAGCGCGGTGATCCGGCCCTTGTCGATCAGCGCGATCCGGTCGCAGAGCCGCTGCGCCTCCTCCATGAAGTGCGTGACCAGCAGCACCGTGACACCGCGGGCGCGGACGTCCTCGACGATCTCCCAGGTCTCGCGGCGGGCCCGCGGATCGAGGCCGGTGGTCAGCTCGTCGAGGACCACGACGCGCGGGTTGCCGATCAGCGCGAGCGCGATGAACAGCCGCTGCTTCTGCCCACCGCTGAGCACGCCGAAGCGGGACTTCAGGTGCG
>NZ_DASRVN010000729.1:0-17288 GCF_035655035.1 Kribbella sp. | reverse complement strand
CGGCATCATCTCCGGCTGGCACCACCACGACAAGAACGAGAGCAGCCTGTACATCGTGTCCGGGGTCCTCCGGCTGGAGTTCGACGGCTCCGACGAGTACCTGGACGCGGTGGCCGGCGACTTCGTGCACGTACCGGCGTTGCAACCCGGGCGCCGAGCCGTCGCTGGCGATCATCGCGCGGGCCGGCGGCGGGATCCCGACCGTGAACGTCGACCCGCCGCGCTAACCGGCACCGATCCCGGACGCGAGCCGGCGCAGTTCGCCGATCCGCCCCGGCAGCTCCCGCAGGCTGTTGCCGATGGCGATCTCGATCGCCGCCCGGTCTCCCATCCACCGGGCGGCCTGCGTCTCGCCGAGGGCGACCTGAAGATGCTCGCCGAGGACCTGCAGCTGATTCCTGACCACGCTGAGGAAGAGGTCCTGACCTGCCCAACCGAGTTCGCCCCCGGAGTCGCCGTACGCGGCTAGAATGCGCGCGACCCGATCCCGATCGCCGGCGCCGAAGATGTAGGCGACCCGAGCCGCCTCCAGCGCCGCGCTGTCGGTGCGGACGCTGTCCCAGTCCACCAGGACCGGACCGGACGCCGAGCTGACGATGTTGTGCGGCTTGAAGTCGCCGTGCGTCGTCACCAGGTCGGGAACCGCCTCGCACAACGAGGCGACGCGTTCCGCGGCTTCGACCAGCTGCGAAAGGATCTCCCGGTAGAGCGCCGCCCAAGGATGGCCGACCGCCTTCGCCGACCAGGCCTCCCAGGTGGCAGGCGAGCGGACCGCGTCCCGCCACCACGGAGGCAACGCGCTGCGGCCGATCGGCCGCAGCCGGTGCACCTGCAGCATCGTCCGGCCGAGCCACACCGCGACGTCCGCGGCGGGCCCGTGCTCGACCCAGCGGTGGACCCGGAACAGCCGGTCTTCGATCCGGGCCAGCCACCCAAGGACCGGATCGATCGGCGGCACCGGCTCCGGCATGTCCACCCCGGCCTCGAGCGCCAACCGCTCGAACTCGATCGCCACCGCCAGCTGATCGGTCAGCTCCGCGCCGTTGAACTGGCCGCCCGTCGCCGGAAAGTACCCCTTCACGAAGTAACTGCCGGTCGTGGTCTCCAGCCGCCAGGCATCCGTATCTCCGCGCCGGTGATGGACCAACTCACCGTCGGGTGCGCCCAGGCCGAACGCGACCGCGACTTCCTGCGGTGAAGGCGTGTACACCGTCGAAGGTGGGTCAGCTGAAGCGTTCGTACGCCGGCAGCGTCAGGAAGTCGACGTACTCGTCGGCCAGCGCGACCTCCAGGAACAGCGAGCGGGCGGCGGTGTACCGGGCCGGGTCGCCGAGCTTGGCGATCTCCTCGTCGGCGATCCGCTCGACCAGCTCGGTACTGACGGTGTCGCCGGTGTCCAGCGTGACCTGGTTGCGGCGCCACTGCCAGATCTGGGACCGCGAGATCTCGGCGGTGGCCGCGTCCTCCATCAGGTTGAAGATGCCGACCGCGCCGGTGCCGTCCAGCCAGACGGCCAGGTACTGCAGCGCGACGCTGACGTTGTTCCGCAGGCCGGCCTCGGTCACCTCGCCGGGCGTGGACGCGACGTCGAGCAGTTGCTCGGCGGTCACCGTCACGTCCTCGCGGAGCTTGTCGATCTGGTTCGGGCGGTCACCGAGGACCGAGTCGAAGACCTTCCGGCAGGTCTCGACCATCCCCGGGTGCGCGACCCACGAGCCGTCGAAGCCGTCGCCGGCCTCGCGGGTCTTGTCGGCCTGCACCTTCGCGAAGGCCTGCTCGTTCACCGCCGGGTCCTTGCTCGGGATGAACGCCGCCATGCCGCCGATCGCGTGCGCGCCGCGCTTGTGGCAGGTCCGCACCAGCAGCTCGGTGTACGCGCGCATGAACGGCACGGTCATCGTCACGCTGTTGCGGTCCGGCAGCTGGAACGCCGTACCGCTGGTGCGGTGGGTCTTGATCACGCTGAACATGTAGTCCCAGCGGCCCGCGTTCAGGCCGGCCGAGTGCTCGCGGAGCTCGTAGAGGATCTCCTCCATCTCGAACGCCGCCGGATAGGTCTCGATCAGTACCGTCGCCCGGATCGTGCCGCGCGGGATCCCGAGCGCCTCCTGCGCGGTGACGAACACGTCGTTCCACAGCCGCGCCTCGAGGTGCGACTCCATCTTCGGCAGGTAGAAGTACGGGCCCTGGCCGCGGTCGAGCTGCAGCTGCGCGCAGGCCGCGAAGTACAGCGCGAAGTCCACCAGCGAGCCGGACGTCTCCTCGCCGTCGACCAGGATGTGCTTCTCCGGCAGGTGCCAGCCGCGCGGCCGGACGACGATCGTCGCGAGCTCGTCGTCCGGCTTCAGCGCGTAGCTCTTGGTGCCGGTGCTGAAGTCGATCTTCCGGGTGATCGCGTCCAGCAGGTTCAGCTGGCCGCCGACGACGTTCTCCCAGGTCGGCGTGTTCGCGTCCTCCTGGTCGGCCAGCCAGACCTTGGCGCCCGAGTTCAGCGCGTTGATCGTCATCTTCCGGTCGGTCGGCCCGGTGATCTCGACCCGGCGGTCGACGATCCCCGGCGCCGGCGGCGCCACCCGCCACTGCGGGTCGTCGCGGATCTGCTGTGTTTCCGGGAGGAACCCCAGCTCCGTACCGGCCGCGATCGCGGCGATCCGCTCCGCGCGCTTCCCGAGCAGCTCGCGCCGGCGGGCGTCGTACGACCGGTGCAGCGTCTCGATCAGGCTGAGCGCCCGCTCGCTGAGAATCTCGTCGTACCGCTCGTGCAGCGGGCCGGTGACGTCGACTGACACTAGGGGCTCCTTAATCCAGAACTACGACTTCGTGATCCGTTATCCGGTATACCAACACCGTAATCCAGCCGTCCCGCTGCTGCACGTCCACCTCCTGGTGTGAGACGAGCAGCCGTGCCCGGGACGCGCTCACCCTGAGCGACACCGCGAACGGGCCGGCCGGCGTGAACTCCTCCAGACGCCCACGCCAGGCGCCGCCCTGGTCGAGGTTGACCAGGTGCAGGATGTGCCGGTCCCCCTGCCGGTACAGCTGGCAGTCCAGTACGCCGGGGCCGTCGACACGCAACGGGATACCGTCGTGGCGTACCAGATTCGCCAGCAGCCGGCCGTGGTCCGGATGATGGTGCTTCGCGTACAACCGGTCGAGGTCGGCCGCCAGGTACGCCGTCCGCTCGCCGAGCACCAGCGCCGGTACGTCGGTCCGCGGCTCCTCCATCCAGGACTTCTCCGGCGGGTAGATCGGGAACGGCGGGATCCAGGTCAGCGCCGGGTTCTCGGCCTCGACGACCTCCAACTGCCCACCGAACGGCAACACGTCGGTGTCACCGTCGAACACGGACCGGTCCTCGATGCGCAGGTAGCTGTGCGAGTCGTAGTTCTCCCAGTCGGTCACCGTGCCGTCCCCGAACCGCTTTCCCTGGTGCCGTACGCCGACCAGCTCACCGAGCGCCCAACGATCCCGGCGATCGCCCCACTCGTCGTAGAGCCCCGATTCCCCAGTCACGACAAGCCTGCCCTTGTAGGCCTGCAGCTGGTCGAGCTGCTCGTCCGTCAGCACGCCCACGTTCGGCACGACCAGGACCTCGAACCGCTCATCTACACGAGTAGTTGGCAGGTACGGGATCCGCGCTCTGACCAGCGCATCGACCCACCCCCGGTAGGGCAGCTGGCTGACTTCCACCGGATCGTCCTTCCCGTGGAAGTCCACACTGCGCTGGCTCCACAGCAGTCCGACCGTGGCGACCGGCTCCCGATCGATCAGGTACTCCTCGTGCGCCGCGTGCCACTCGAACAGCGGCTGCGCCGTCGCGTACTGCCGCCGGTCCTCGTGCACCGACCCGATGTGATGCCACCACGGCTGGATGCCGCCGGCCCACCCCTCGATCGCCCACAGCCGCGCCTCCGGCTCCGGCTTGCTCCCGAGCCGGAACGTGGGCGTCCCCGCGTCGTACATCGCCGTACTCTCCGGAATCAGGGCGTCCCAGCCCAGCAACCCGTGTAGCCGTTTCCCGGAATCCGCGTTCGCCTGGAACCCCGACTCGTCGTGCCGCCACTGCGAGTCCAGCATGAAGATCCGGGCCCGCTCGCAGATCTCCACGTCGTCCCGCAACCGCTTGCTCTGGGCAACGACATCACCACCGTTCATCCCGATCCACAGACAGTCCGGCCCGCCCGCCTTGGTGGTCACCGCGTTGTTCAGGTCCCACACGTCGAGCCGCCGCTGGTAACTCCAGCGGATCCACTGCTTGTACGCCGAGTCCGCCCAGTCGACCGCCCGCGGCAGGTCCTGGCCGAAGCTGTCCCGGCAGTTCGGGCAGTAGCAGATCGAGTCCCGCCCGAGCCCGCTCCAGCTGTTGTCGGTCAGCCCGTCCGGCGCGGTCCGCTCGATGATCTCCTCGAGGATCCCGGTCAGGAACTCCTGGTAGTACGGGCCGGTCACGCAGGCGACGTACAACTCGCCGGCCCGGTAGGGGTTGCCGTCGGCATCGATCGCGAACCAGTCCGGGTGCGCGTCGTACAGCGGCTGGTGCGCCCGGTTCGAGTCCATCCGGGCCAGCACCGTGAGCCCGTCCTGCTTCGCCAGGTCGACGATCTCGCCGTACAGGTCACGGTCGCCGAGGTACTCCGCGCGGTGCTGCAGTTCGAACTTGCTCGGGTAGTACGCCACGATCCCGCCGGCGTTGACGATCACGCCCTGCACCTTGGTCCGCCGCCACTGCGCGCGCCACCAGTCGGCGTCGTACCGGGCCGGGTCCTTCTCGGTGAGGTTCGTCTGTGCCCAGCGCAAGGTCCTGCGATACCAGGGCTTCACGCGATTCCTCGTACCGCGTCACCGGCACCGGAAAGGTTGTCCAGCAGCATTTCCGAGTATTTCCGGCTCAGTACGACGCCCTCGGCGCCGCCGGCGAATGCCGCCAGCGTGGCGTCCCGTACCGACTCCCGCGTGCACCGGGTCAGCTCGCCCTCGTTGTCGTCCCAGTTGATCTTGGTCCCGAGGTCCCGCGGCGACTCCAGCCCGCGCTGCTTCGCGACACCGACCGGGATGTCGATGTCGATGCCCGGGTAGATCCTGCTCTGCCCGCCGACGCCCGCGACGGCGCGCGCGGTCTCTCGCCGTACGTACTCCGCACTGAACCCGCTCTGCGGAAGCTTCTCGTAGTCGCCCTCGTCGAGCTGCAGCAGCTTCATCATCAACGGGTACACGTCCTCCGGCTCGGCGTCGGCGAACAGTGCGCCGCAGATGCTCTTCACCCAGGTGAAGAACCGCGGCCCGGCGCAGTTGTTGTAGATCACGACCTTGATGAAGTCCGAGAACTTCGCCATCTCGGCGTAGTCCTGGTCGGCGCGATAGAACGGGCTGAACGAGATGTTGTGGTAGACGTGCCAGCCGACCTGGACCTCGGGGGAAATCGCTTTCGTGACGCCGTAGATGTCCCGGTACAGCTGCCGCTGGCTCTCGGTCCACAGCGTCTGCCACGCGAGTACTTCGGGGAAGTTCAGCAGGATCCGCCAGAACGTCACGAACGCGCCGTCCACGGGCCGCTCACCGGCGCCGATCCGCTGGTTCCAGTCGATGAGCTCGCGGTAACCCTGCATCGCCCGGTTCACGTCGATCCCGCGCTCGCGGGCGAACGCGCGGCAGTGCGGGCAGAAGCAACCGATCTCGGCAACGTCGACCGTGCCTTGCATCAGCATGTTCAGCGGGCCGGGACGCTCCGAGCACCAGGCGAGACCGTCCAGCTCGTAGCTCTGCAGGTAGTCCTCGACGAACCCGAGATGCCAGTTCCGGTAGTCGGGGTTGTTGAAGCACGGCCGTCGCCCTGGCCGGCCCCAGGCGTCCACCTCGAGTACCTTCGCGAAGTTCGGGTAGGTCCGCAGCTGGCGCGCGCCGCCGCTCTCCTCCATCCACGCGAACGACTGCATACCCCGCTCGCGCGCCTTCGGGATCACGTCGCCCAGCAAGTCGAATTCCGGATTTTCCGGCGCGTTTCCGGCCGCGCCGAGCACCGTGTTTCCGTAGTACTCCGGGTGCGGCGTGGCGTAGTTCCCGCCGACCCACCCGAGGTCGTATTCCTGGCCGCCGTGGTCCGGGATCGGGTGCCCCGGGATCTGCCGGCCGCCGGTCCCCCGGGTCCAGGTCGGCGTGGCCAGGAACAGCGCGTTCACCGCGCCGCGTTCGGCCAGGATGTCGAGCGTCCGGTCGACGCCTTCGTCGACGAACGAGATGGCTCCGATCTGCATGGCAACGACCCGATCGGGCACGATGCTCACCCCTTCATTCCTGTCATCGTGATGCCTTGGATGAAATAGCGCTGAGCGAAAAGGAAGACAGCGATGACCGGTACGACGGAGATCGTCGCGCCTGCCATCAGCAGACTGATCTTGGTGAAGTACTCGCCCTGGAACTGGGCCAGTGCCACCGGCAGGGTCTGCAGGTTCTCGGACGTGATGTAGATCAACGGACCGAACAGGTCGTTCCACGATTCGAGGAAGGTGAAGACCCCGATCGCGGCGAGCGCCGGTTTGGTCTGCGGCAGCATGATCCGCCAATAGATCCCGAACGTGGACGCACCGTCGATCTTGCCGGCGTCCTCGAGCTCGCCCGGAATGGTCAGGAACGACTGCCGCATGAGGAAGGTCGCGAACACCGGCGTGAGCACCTTCGGCACCCACAGCGGGTACTGCGTGTCCACCCAGCCGATGTGCTGGAAGACGATGTACTGCGGGATCAGGTACGCGATGCCCGGGATGATCGACGTGGCGAGCAGCACCATGAACGCGATGTCCCGGCCGGCGAACTTCAACCGGGCAAAGGCGTAGCCGGCCATCGAGGCGACGATCAGAATGCCGATCACGTTCAGCCCGGCGAGTTTCACGCTGTTCCACAGGAACACCGGGATCAGCTGGAACACGTCGCCGTAGTTGCTCCACTGAGTGTCCGTGGGCAGGAATTTCGGCGGCGAACTGAGCACCTTCGCCTCGGGTCGCAGCGATGCGCTGATCATCCAGACCAGCGGCGCCAGGAAGGCCACCGCGAACAACGACATCACGACGTACTGCGAAGTCTTTCCGACGATTCTCATGAATAGAACACCCACCTCTTCTGCAGCTTCCACTGCAGGAAGGTGACGGCCGCGATCACCACGAACAGGATCCACGCCATCGCCGAGGCGTAGCCGACCTTCCCGTAGCTGAACGCGTTCTGATAGATGTTGTAGATGTAGACGCTGGTGGCGTGGCCGGGTCCGCCCTTGGTCATCACGTAGATCAGGCCGAACACCTGGAACGACGAGATGAACTGCGTGATCAGCAGGAACAGGAAGTGCGGGGTGAGCAGCGGCAACGTGATGAACCGGAACCGTTGCCAGTTGCCCGCACCGTCGATCTTCGCCGACTCGTAGAACTCGTTCGGCAATCCTTGCAGCCCCGCGAGCAGGATGATCATCGGGTAGCCGATGCCCTGCCAGACACTGACCATGATCACCGCCGGCATCGCCCAGCTCGAGCTCGACAGCCATTGCGGGCCGTGGATCCCGAGCTGCCCGAGCAACCCGTTGATCACGCCGTTGTCCGGCTGGAAGAACCAGAACCAGACGAACCCGATCGCCACCACGTTCGTGACGTACGGCGCGAAGTACGCGGTCCGGAAGAACGCGACGCCACGGATCGGCCGGGCACACAGCATCGCCAGCACCAGGCCGATGCCGATCGTCAGCGGAATGCTCGCGAGCGTGAAGTAGACCGTGTTCTTGAACGTCTGCAGGAACAACGGGTCGTCGGAGAACATCTCGGTGAAGTTCTTCAGCCCGACGAACCTCGGTGCCGAGATACCGTTCCAGTCAGTCAGCGAGGCGCCGACCGAGACCAGGATCGGGAAGAACTGGAACGCCACCACCCCGACCACGATCGGGCTGATGAACAGCCAGCCGGTGAGGTTCTGCCTGCGGCGGGCCCGGCGTACGTCGGCGGTGTTGACGGCGCCAGAAGTGTCGCGCGTCATCGTGATGGTTGCCATCGACATCAACCCTTCAAGGCGTTCTCCACCTGTGATTTGACGCCTTGGAGAACGTCGGCGACCGGTTTCTCGCAGTTGTAGGCCGTGTCCAGCGCGGGCCGGTACAGCTCGCGGGCGCCGATCGTGTTCTTGGTCTGGTTGGTCGCGGTCAGGTGCTTGGCCGCCTCGGCGAACAGACCGATGTGCGCGGGCGCCTTCCCGTTCGGGGCCAGGGCGGCCGCGGCCTTCAGGTTGATCGGCGTGAAGGCGCCGCCCTGGAGCAGGATCTTGCCGCCGTCCTCACTGGCCAGGTACTTCAGCAGGTTCCAGGCCGCGTCCGGGTTCTTCGCCTTTTTCGGGATGCAGAACACGATCACACTCGACTCGGTCTTCTGCTCCACGTCACCAGGCGGTGGAGCGACGTCCCAGGTGAAGTCCTTGATCGTCTGCCGCAGGTACGGCACGGTGCCGAAGGTCGCGAACATCATCGCGATCTTGCCCTGCGCGAACATCTGGTTCTGCACGTTGTTCTGCTGCAGCGCGGACCACGGCGGCTGCACCTTGTCCTTGCAGGTCAGGTCCGTCGCCCACTGCAGCGCCTCGGACTCCTTCTGGTCGGACAGCGTGAACTGGGTGCCGTCCTTGGAGAAGATGCCCGTCTGGCTGCCGTGGTTCACCGTGAACGTCTGCTCGTAACCGGTGTCCAGGTAGACGAGCGCGCCGTACTGCTGCTTCGCCGGGTTGGTCAGCTTCTTCGCTTTCGCCTCGAAGTCGGACCACGTCCAGCCCTCCGAAGACCAGGTGGTCGGCGGCAGCGGTACGCCGGCAGCTTTGAACAGGTCGACGTTGTAGAAGATCAGCCGCGGCTCGTACCCGAGCACCCACGCGGTGTGCGAGCCGTCCGGCTGCTTCGGGAAGTCGAACGTCTCCTTGGCGAACTGGGACGTGTCGAGCTTGTCCTTGTCGATGTACGGCTGCAGGTCGAGCAGCGCTCCCTGCTCGGAGAAGCCGCGGACGAAGTCGTCGTTGATCCGCATCACGTCCGGCGGGCTGCCGCCGGCGATCAGGGTGCGCATCTTGGTGTCGTACTCCTGGGTGACCGCGGGCTGGATCGTCACGTGCGTCCCGGACTGCTTCTCGAACGCCTGGATCGCCTGCTCCAGCGGGTTGCCCTTCACCTGCTCCCAGTTCAGGAAAGTCAGGCTGTTCTTGCTGCCACCGCTCGCGTTGCCGTTGCCACCACAGCCGGCCAGAAGCCCGGCGGCCGTGAGTCCCGCCGTGACTCCCCCTAGTCCGGCGAGGAACCTGCGGCGGTCCAGAGAGGGGATATGTGTCTGCACCGGAATCTCCCATCCACAGAGGGATGAATACGTATACACTCAGACATTGAATACGTATACACAGCTCGTTCGGCGCGGTCAACGGCTCAGGCGGACACTCTTGAGTAGGGTTCACATCCTGGAATCCGAGGACGAGGGGAGGCGGACGATGTCACGACCACCGACGAGCCGCGATCTGGCACGCCTGGCCGGGGTGTCGCAGGCGACCGTGTCGCGAGTGCTGACCAACAACCCGAAGGTGAACGCCGAGACCCGGGCACGGGTCCTGCAGGTGCTGAAGGACGCGAACTACACGCCGAACGCGCTGGCCCGGGCGATGAAGACCGGGCGGACCGACACCATCGGCGTGTTCATGACCCGGGTGACCAGCCCGTTCCACGCCGAGCTGCTGGACGAGATCGGCCGGGTGCTGAGCTCGATGGGCCAGCACATGATCCTGTGGAACATCGAGCACGACCCGGAAGAGGCGGTCGCCGAGGTGCTGCAGCAACGGCTCGTCGACGGCTTCCTGCTCACGTCCGCGACGTACGACTCGAAGATGCACACGATGGCGCTCGCCTCCGGGACGCCGACCGTACTGCTGCACCGCGGGATCGACGGGCTGGACTGCGACCAGGTCGTCGGCGACAACTACCAGGGCGCGTACGACGCCGGCCGGTACCTGGTCGACCACGGCCACACGGACATCGGCCTGGTGACGCTGACCCACACCGGGAACACGTCCCGCGACCGCGACCTCGGCTTCCGGGCGGCGCTCGCCGACGCCGGCGTGAAGATCAAGCCCGGCAACGTGGTCTCGGTGGACGTCCCGCACTCCGCCGGACACGCGGCCGCGATCAAGCTGCTCTCCCGGAAGAAGCCGCCGACGGCGATCTACACCGTCACGGACCTGCTCGCGTTCGGCGTCCTGGACGGTGCCAGGGCCTCCGGCGCCCGCGTCCCCGACGACGTCTGGGTGGTCGGCTTCGACAACACCGAGATGGCCGCCTGGGAAGCATTCGACCTGACCACGGTCGAACAGCCCGTCCACGGGATCGTCGAAACCGGCATCCAGCTCCTCCGCGACCGCATCACCGACCCGGACCGCCCAACCCAAACGGTCACCCTCCCCTGCCCCCTGGCCATCCGAGGCTCAACCGCCAACCGCCACTAGCCCACAACCTTCACGCTGATGACGGCTGCCGCGGTAGCGGTTGCTTGGTGGAGGTTCATTCGGAGGGTTCTTCGCGGCGGCGGGCGCCGGCCACGGCGCCGGCGGCCAGGCCGATTGCGACCAGGGCGAGGTCGGCGAGCAGTGCGCCGGTGAAGCCGCCGGGCACCCAGTTCATCAGGCCGCGGTTGTCGTGGTCGATCAGCAGGCGGATGGCGCCCTGCCCGCCGATCGCGAGCACGACCATCGCAGCCACCAGTACGCCGGTCCACATGAGGTACTCCCCTCCGAGATTTTGATGCGATCGCACCATAACACGTCTTGGTACGATCGCATCAAATGTGAGGAGTGCGGTGGCAAGCGACGAGAACAAGGCACGCCGGCGGCGCCAGATCGCCGAGGCGGTGTGGCAGCTGGCCGCGCGGGAGGGGCTGGAGGCCGTCACGCTGCGGCAGGTCGCCGACGAAGCCGGTGTCTCGATGCGCCTGGTGCAGTACTACTTCGGCAACCGCACGGCCCTCCTGCTGGCCGCCCTGGAGATCCTCAACGAAGAGGCCGAAGCGGCCGCCCAGCAACGCATCGAGGCCCTCGGCAACGACATACCCGCCCGCGAACTGGCTCGCGCCGTACTGATGGAACTGCTGCCACTCGACGAGGACCGGCGCCGGCGGTACGTCGTCCAGTCGGCGTACTTCGTCCGGTTCCTCACCGATCCACAGTTGCAGGAGGTGGCGCGCACCGCGGACCCCGCCCTGGAGTCACTGCTCGCCTCGATCCTGGAAGCGGACCCGTCGACCCGCTCCGACGACGCGTTTGCGGACGCCGAACTGCTGATCGCGTTCGCGTTCGGCCTGCAGGCGGAGATGCTGCTCGACCAACTCGAGGTACTCCACGCCCTACGGCTGCTCGACCGACTCCTCGATCGCGTCCTAGGTCAACCGCGGTAGGACGTCCCGCAGTACGCGGGCGTGCTCTCGCGGCCCGGTCAGGCCCAGGTTCATCGTGTTGACGCAGAGATGGGTGGCGCCGAGCTCGCGCCACCGGTCGACGTACGCGCGCCAATCCTGCTCGGGTACGGCGTTCAGCGACAGCCGCGCCTCGATGCCGATCGACTCCGGATCCCGGCCGGCCTCTTCGGCCGCGCGCCGGATCGTCGCGATCTGCTCGCGCGCATGCTCGTCCGGCTCGGACTGCGGCATCCAGCCGTCGCCGATCCGCCCGGTACGGCGCAGTACGGCATCCGCCCCGCCACCGAACCACACCGGGATCTGCCGTCCGGGCAGCGGATTCAGGCCGGCTTCGTCGACGTGATCGAACTTCCCGTCGTACGAGATCACCGGCTCGGCCCACAGCTTCCGCAACAGCTCCACCTGCTCGCTCAGCCGGGCGCCGCGCTTCTCGAACGGTACGCCGAGCGCGTCGTACTCGACCTGGTTCCACCCGATGCCGACACCGAGCCGCAGCCGGCCGCCGCTCAGTACGTCGACCTCGGCGGCCTGCTTCGCGACCAGCGCGGTCTGCCGTTGCGGGAGGACGAGTACGCCGGTCACCAGCTCGAGCGTCGTCGTGATCGCGGCCATGTAGCCGAACAGCACGAAAACCTCATGGAACAAGGACTTGTCGGTGTACCCGGTCCAGCCCGGCCGGTTCGCCGGGTCCGCGCCGAGCACGTGGTCGTACGCGAGCACGTGGCTGTACCCGGCCGCCTCCACCGTCGTCGTCCACTCGCGGACCACCGCCGGATCCGCCCCGATCTCGAGCTGCGGAAACACCGCACCGATCTTCATATCGCCTCCAGTAGATCGATCAATCCCTTGACGGCAAGGTCGAACGGTTCGCGCGAGCCGGCCGCGCGGGCGAGCACATAACCACCCTGCAGTACGGCCGCGATCGTCGCCGCGGTCCGCTCCGGATCGAGCGACTCCGGGTACTCACCGTCACGCTTGCCCTCAGCAACCACTTCGGCCAGTCGCCCGCGTAACCACTCGAACGTCTCCGCGACCGGTGCCCGCAGCCCCGGATCCGCCATCACGTCCGGGTCCGCCGTCAGCCTGCCGACCCGGCAGCCGCGGAGCACCTCGCGCTCCCGCCCGAGGTAGTCCCTGATCCGGGCAGTCGCCGTACCGCCGTCACCGAGCTGCTCGTCGGCCGCGGCCCTCAGCTCGGCCCCCGACCTCTCGATCGCGGCCTTCGCCAGCTCCGCCTTGCCCGTGAAGTGGTGGTACATGCTGCCCTGCCCGGCCTCCGCGGCACGCTGGATGGCCTTCGGCGAGGTCCCGACGTACCCCCGCTCCCACAACAACTCCTGAGCCGCCCGAACCAACCGCTCCACCGTCTCCACCCCCTCACTGTACTAACAAGTACAGGAACGCCGACTCAACGTTTCGGCCCTGCCGATCGTCCTGGGTGTGGAGAAGGGGTGGTGGCGATGGCCGGCTGGGAGCAGGACCTGCGGGAGTTGCTGGTGGCGCGGGGTGCCGCGTTGCGCGCGTACGCGTACCTGCTGACCGGCGACGCGACCACGGCGAGCGACCTGGTGCAGGACGCGCTGGTCCGGGTGCTGGGGCGGTTGCGGAGGGGTGGAGACGTCGACCAGCTCGAGGGGTACGTCCGGCGCTCGATGCTCAACCAGTACGTCGACGGGCACCGGCGTTTGCTGCGGTGGAACGCGACCCGGCATCTGCTCGTCGACCCGCCGGTGCACGAAGACGACAGGTTCGCCGTCGCGGACGAAGTACGGCGTGCACTCGGCACGCTGGCACCGAAACAGCGGGCATGTGTCGTCCTGCGGTACTACGAGGACCTCACCGTCCCCGAGATCGCCGACCAACTCGGGTGCGCCGAAGGAACCGTGAAGCGCCACCTGTCCGACGCGAAAGCGAAACTCGCCGGGCTGCTCGGCACGAGTGAGGAGACAGTGCGATGACCTCGAAGGATCTACGGGAGCTACTACGTACCGCAGCCGCTGAGGCGAGCGAGACGGTCGACCTTGCCGAGGACTCGGTCGTACGGCGCGTCCGCCGGCGTCGTACGCGGACCGCCCGGCTCGCAGCCGCCGGCGTCGCAGTGACCACAGCCGCGGTGGTGTCCGTAGTCGTCTGGGCACCCCGCCCCGGCGACGCCCCGGTCGCGACGCCGGCGACGGCCCCGGTGCCGTTCCCGACGGCCTGCGGTGCGGCTCTCACCGGTCAGCACCCGGCGGAGGCGCCGCTCGGGGTGACCATCGCCGAGCAACCGATCACTGGCGAAGGCGCGTACGGCCGGGTGACCGGCGTACTGACCAACCACTCCAGGAACGCCGTCGAGGGTTCCACCGCGAGTGCTGTGCGAGTGATCGTCGTCAAGAACGGCACTGTGGTCGGAACGACCGGGGCAATCGCCGCCAACGCGATCCACCTGAAACTGGCTGCCGGCGCCAGTGAGACGCTCGGCATTCCGGTCCCGCTCCAGCACTGCGGGACCACCCAGGCCCCACTCACGCCCGGCATCTACCAGCTCTACACGGAGTACTCCGTGGCCCTCACCCCGACCGCGGACTGGACCGTCCTCCGCAGCGGGCCTTGGACCGTCGAGCTGAAGTAGCACCGGTTGGGGAGGATCTCTGCCCGGATCGGGTGCAAGATCCTCCCCAGCCAGGGGTGTCAGCTGATGGTGACGATCTTGGTTGCGGAGTAGGCCGTGGCGTGGTCGGTGTCGGCGGGGAACCAGATGCGGTAGGCGATCTTGCCGCGGGTGGCCGGCCTGATGCCGAACGCGTACTTGCCGGAGGTGCTGAGTTTCACCGAGGCGATCGACTTCCAGACCTTGTTGCCGTACTGCTGGAGGTAGACCGGCTTGCCCGCGTGGGCCGGGGCGACGTAGCCGCTGATCGCGGTGCTCTTGCCGAGCTTGATCGCGGTCGGGGAGAGCACCGCGGAGATCGTCGGCGCCACCTGGACGGTGATGTCGGCGGTCCGGGTGCCCATCAGGTCGGCGTTGCCGGGGAACGTCAGCATGTAGACCGACGACACGGCCGGCTTGGTGACCACGGCCAGCGTTCCGGTCGAGGTCGTCTTCAGCGCCGCGAGCAGCGTGAACTTCGAGGACGTCTTCGGACGGACGTACACGTTCACCGGCAGCCCGGCGTACGCCTTGTTGTCGATCCGCAGGGTGCTGCCCTTGATCGTGATCGAGCCGCCGTAGTTGACCAGCGTCGACGTGGTCGCGATCCCGGACTTCATCCCGAGCAGCTGCTTCACCGCGATCGGGCTGTAGTGCCCGGTCCGGTCGAGCACCCAGGCGCCGTACGTGTACGTCGTGTTCTGCGCGAGCCCGGTGTTCTTCACCGAGGTACCCGTGCCCGCATACACCAGGGTCCCGGTCGTCGGCGTCGGCGCCTTGCTCCCGACGTTCCGCCGTACGATCACCTGGTCGAGGTCCGGCGTCGGCGGAATCGTCCACGCCAGGTTGGCCGCCAGGTAGGCGCCGCTGCCGGTGAACGTGGTCAGCTTCTGCGGAGTCAGGTCAACCGTCGAGAACACGCTGCTCCACCCGGAGTCCCGCGTGTTGGCGGCGAACGCCCCGAGCGTGACCGTGATCCGGTACGGCGTGGCCTCGACGAGCGGCGCGTTCGGCGTGATGGTCGCCCTCCGGGTGGTGGCGTCGTACGCGACCGTGCCCGGCACCACGGCGCCGGTCTTCCCGTTCTGCAGGAACACCGTGTCCGAGGTGATCAGGGCCGGATCCATGTCAGCGGCGAAGGTGACGGTCGGTGTGCTGGTCAGCGGTGCACCGACACCGAGATCGGCCGGGCTCACGTCCCGGACCGGGTAGGTGTACTGCACGCCGGAGGAACGGCCCGTGGCTTCGCTGACGGTCAGCGTGTACGGCCGGGTGTCGCGCGAACCGTTGTCGTTGCGGACGGCAATGTACGTGTCACCTGCTTGGACGGCGGCGCCGACGCTCACCGTGAGCGGCCCCCAGATCGGAAGCCCGGTTTTCGGGTCGAAGTCCGGGTAGGCCTTCACGTCACCAGCGACCGCGGTGAGGTTGGAGTCGACGACGAGGAGCCGCGGACCGATGTTCGTCAGGTACTTGTCCTCGTTGAACTCGGGGCCGGTCACGCTGAACGTGAGGTTGCGGGCCGCGTCCGAGGACACCTTGTACCAGTCGGTCTCGCCTTCGGTGTTGATCGTGCCGCTGACCGTTCCGAGCGAGATCGGGGTGGCGCGGGCCGGCTGGTCGTTGCCGTCGGGGGCGGCGACCGGGAAGTCGGGCGCCCACTTGCCGCCGAGGGCGGCGTACGCGTCGACGATGCCGTGGCCGTAGTACGGGTCGATGCCGCGCGGGCCGGCGTCGCGGGCGAGGTTCTCGACCCGCTGCGCGACCTGGGCGGGGGTGAACGCCGGCCACTTGTTCTTCACCAGCGCCGCGATGCCCGCGACGATCGGCGCGGAGCAGGACGTGCCGGTGCAGTACCAGTACGGCTCGTACCCGGGCGGCGTCAGCGCCCGCGAACCGGTGGACAGGATGTCCACGCCCGGCGCGGCGACGTCCACCCAGTCGCCGTACGAGCTGAAGTCGGTGAGGGTGCCGCTCGCGTCGGTCGCGGCCACCGAGATCACCTCGGGGTAGGAGGCCGGGTACTGCACGGTGCCGTCCCCGTCGTTGCCGGCGGCCGCGACGATCGTCACGCCGTTGGCGTACGCGCGGGCGACCGCGTCGTGCAGGACCGGGTTGTCATCGGGGCCGCCGAGGGACATGTTGATCACCTTGGCGCCGTGCGCGGCCGCCCAGTCGATGCCCTTGGCGATGGTGGCGTCGTACCCGGAGCCGGTGGAGTCGAGGACCTTGACCGGCATCGCCTTCACGTTCCAGCCGACGCCCGCGACGCCGATGGCGTTGTTCGCGGCGGCGGCGATGATGCCGAGCGTCATGGTGCCGTGGCCGTGGTCGTCGACCGGGTTCGGCCGGGTGCTGGAGACGGCGTTGTAGCCGGGGACCAGGTGGCCGACGAGGTCCGGGTGGCCGGCGTCCACGCCGGTGTCGAGGACCGCGACGATCTGGCTGCCGGTCGACTTCGACAGGTCCCACGCCTGCGGGACGCGGACCGTGTTCAGGTACGCCTTCTGGTCGGACGCGTAGTACTCGTCGTTCGGGACGGCCGAGATGTGGCGCTTGTAGTTCAGCGAGGCCAGCTCGACGGTCGGGTCGGCCTTGACCTTCTTCAGCAGCTCCGGCGCCGGCAGGTCGCTGGTCAGTTCCACGGCGTTCGAGGACACCGAGTCGTCGGTCTTCGCGCCGTACCGCGAGACCGCGGCCCGGCGGTTCGCGGCCGTCGCCTTCGGCTTGAACTTCACCATCACGGAGTGCGCGTCGTACTCCGCCTTCTGCTTCCCCGCCGCGAACGGCGGCCGGTACAGGCGCGGCTCGGCCGCCGAACCGCTCGACCCGGTGACGACGACCACGCCACCCGCGATCATCGCCGCGGGCACCACCAGCCGCAGCAAACGCTTACTGAACACCACAAACCCCCAAGGGCCTCGACAGGGCGGGAAAGACCACATACGGTCTGGTCCTAAATCGCTGAGAGCCCGCTCGGCGTTACAAACTCTCCGAAACTGAGCTGACCGCGCGCGCTCAGGCTGGCTCGGCCGATGAAGGACCCGCCCGTACCGACCCTCACCCCAGGTGGCGGGCGGCAGCTCGCGCTGTCGAGTCGTGCAGGTTGGCTCGGATTCGGGACCTCGATCCACGACTCGACGTCGCCCCAGGTGGTGGGGAGTGGTTCGGGTTGTCGAGTCGTGGGGGTTGGT
>NZ_DASRVN010000728.1:0-3674 GCF_035655035.1 Kribbella sp. | reverse complement strand
ATCAGCCCGAACAACGTTTTCCGGCCGACGAACGTCATCCGCGCGAACGCGTAGGCGGTCAGCGAGCAGGTGATCAGGTTGCCGATCACCACCGCCGCGCAGATGATCAGCGAGTTCAGGAGATACACGCCGAAGCTGGTCCCGGTCGATGACCAGCCGAGCGCGTAGTTGCCGAGCGTCGGGTGCTCCGGGATCAGGCCCGGATGGCTGAAGATCTCGGTGTTCTTGCGCAGCGAGGCGCTGACCATCCAGAGCAGCGGGTAGAGCATGATCAGCGCGCCGGCGGTCAGGCCGGCGTGGGCCAGCACGCGCTTCATCGGCGTACCCCTTCGTCTCCGTAGAACACCCAGGTGCGGCCGAGGACGAAGTTCAGCCCGGTGAAGACCGCGATGATCAGCAGCAGCACCCAGGCCATCGCGGCGGCGTACCCCATCTTGAAGTTCCCGAACGCCTGCTGGTACAGGTACAGCGTGTAGAACAGCGTCGAGTCGGACGGACCGCCCTTGCCGCCGCTGATCACGAACGCCGGTGTGAACGCCTGGAACGCGCCGATGATCTGCAGCACCAGGTTGAAGAACACCACCGGTGAGAGCAACGGCAGCGTGACCCGCCAGAATCGCTGCCACCGGCCCGCACCGTCCACCTCGGCCGCCTCGAGTACCTCGTCCGGAATCTGCCGCAGCCCGGCCAGGAAGATCACCATCGGCGCGCCGAACTGCCAGACCCGGAGCACGATCAGCGTCCACAACGCCGTACCGGGCTCGGAGATCCAGCCGCGGCCGTGGATCCCGAACAGGCCGAGGATGTCGTTGAGCAGGCCGTCGCTGCCGAAGATCTGCTGCCACAGCAGAGCGATCGCGACACTCCCGCCGAGCAGACTCGGCACGTAGTACAGCGCGCGGTAGACGGCGAGCCCCTTGAGCCCGCGGTTGAGCAGTACGGCGACCGTGAGCGCGAACGCCATCTCGAGCGGGACCGACACGCCGACGTAGATGAACGTGACCTTCAGCGACTGCAGGTACCGGTCGTCGTGGAAGAGGGCGGTGTAGTTGTGCAGGCCCGTCCACGCCGGAGTGTTGAGCAGCGCATAGTCGGTGAACGAGTAGTACAGCGACAGCAGCATCGGGCCGATGGTCAGCCCAACGATGCCGATCAGCCAGGGCAGCAGGAACAGGTACGCCGGAACACTCTGCCGGAGTCGACCGATCACTGGCCCAGGGTCTTCCCGGCCAGGTCGACGAACTCCTGCGCGCCCTTCGCCGGATCGCTCTTCCCGAAACCGATGTTCTCCGCGATCCGGCTGAACCCGGTGAGCAGTTCGCCGTACCCCTTCGGCCACGGCTTCGGCGACGGCCCGACCTGGTCCTTGATGTCCTCGACGTACTTGATCGCCCGCGCACCGGCGGAGCCGGCATCGGCGGCGACCAGGTCGCGCGCCTTCTTCGACGGCGGTACGCCGAGCAGGATGCCGATCGCCTTGATCGCCTTCTCGTCGTTCAGCAGGAACCCGATCAGCTTGGCAGCGTCCTCAGCATGCTTGCTCGCGGACGAGATCGACCACAGGTCGAGGCCCTTGACGAACTGGCCCTTCAGGTCACCGGCCGTGCCCTGCGGCACCGGGAGTACCGACAACGGATTCTTCACCACCGGCTGGTAGAACGTGACCTGCTGGACCCAGCCGAACTGCACCGGAGCCTTGCCCTTGGCAACCAGCGACTTCTCGATCGCGGTCGTCTCGGCGCTGACGTTCTGAGTCGGCACGGCCTTCGCCTTCCGCAGGTCCGCCCAGTACTGGAACCATTCCTGGACGGTTTCCTTGCTGGTGGCAAGCTTTCCGCCGTCGTCGGAGAACAGCTCCGTGCCGTGCTGCCGGGCGTACACCTCGAACAGCTGGAGGCCACCGGCTTGGTCGGGCGAGCCGTACGACCCCTGGACCGATCCGCTGTAGCCGCGGGCGAACTCGGCGAACTTGTCCCACGTCCAGCCCTGCGCCGGCACGGTCCCGCCGGCCTTCTTCACGGCCGCCTCGTCGACGTACATCGCGTAGCTGATCGAGCTCTGCCCGATGCCGTAGTTCTTGCCGTCGGTCAGGCCGCTGTCCGCGACGTCCTTGTCCAGGCCGGAGGTGTCGATACCGGACGAGCTCAGGTCCTTCAGCGCGCCTCGGCCCGCGTAGTCACTGAAGTAGCTCATCGACATCCGCAGTACGTCGGGGGCGTTGCCGCCGGAGGTCTGCGTGGCCAGCTTGTCCCAGTAGTCGTCGAACGGGGCGCTCTCCGCGGTGTACTCCGCACCGCCGCTCGACTTCCAGGCGTCCAGCGCCTTGTTGAGCGCCTTCGTGACCGGGTCGGGGCCGTACCAGGAAACCCGCATCGGGCCGGACTTTCCGGAGCAGCCGGGAATCGTGATCGCCGCGGCGGTCGCGGCGCCGAGCCCGAGGAGGGTACGGCGGCTGAACGTGGTCATGGGGCCTCCCGGCCTGGACTGAGGAGTGGAGGGAGCGAAGCGACTGGAACGACGAGGGAAGGCTGGGAGCAACAGCCCCATGACCCGCCGCGACGGAGTCGCGGCATCAGTAGAGTCATGGTGTTTCTCCTTGGGGAGCCCAACGCCAGTTGTGGGGCAGGCGGAGCGGGGTGTAGTTGCCGTTCGGGAGGTCGTCGGTCAGCCGCGCCTGCCAGCGGGTGAGCTGGTGCAGCAGGCGGGCGCGGACAGCCAGGTGCCGGTCGTCGTCGAAGAGGTTGACGAGCTCGGCCGGGTCCTCGTCCAGGTCGTAGAGCTCGCCCTCCAGCTCCGCGTGGACGATGAGCTTCCAGTTGCCGCTGCGGAGCATCCGGGCGGCGCCGGACTGCGTGACCGTGTTGAGTTCGTCGAACGTCGGGCCGTCGTAGCTGAAGTGCAGCGGCGGTCTGGCGGTCACCTCGTACGCGCGGCCGCCGTAGCCGTGCTCGGCGATGATGCTTCCGAATTCGTTTTCCGGGGCGGGCGCGCCGTGCGCGAGTGGCAGCAGGCTGCGGCCCTGGACGCCTTCGGGGATGGGTTGGCCGACGGCCTCGCAGATGGTGGGCAGCACGTCGACGATCGAGACCGGTTCGTCGCGTTGCTGTGGCTCGATGCCATCGCCGGCCACGATCAGCGGGATCCGCATCAGGAACTCGGACAGCCCGGCACCCTTGCGTTGCAGCCCGTACTCGCCGACGTAGTCACCGTGATCCGCGAGCACGATCGTCAGCCGTGGCCTGGTCCGCTGCGCCAGGCCTTCGTGCAGGCGGCTGATCTGGTCGTCGAGCAGGCGCAGCATGCCGAGATAGTTGGCCGCGTAGCGGCGCCAGTTGTCGTCGTACCCCGGTCGCTTGTCCTCCTGGAGTTTGCGCAGCCAGGCGTAGGCGCCCTGCTTGATGTTCGTTGCCTCCGGCCCCGTCAGGCGGTCCGGGACGTCCTCCGGCGCGACGAGGTCGAAGTACGGCCGCGGGACCTGGTACGGGTTGTGCGGCTCAGGGTACGAGACCCAGAACAGGCCGGGGCGGTCCGGATCCGCGCCGTCGATCGCCCGCAGCGCGTCCGAGGTGATCCGGTACGGGAGCTGGGTCGTGACGTCGTACGGCGTGGGCTCGTCGGCGACGCCGTGGTCGAGCCGTTCGAGCCAGCCGTCAAACGCTTTCTCGTCCGGTGTC
>NZ_DASRVN010000727.1:0-4546 GCF_035655035.1 Kribbella sp. | reverse complement strand
CCTGTCCGCGTTGCGCGCCGGTGCCCGGGGGTTCCTCACGAAGGACGCCGACGCCGAGTCGATCGGACGCGCCCTGGAGGCAGCCGCCAACGGCCAGTCCATCCTCGACGCCGACGTCCAGCGCCTCCTGATCGAAGGCCCGGCCCCGAAGGCCCCCACGGACTCCGGCCTCACGCCGCGAGAACTCGAAGTACTCCGCCTGATCGCCGAAGGCCTGTCCAACACCGAGATCGCCCGCCACCTGGTGGTCAGCGAGGCCACCGTCAAGACCCACATCAACCACCTGTTCGCCAAGGCCAACCTCCGCGACCGAGCCCAGGCCGTCGCCTATGCCTACCGCCTCGGCCTCACCTGACGCACCGTGCTGCTGGCGGTTCGCGGGGTGATGCTTTACCGTGAACATATGAAGAGTTCTGCAGATGTGCACGACGCTTGCAACGTTCGGCTGGTGGATCCGGAGCGGGTGGCGAGTGTCGATGCCAGGATGCCGGGGGAGCAGGACATCGTCGACACCGCGGACGTGTTCGGGCTGCTCGGGGATCCGCGGCGGCTGAAGCTGCTGGTGGCGTTGCTCGACGGGGAGCTGTGCGTCTGCGATCTGGCCGCGATCACCGGGCTCAGCGAGTCCGCGACCTCGCACGCGCTCCGGCTGCTGCGCGCGCACCGCGTGGTCGCCGTACGGCGGGACGGGCGGAACGCCTTCTACCGGCTCGACGACGCGCACGTGCGGATGCTGCTGGATCTCGCCGTCGCGCACACGGAGCACACCGATGCCATCCATCCCGAAAAGGATGGTCATCCCGAAAAGGATGGTCACCCTGAAAGGTCCGACGCATGAGTGCCGGCCACGGGCATGGGCATGCCGTCAACGCGGCCGCCGACCGCAAGCTGCTCAGCGGCGCCCTCGCGCTGATCCTCGGCTTCATGGTCGCCGAGGTGGTCGTCGGACTCGCGGCCGGCTCGCTGGCCCTGGTCACCGACGCCGCCCACATGCTCACCGACGCGATCGCGATCGGCCTCGCGCTGCTCGCGATCCGGCTCGCCGCGAAACCACCGCGCGGCGGCTTCACCTACGGCTTCAAACGCGTCGAGATCCTTTCCGCGCAGGCGAACGGCATCACGCTCCTGCTGCTTGCCGCGTTCTTCGTGTACGAGGCGATCAACCGCCTGATCCACCCGCCCGAGGTCCAAGGCGCGCTGGTGCTGATCACCGGCCTGGCCGGCATCGTGGTGAACCTGCTCGCCACCTGGCTGATCAGCAAGGCGAACCGCTCCAGCCTGAACGTCGAGGGCGCGTTCCAGCACATCCTCAACGACCTGTTCGCGTTCGTCGCCACCGCGATCGCGGGCCTGATCGTGCTGCTCACCGGCTTCGCTCGGGCGGACGCGATCGCCGCGTTCGTGGTCGCCGTACTGATGCTGAAGGCCGGCATCGGCCTGGTCCGCGACTCCGGCCGGATCTTCCTGGAGGCGGCCCCGGCCGCGATCGACCCGCAGGCCCTCGGCGCCGAGCTGTGCGCGGTGGACGGCGTCGTCGAGGTCCACGACCTGCACGTCTGGGAGATCACGTCCGGCGAGCCGGCCGCGTCCGCGCACGTCCTGGTCGCGCAAGGGCTGGACTGCCACCAGATCCGGATCCGGATCGAGGAAGTGCTTGCTGAGCGCCACCACCTGACGCACTCCACGCTCCAGGTCGACCACGCGACCGCGGGTCGTACGGAGCACTGCAGCGACTCCCACGGCGCCGTACACCGGTCTACAACCGCTGGGACAGCACCTGACCCGGCCAGTCCGGCCCATTGACCCGCGGTACGGCGAACTCGGCGTCCCGCGTGAACCCCTGGCGCTCGTAGTACCGGACGAGCGCCTGGTCGTCGCCCGCGTAGCAGTCCACCCGTAGCAGCCGGACCCCGTTCGCGCGGGCGAGCTCGCGGGCGTGATCGAGCAGCGCACCGCCGAGGTTCTGCCCGGCGGAGGCGCGATCCGTGACGAGCAGCCGTACGTACAACTCGGGCTCGGTCGCGGGTGGTACGTAGTCCATCGCCGCCCCGACCGCGAGCGCCCCGACCACCCGGCCGTCCCGCTGGGCGACCCACAACTCGCCGTCGTCCGCGAAGCCGCTCACCTGGGCGATCCGGGCCGGGCTGGTCGAGTGCGGCGCCGTACCCCACTGCCCGGTCCGCCCACGGGCGACCAGCCACGCGGTCGCCCCGTCCAGGAGACTCAGAACCGCCGGTACGTCGTCCCGCCCGGCCCGGCGGATCGTGATCTGCACGGTTTTCAGAATAGTGTCGAAATCCGGACGGCAGCCTCTACCCAGCTGTGGAGAGAGGAGCTCACGATGAGCAAACTGGACAAGACGTTCACCGCGCCGCTGCAGAAGAGTGACGCCAAGGGTGGTTGGACCTACGTGCAGCTGCCGGGATCGGCCGAGTACTTCGGGACCCGCGGCCTGGTCAAGGTCCGCGGCACGATGGACGGGCACCCGTTCGAGAGCTCGTTCATGGCTCTCGGTGACGGGACCCACAAGCTGCCGGTGAAGGGCGCGCTGCGGGAACTGCTCGGTAAACAGCCGGGAGAGCAGATCACCGTCCATCTGGAAGAACGCCTCTGATGGCAGTGACTTCCATTTGATCTGAGATCACCGTCACAGCGGGTCATGTTCTGAGTAAGGACTCTGTGAAGAATCGGTCCTGACCCGCTGCTCGGGGTGGGGATCGGTTCGGCCGGACCGTAACGTCGGAGCGGGTGGTCCGACGAAGAGGAGTGAACGAAGTGCTACGGGGCTCAGCAGGCGTGCCGTTGGCATGCCCAACGTCAGCGGATCCGGGTTTTCCGTGCGCGCGCTGAACAAGGTGCTCGGCGTCGCCGGGGCGGTACTGCTGCTGGCCGGCGCGCTGCTCGGGTTCCGGACGGTGTCCTCGAGCGGGACGAGCTGCGGTTCGGCGTTCCGGCCGGCCGGCGGGATCACGCCGATGTCCTGCGACAACGCGCTGAACAGTGCCAGCACGCTGACCACGGTGGTCATCATCGCCGGCGTGCTCTGCCTGATCGGAGCGGTCGCGGTGAAGGTGCTCGGCGACCGGGGGCAGCAGAAAGTCACTGCCTGAGCCGTACGGTTCTGTGGCACAGTGCGGCGGGTGACGATCGAACCGTTCCGGCTGGACGCGCCGGAGAGTGAGCTCGACGACCTGCGCCGACGGCTCGACCTGGTGCGCTGGCCGTCCGAGCTGCCCGGGTCCGGCTGGTCGCGCGGCGTACCGCTGGAGTACCTGCAGGACCTCGTCGGGTACTGGCGGGACGGGTACGACTGGCGCGCCGCTGAAGCCCGGTTGAACACGTGGCCGCAGTACACGACCGTCATCGACGGCGCCACCGTGCACTTCGCGCACCTCCCGTCGACGTCGCCGGACGCGATCCCGCTGGTACTCACGCACGGCTGGCCCGGATCGATCGTCGAGTTCACGTACGTCGCCCCGCTGCTGAGCGACTTCCACCTGATCCTCCCGACCATCCCGGGGTTCACGCTGTCCGGCCCGACCCGCGAGGCCGGGTGGGAGTTCCAGCGGGTCGCCCGCGCGTGGACCTCGTTGGTGACACGGCTCGGGTACGACAAGTACGGCGTACAGGGCGGGGACTGGGGCGCCGCGATCTCCCGTGAGGTCGGGCGGATCGATCCCGAGCGCGTGATCGGCGTACACCTGAACCTGATCCCCGGCGCGGGTGCGACCGCCGAGCCGACTGCCGCGGAGCTCGCGGAGCTGGAGGCGGGGGAGCAGGAGCGGACGTGGGCGTCGTGGCGGCGGCAGCAGGAGTTCGCTTCGGAGCAGCAGGCGTATGCCGACCTGCAGTCGACCCGGCCGCAGACGCTGGCGTACGCGTTGACCGACTCGCCGGTGGGGCAGCTGGCCTGGATCGCGGAGAAGTTCGCGACCTGGTCCGACACCCCGATCGACCGGGACGTACTGCTCACCAACGTGATGCTGTACTGGCTGACCCGCACCGGCGGATCGTCCGGCGCGATCTACTACGAGCGCGCGCACGCGGCGTACTGGGGTCAGCCGCCCGAGCCGTCGCGGACGCCGACCGCGCTGCTCGACCTGGCGCACGAGAATTTCATCCCCTTGCGGCACAAGGCTTCGCAGAGCAACAACATCGTGCGCTGGACATCGCATCCGCACGGCGGGCACTTCGCCGCGCTGGAGCAGCCGGAGGTGCTGGCAGCCGACATCCGCGCGTTCTTCAGGGCTTGAGGATCAGCTTCCCGGTGGTGCGGCGGGCGAGCAGGTCCTCGTGTGCCCGCCGGGCCTCCTCCAGTGGGTACTCGGCGCCGACGATCGGGCGGAGCTGCTTGCGAGCGGTGAGATCGAGGAGCTGGCCGAGCGCGTGCTTGTACGGCGTTGGCGGGTCCATCGCCGGTACCAGCCAGAAGCCGGCCACCGAAAGGTTGCGCTGGGCAAGCGCACTCGGGTCGATCGGCGGCCGTCCCTCACGTCCGGCGTTGCCGTAGTTCACCAGCCGCCCGAACTCCGTCAGGCAGTCGAGC
>NZ_DASRVN010000726.1:0-10493 GCF_035655035.1 Kribbella sp. | reverse complement strand
GCTGGTGACGCTGCAGCTGATCTGGAAGGACGCCGGCTGGGGCACGATCATCTACCTCGCCGCGCTGCTGAACATCGACACCGAGCACTACGAGGCGGCCGCCATCGACGGCGCCGACCGGTGGCGGCGGCTGTGGCACGTCACGCTGCCGGGCATCGTGCCGGTGACGTTGCTGCTGCTGATCCTCAACCTGGGCAGCATTCTCTCGGTCGGCTTCGAGCAGATCCTGCTGCAGCGCGACGCGGTCGGCGCCGACGCGGCCGAGGTCCTCGACACCTACGTGTACTTCCACGGCGTGCTCGACGGCCAATGGGGCCCGGCCGCCGCCGTCGGCCTGGTCAAGGGCGTGATCGGCCTGGGCCTGATCCTCGGCGCGAACAAGCTCGCGCACCGCTTCGGCCACGAAGGGATCTACAGCAGATGAGTACGACGCAGCGGTCGGCCCACCGGACCGTCGACCGGCCGCCCCGCCGGGCCACCGGCCGGCCGCCGTGGATGGAGGCGCCGAGCAGGGCGGGGCTGGTGCTCAAAGGTGTGGTCATCGCGATCGTCTGCCTGCTGGTGCTGTACCCCTTCGTGAACATCCTCGCGACCAGCCTGGCCGGCGAGTCCGAGATCACCCGGCGCGGCGGGATCATTCCGCTGTTCCCGAGCGAGCCGACGCTGGCGGCGTACCGGACGATCTTCGCCGGTGGCGTGGTGAGTCACGCGCTGCTGGTCAGCGCGGCGATCACGGTGATCGGTACGGCGCTGAACCTGGTCGTCACGATCGCGCTCGCGTACGGGCTCAGCCGGCCGATCGTCGGCGGGCGGTTCGTGTTGACAACCGTAGTGTTGACAATGTTGTTCGGGGCCGGAATCATCCCGAACTTCCTGCTGGTCAAGGCGCTCGGGATGTACGACTCGTACACGTCGCTGATCGTCCCCGGCCTGGTCAGCGCCTTCAACTTCCTGGTCCTGCGCAACTTCTTCCAGAACATCCCGGCCGAACTGCTGGACAGCGCCCGGATCGACGGCGCCGGCGATCTCGCGATTCTGATCCGGATCGTGCTGCCGCTGTCGAAGGCGGTGCTCGCCGTGGTCGCGCTGTTCTACGCCGTCGGCCACTGGAACGCGTTCTTCAACGCGCTGCTCTACCTCAGCGACACCGGCAAGTGGCCGCTGCCGCTCGTACTGCGCCTCTACGTCCTGCAGGGGCAGCCGGTCGGCGGCGGCACCGAGTCCCCCGGCGAGGCGGTCGCCTCGATCCAGGCCGTGCAGATGGCGGTCGTCGTCGTGGCGCTCGTCCCCATCCTCTGCGTCTACCCGTTCCTGCAGCGCTACTTCACCAAGGGCGTACTCACCGGCGCCATCAAGGGTTAGGAGAAATGACCGTGACCACCACCCCCTCCCTGAACCGCCGCAATTTCTTGCGGAGCGCGGTCGGTGTCGCCGTGATGAGCGCCACCGGCGTCCCCACGCTGGTTGCCTGCAGCAACGGCAGTACGACGGCCGGCACCGCGCGCGCGTCCACGGTCACGCTGCCGTCGTACGTCCCGTTCGCGGGCCCGAAGCCGGATCTGGCCGGCACCGCGGACGGCGTACCGCCGGGCTACCGGACGTACCCGAAGGAGCTCGTCAGCACGGTGAAGTCGCCGCCGCTGAACGGGGGCAAGGTCAGCGTGATGACCGACATCTTCGACCCGCTGCCGCCGTCGAAGGACAAGAACGCGGCCTGGCAGGCGGTCGAGAAGCAGCTCGGCGGCACGCTGGACCTGACCATCGTCCCGGACAGCGACTGGGCGACCAAGTTCCAGACCGTGCTGGCCGCAAACCAACTGCCGGACCTGTTCCTGCTGTCGGATTCGACTCTTGTCAACAATCTACCGGCGTTCCTGACGGCGAAGTGCACCGACCTGACGCCGTACCTGAGCGGCGACAAGGTGAAGGACTACCCGAACCTGGCGAACGTCCCGCAGGTGATCTGGCAGGCCTGCGTCGTCCAGGACAAGATCTACGGGCTGCCGATCCCGCGCAGCATCACCGGTGGCGCCGGGTTCTACAACAAGCGCCTGCTGGACGCCGCCGGCATCGAGTACCCGGCCACCGCCGAGGACTTCCTGGCCGCCTGCAAGGAGCTGACCAGGCCGCAGCAGGGCCAGTGGGCGATCGTCAACTCGAAGGGCAACACGTTCTTCACCTTCGTCCAGCAGATGTTCGGCGTGCCGTACAGCTGGAAGGAGGATGGCGGCAAGCTCGTGAAGAGCTTCGAGACCCCGGAGTACAGGGCCGCGCTGGAGTTCGCCGTCCAGCTGGTGAAGGCCGGCGTCACGGTGCCCGGCTCGGACGGCGCCGACGGTACCGCCCGGAAGAACTCGTTCAAGTCCGGCAAGGGCGCCTTCGTGTACGACGGGTTCCCGGCGTACACCGACTACAGCAAGGCGATGAAGCGGCTCGACCCGAAGAACGACCCGCGCGCGTTCGTGCCGATGGCGCCGAAGGGCGGCAAGGCGAACACCTGGGCGGACAACGTGCTGTTCGCGTACACGCTGATGAAGAAGTCGGACGACGCCCGCGCCAAGGAACTGCTCGCGGTCGCGAACTTCTTCGCCGCGCCGTTCGGCAGCACCGAGAACCTGCTGCTCACGTACGGCGTCGAGGGCGTCGACTTCACCCGGGACGCGAACGGCAACCCGAAGCAGACCAGCAAGGGCGAGGCCGAGCTGACCGTGCCGTGGAAGTACATCGCCGCTCCCCCGCAGGTGCTGTTCAGCGCCACCGACCCGACGTACGTCGACAATGCGCACGCCGACCTGACCAAGCTGCTCGGGATGGTCGTGAAGGACCCGACCACGTCGATGATCTCGCCGACCAACGACAAGGCCGGCGGCGACATCGGGCAGGCGTTCTCCGACGTCCGCAACGACGTGATCGCCGGCCGGAAGCCGATCAGCGCGTTCGACGTGGCGCTGGCGAAGTGGAAGAAGGACGGCGGCGACAAGATCCGCGGCGAGTACGAGACCGCGCTGAGCGGCGGTGCGAGCCCGCGATGAGCTGGCTGACCGAGGCCCGGTTCGGGCTGTTCGTGCACTGGGGCATCTACGCCGCCGCGGCCCGGCACGAGTGGGTGAAGTCGTACGAACAGCTCACCGACGCCGACTACCAGCCGTACTTCGACCACTTCTCGCCGGATCTGTACGACCCGGAGCAGTGGGCGGAGGACGCGTGGAACGCCGGGACGCGCTACCTGGTGATCACCACCAAGCACCACGACGGGTTCTGCCTGTGGGACTCGAAGCTCACCGACTACTCGGCGCCGCACACCCCGTGGGGCAAGGACGTGCTGGCGCCGATGGTTTCCGCGTTCCGCGAACGCGGTTTCCGGATCGGGCTGTACCACTCGCTGCTGGACTGGCACCACCCGGAGTTCCCGGTGGACCTGTATCACCCGCAGCGGAAAGACGTGGACTTCATCGACCGTACGGCGGATCGTGACGTGGCGAAGTACGCGGACTATCTGCACGGTCAGGTGCGGGAGCTGCTCACGTCGTACGGGAAGATCGACGTGATGTGGTTCGACTTCTCGTACGCTGAGCGCGGGTTCAACGCGAAGGGGCCGGACGAGTGGCGGTCCGCGGAGCTGCTGGCGATGGTGCGGGAGCTGCAGCCGGGGATCCTTGTCAACAATCGGCTGGGGCTCGGATCGGGCGACTTCACCACGCCGGAGCAGGTACAGCCGCCGGGGAACGAAGTTGCCGCTGAGGTTGCCGCCGGCAACGGTACGCCGGTGCCGTGGGAGGCCTGCCAGACGTTGAACGGCAGCTGGGGGTACCACCGGGACAACCACGACTGGAAGTCGCCGGCGCTGCTGATCCGGATGCTGGTCGACTCGGTCTCGAAGGGCGGCAACATGCTGCTCAACGTCGGCCCGAACGGGCGCGGTGCCTGGGAACCGCGGGCGCTCCAGGTACTCGGCGGCATCGGTTCGTGGATGCGGCTGCACGAGCGGTCCATCCGCGGGTGCGGTCCGAGTGTCTACGTTCCGCCCGCCGACTGCCGCTACACGCAGAACGGGCGACGGCTCTACCTGCACATCTTCGCGTGGCCGATGGGGCATCTTCACCTGCCTGGTCTCGGTGACCAGGTCACGTACGCGCAGTTCCTGCACGACGCGTCCGAGGTCCAGCGCGTCACCGTCGACCCGTCGGCGCCCGGCCACACCTACCTCACCGGTCTGCCGGAGAACACGCTGACCTTGAAGCTGCCGAACCACGCGCCTGAGGTCGAGAGCTGCGTGATCGAACTCTTCCTGCGCGACTGAGTCACCTCGTACTCAGGTCACCCCGAACGACGAAGGCACCCACCTCGACCCGGTGGGTGCCTTCGTCCTGTTTGCCGGATTGTCTACTGTCGGATTGTTGACGGATCGGTCGCGGGCGGCGTCAGGTGCAGCGCCGCCAGCTGGGCAGTGGCGTCCGCGTCGACCGGCACGCCCCAGGCGCGGAAGAAGTCGCTCAGGTCGTGCCCGGCGTTCCGGCTGCACAGGACGACCAGGTTCCGCAGCCGCAGAGCCTCCTCGGTGTAGTCGCCGGCGTACGGACGATCGACACGGACGAGCTTGTGCAGGTTCGGCCAGAAGGCGTCGCCGAACGCGAGCCGGAGCTGCTCGAACATCACCAGCTTCTCGTACGGGTCGAACGTCTTGCCGTAGTCGACCCCCGGCGAGCGCAGTTTGCCCGGCGCGCTGTCCCACGGGGTCAGACCGGTCTTCGCGTCCGGCGCGTGCAGCCGCGGCTGCTGGCCGTACTTCGTCGCGAACACCGCGTTCACCGCGAGCGAGTAGATGTTGACCGTCACCTCGGTCAGCGAACTCGGCTTGTAGGTGATCTGCTGATGCTGGTGCCCGAGCTCGTGGTAGATGCCCCAGCCGCGCATCCGCAGCCCCTCGACGGTCAGCATCCGGTCCTGGATCGGTGGCGGGAACGACATGTGCCCGTGGGTCGCATAGGCGCCGACGCCGGTGATCGCGGACGGGTACCCGACGAAGTGGTACCGGTGTACCAGCCGCGCGTGTACCGGCGCGGACCCGTCGTACCCGCTGGTCGCGTCCTCGATCCGGATGACGTCCTCGTACGTCGCGAGCAGGTCGGCGTGGCTCTCGGTGCGGTAGGTCAGCGCCGACGCGCGCTCGACGGTGATCATCGCGTGCGGACTGACGAACTCGACGTACGGCGTGCCGCGTTCGTCGAGCTGACGCTGGAAATCGGCCTCACCGGTGCGGCCGAGGACGAAGTACGGCATCGGCTGGGCCTGCTCGCCGATCGTGACCTTCGCACTGCCGGAGTCACCGATCAGTTTCAGGTAGACGACGCCACCGCCCGCGTCGGTGATCGTGTTGCGACCGGCCTGCAGCGGGTACTCCCGGGACGCCTTGAACTCGGCGCGCGCGTCGGCATCCGGCGCACCGATCACCAACGTCGGAACGAGCCCCGGGTGGACGACGACGTTCAGCGCGACGCCGGCCGGCAAGTAGAACCCGGTCGTCCGGAGTTCGCTCGCGCTGAGGGAGTCCTGGGTTCGGTCGAGCTCGGTCGTCCGCGCGGACGGCAGCGCGTCGATCGTGATGGTGCTCGTCGTCGTGGTGGTCGTCGTCGTGGTGGTCGTCGTCGTGGTGGTCGTCGTCGTGGTGGTCGTCGTCGTGGTGTTCGTCGTCGTGGTGTTCGTCGTCGTGGTGGTCGTCGTCGTGGTGGCGTCGGTCTGGGCGTGGGCCATCGCCGGTACGGCGGCCAGCGCCAGGCCGGCACCGGTTGCCTGCAGAACCCGGCGTCTGGTGAACATCGTGCCGGTCTCCGTGGGGCGGGCGTGCGGCATCATCGAACAACCTCCTGGTTGAACTTGCCAGCACCCGGCGACCCGGCCGGCCCTGGTGGCCGGCCCCGGTTGCTTGCGAAATCTAGTTGAAGGACACGGTGTGGGTGGCCCCGCGCGTACCGCCGACGGCCACGTCGATGACCAACTGCTTGCCCGTAGCAACCACCGTGACGGCCGGATCCTTGGCAACCACGGACGCAACCCGCCGCCCGACCGTCACCCGCACCACCTGCGCGGTCCGGCTCGGATCGGAGACAGCAACAGTCGTCACAGTCCCCTCCCTGCCGACCACCACGGAGGCGGGCCCATCGCTCGCCACCGACGCAGCACCGTCCCCGGAGACAGACCCCGCCGCCCAGAAGTTCGCCAGTACGAGGTTCTCGCGGTGGGAGACGATTGCTTGAACAGTCGGATTGTTGACCAGAACAGTCATCCCGGGATCGGCGGACCGCTCAGCGGTCTCGCGAGCGGTTGCATTGGGCAACAGCACGTACGCATACGAACCGGCATCCGTCCCGTGCTCCAGCACGAGCTTGGCGTAGCGCCGAGTATGCGGCGTGGTCGACCCGGCGGTGTCGTTCCCGACGTTGATCTCCGACCAGGAGCCGGTCCGGTCCTCCCGCTCGACCCGCAACTGCCCGCCGGCCGGGAACACGTACCCACCCACACCTTCCAGGTACGCCCACCCCGGATCGCCGTACGTCTGATCAACCCCCGACTGCCCGTCGACAACCAGCGCGGCAGTCCCGTTCTCGTGGACATTCCGATTGTCGACAATCGTCTCCACCGGGTACCCAACCGTCCCGACGATCCCCGCACCCAGCGCGACGACCGAGTCCCGCAAACAGAACCACGACTTCCGCGCCTGCAAGCTCTTGTCGTAGTTGATCAGGTGCATCCCGACCGCCCCCGCGACATCCTTGTACAACGCCCCGCCCACCCAGTCCGCGTACGCCGCAACGGTCCCCGTACCGCTGCCGGTACCACCCGGCTGCCGCGGTTTCGTGCTGACCGTCGTACCGGGCATCCGCTGCGCGTCCACGGTCGGCCAGTACGCGTCGTAGTACTGCGACTGGTCGGCGTTGTAGAGGTAGGTCATACCGTCGCCGACGTACCACCCGCGGAGGTTCTCGCCGTTGCCCCACTCGTAGCGCGCCATCCGCTTCGACGACATCGCGATCGCGAACGTCCAGCCCGGGCGGCGGTGCACCACGCGGTCCTGGTTGTAGAACTGGAAGTGCCGCGGCACCACCGGCGCGGGCGTCACACCGGTGTCCGCGAGCAGCGCCTTCGCCCGGGAGATCTCCGGGATCGACGCTCCGGGCAGGTAGTCGTCGAGCCGGTCGCGGGTGATCCAGCTCTTGGCGAGCGCCCGGTAGCGCGAGGCGTAAGGCTCGGCGACACCACTCGCGAGCAGCAGGACGGTCGACGTGGTGCCGTGGCCGTTGCGGTGGTCGCCGGCGGCCTCGCGGGAGATTGCGCGGCCGGAGACACAGTCCATCATCAGACCGTCGACCATGAACGGGGCGAAGCTCGCGTCGACCGCGTCCAGCAGTACGGCGCGGTTCGGGTCGGTGATCTCCCAGCTGGATCCGCCGAGCAGCGCGATCAGGTTCGCGACGCCGCCGAGCGCGACATTGCCGTACGTACCCACGTACGCGAGGTTGCCGTGCTGGATGAACGAGCCGTCGCGGTAGAACCCGTCGCCGCTGGTGACGTAGGTGAAGACGGAGTTCTTCCCGGACTCGGCGACATCGCTGAGCGCGTCGCGGGCTGTCGACAATCTGTCTGCCGACTTTCCGACGATCCCGCGGAGCGCGACGATCAGCGCCTTGTCGACGCGGTTGGCGCCGGTCTCCCGCAGCGAGGGCGAGTTGGTCCGGCGGTTCGGATCGGGGACGAAGTGGTCGACGGCTTTCAGGTACGCCGCGAGCTGGTCGGCCGAGAGTGCGTCGTACGCCAGGACACAGGTGTCGAGCAGCGCCCGCGGCGTGCCGATCTCCCAGAACCACCAGTTCCCGGTCTCCCTCAGCGTCTCGTTGAAGGAGTGCACATTCAGAAAGTCGAGCGCCCCGCTCAGCAGCTCACCAACACCATCCCCACTCGCGCCGGCGGTGGGCGCGTGCAGGCCCGTTCCGGGGGTGGCGCGGGCGAGGGCGATGGTTTTCAGGCGGGTGTAGCTGATCGAGAAGTTGCCGCTGGACGGGCTGAGCGGCAGGTCCGCCCACAGCGCCGTCCGGCCGTTGTCGACAATCAGAGTGTCGACAAACTGCTGCGCCTGCGAGCCGAGCTTGGCGAGCGCACTCGTGTACGCCGGATCGCCGGCGTCGATCGCACCACCGGTGTTCAGCTCGGCCCACCGCGCCCGCAGGACGTCGAACTCGTCCCCCGCGAACGCTCGCGTGGGCAACCCGAGAGTGCTCAGGGCACCGGCGGCGAGCCCGGCCTGCAACAACAGTCGACGACGAATGAAGGGCGGCATCGCGACTCCTCGACGAGGGACAGTAAACGCTTACCCCCAGCCTGCCGCCTGCCCATAACAGTCGTCAACAGCTCACTGTGATCACTTCTGATCACTTCACGCCAGCAGATCAGCCGCAGAGCCTTACGGCAGCAGCTCGCGGACCACGGCGTCGGCCAGGAGGCGGCCACGGTCTGTCAGGACGAGTCGTTCGGCAGAAACGACCGCCAGTCCGTCAGCGACTACCTGGTCCAGCGCGGCGCGGCCGGCGGCGTCGAGTACGTCGAGTGGTAGACCGGCCGACAACCGGACCTCGAGTAGTACGCGCTCGATCCGGCGGGTCTCCGCGTCCAGCGTTTCGCGTGCGTACGCAGGACTCTCACCCGCGGCGATCCGCTCGGCGTACGCGGTCGGGTGCTTCACGTTCCACCACCGCACCCCGCCGGCATGGCTGTGCGCCCCGGGACCGATCCCCCACCACGTGTCCCCGCGCCAGTACAGCTCGTTGTGCCGGCAGCGTGCCGCCGTACTGCGTGCCCAGTTCGACACCTCGTACCATCCCAGGCCGGAGGCGGAGAGCATCTGGTCCGCCAGCACGTACTTGTCGGCCAGGTCGTCGTCGTCCGGCATCGGCAGCTCGCCGCGCCGGATCCGCCGCGCCAACTGGGTACCGTCCTCGACGATCAACGCGTACGCGCTCACATGGTCGGGCTGCGCGGAGAGCGCCGACTCAAGCGAAGCGCGCCAGTCGTCCAGCGACTCACCCGGCGTCCCGTAGATCAGGTCCAGGTTCACGTGCTCGAAGCCGGCCGCTGTCGCCTCGCGAGCGGCCTCCAGCGCACGCCCAGGACTGTGCTGGCGGTCCAGAATGCGCAGGACTTGGGAGGAGGAGCTCTGCATACCGAAGCTCACCCGGTTGATCCCCGCCTCGAGCAGCGCCTCCAGGTACGCCGGGTCCACCGACTCCGGGTTGGCCTCGGTCGTCACCTCCGCGTCCGGCGCGAGCCCGAACTCGTCCCGCACCGCTGCGAGCATCTTCCCGAGATCCGCGGCCGGCAACAGCGTCGGCGTACCGCCCCCGAAGAAGACGGTGTCCACCGGCCGGTCCAGCTCCCGCAGCACCTGCCGCGCCAGCCGCACCTCCGCAACCGCAGTCGCGGCGTACGACGCCTGCGATCCGCCGCCGCCCAGTTCCTTAGCGGTGTACGTGTTGAAGTCGCAGTACCCGCATCGCGACGCACAGAACGGCACATGCAGGTAGAACCCGAACGGCCGCCCGGCGGCCTCCCGCACGGCAGCATCCGGCAACGCCCCGTCCCGGGGCGCAACCTCCCCCTCGGGCAGTGTCGACGGCACGCCCCCATCCTACGGACGGCGTACCGAAGAACAGGCAGTGGTCGCCTCGCCGAGGCTGCCCAGCAGGCTCTGGCCGAAGGAGGACGGCCCCCGCCGCCCGGCCCACTGGTGAGTCGCCGCGGCGGCCAAGGCATTTCTTCATCGCACTGCAGCGGTTCCTCTGTGGCGGAACGTTCTGCGACGGTTACATTCGGTTCATGGACACCGAGGCTCAGCCCGTCGGACGTGCCACCCGGAACGCGGTCGTGGTGGCGATCATGCTCGGAATGTTGCTCGCGGCCCTCGATCAGACGATCGTGGCGACCGCCCTGCCGACCATCGTCAGCGACCTCGGCGGCGCCAACCACCTGTCCTGGGTGGTGACGTCGTACCTGCTCGCCGAGACCATCATGACCGCGCTGATCGGGAAGTTCGGCGACCTGTACGGGCGCAAGCCGATGTTCCTGCTCAGCGTCGTGCTGTTCCTCGCCGGGTCCGCGCTCTGCGGGATGTCGCACTCGATGCTCTGGCTGGTCGGCTCCCGGGCGATCCAGGGCCTCGGCGCCGGCGGCCTGATGGTGACCGCGATGGCGGTGATCGCGGACGTCGTACCGCTCAGCGAGCGCGGCCGGTACCAGGGCGTGATGGGTTCGGTGTTCGGGGTGTCGACGGTCGCCGGGCCGCTGCTCGGCGGGCTGTTCGTGGACCACCTGAGCTGGCGGTGGGCGTTCTACGTCAACCTGCCGCTCGGCATCGTCGTACTGGTCGTCGCCTCGATCACGTTGCCGTCGGTGAAGGCCGCGGTCGGCCCGAAGATCGACTACCTCGGGATCCTGTTCATCGGGAT
>NZ_DASRVN010000725.1:0-8061 GCF_035655035.1 Kribbella sp. | reverse complement strand
CTGTGCCTTGAACACGCTGGCCGGCTCGTCGTTGACCAGCTTCAGCGCCTGCGAGACGGCCTCGTTGGACTCCTGGTCCTGGTCGATGATCAGCGCGATGTCCGCCAGGGGGAGCAGCAGCTCGGCGCGCTGGCGCTTCGGGGCGTCCGGCGGGAGCTCGGCCAGCGCCTTCCGGAGCAGCTTGAGCCCGCGCAGGTGCTGCGAGGACAAGGTGGCCGCGGTCGCGGTGTCGACGATCAGCCAGGTCTTGTCGACCGTGGTCGTCGGCGCCGCGTTGGGGAACAGCTCGAGCGCCATCTCGTAGTGCTTCAGGGCCTCCAGCGGCGCCGCTACCGACAGCGCCTCCTGCCCGGCGCGGACCCGGGCCTCGAACGCGGTCGCCAGGTCGTGCGACCGGGTGGCATGGCCGGCCAGCTCGGCGGCAGTACCCGCGACGGTCTGGTTCTCCAGGGCCTGCACGTACGCCGCGTGCTCGCGGACGCGCTCGCCCGGCAGCAGGTCGTCGTACACGGCTTCGGCCAGCAGGGCGTGCCGGAAGTAGTACCGATCGCTGGTCGGTACGTCGATGATGTGCGCGTCGATCAGCTCGCGGAGGGCGTCGTCGAGCTCGCGGTCCGGGAGCTTCGCGACCGCGGTCAGCAGATTGTGCGGGACGCGGCGCCCGGCGACCGCGATCACCCGGGCCACCTGGCGGGCGTTGTCCGACAGCGGGTCGAGCCGGACCAGCAGCAGGTCGGCGAGATCCGGCGGTACGCCGTCGTTGTCGCCCATCGAGGCCGCCGCCGCCAGCTCCTCGGTGAAGAACGCATTACCCCCGGCCCGCTCCAGGATCCGGCGCTCCTCGTCCGCGGGCAGCGGATCGGTCAGCAGCGAGTGCAGCAGCGTGCGGGCCTCGTCGGCGTCGAGGGGCAGCAGGTTGACCCGACGTACCCGAGGATTGCGGGACCATTCGGCGATCGGCCGGCGGAGCGGGTGCCGACGGTGCAGGTCGTCGCTGCGGTACGACACCACCAGCGCCAGGCGCTGCGAGGTCAGCCGGGTGATCAGGAAACCGATCAGGTCCCGCGTGGAGTCGTCCGCCCAGTGCGCGTCCTCGATGATCACCAGCAGCGGCTCGCTGGTGGACAACGCCGTGAACGCGCCGAGCACCGCGTCGAACAGGGCGGCGCGGTCGAGCTGGCCCTCCTGTTGCGGCGCGGGCTGGGCCCCGATCAGCCGGTGCGCGGGCAGCAGCCGGGCGATCGCCGGGAAGTTCGTGAGCACGCTCTCGACCAGGTCCGGGCGGTCGCCGGCCAGCCGGCCGAAGATCTCCGAGAACGGCTGGTACGGCAGGCCGGCGTCGCCGAAGTCCGTGCAGTGCCCGACCAGTACGCCGAAGCCGCGCTCGTGCGCACCGGTCGCCACCTCGTCCAGCATCCGGGTCTTGCCGACGCCGGCGTCGCCGGACAGCAGCACGGCACCGGCGCGGCGCGTCTTCGCGTCGTCCACGGCGCTGAGCAGGGCGGCCATCTCGGACGAGCGGCCGACGAGAGGTGTCGAATTCCAGGGCACGTCGTCCATCTTCGCCCCTGGCGCCGACACAAATCGACGGCATCCCGTCCCACGGCTTCTCCCGACCGCAGAATCCGCGGCGCGGGTGGATACGGAAACGCCGTCCCTGATCGAGGTTTCCCGATCGGGGACGGCGGTCCTGGCGGTCATGCGGCGGGGCGGGGTCGGAGGGCCTGCCGCGGCTCGGCCTGCGAGCTCTTGGCCTTGCGCTCCCGGCGGTTCGCCGCCCGGTAGTCACGCTTCGCGCGCTCCAGCCGGTACGCGACCTCCGCCCGCAACGAGTCCGGAGTCATGGGCATGTTGATCATGGTTGTTTCCTCCCCTCAGGCTTTCCGGCCGAACAAGTGACTGATGGCCCGGCGCCCCCGGTTGCCCCGGTGCTGCCGGAAGTCCCGGCTGAGCCGCTCCCTGCGGTAGTCGACCTCAGCCTTGACCGATGCGTTCGTAAACATGTGTTCCTCCGTCGTCCTGTGCCGGCTCCCTGCCGACACCCTTAATCTGCTCGTCTGAGGTGACCCCGCACATCGGAACTCCTCCCTATCCCCGGCGTAGGCGGACTCCTAGGTGCTCTCAGGGGGTCTTAGGGCCCCGGAAAGACGGAGGCGCGGCCGGCTCTCGGGGAGCCGGCCGCGCCGGGGGAAGGGGGCCTGGGTGGTGAACGTGCGGTCACATCGCGGGCCGGGCCCGCAACTCGGGCGCGCAGGGCCGGGGCGGCTGCGGTGCGCGCTTGCGGAACCACAGGGGGCGCTGGAAGTCGCGGCGGATCCGCTCCTGGCGATACTTCATCTCCGCCTGAACCGCGGCGGTCGAGTAAACGAACATGATCTCCTCCGGCTGCTTCTCGTTGCTGAAGAAACAGTCCGTCTCTGAGGAGCACCCCCACATCAGCACAACTCCCTATGCCCCCGGCAACTACCCCTTAGGGCGGCCGGATCAGCTGGGGTAGGTGAGATTGAGTTCGTAGTGGGTGGGATCGAGGAGTTCGTCCGCGTGTTCGGCGAACCGGTCGGTGGCGGTCCAGCTGGTGCGGGTGGTGTGCAGGAACCAGGTGCCTTCGGGGCGTTCCAGGTGGCCGGCTTCGACGGGGGTCAGCGGGCGACCGCGGAGGCGTTGTTCGCAGTGGTCCAGGTACAGGCCGGCGCGGTTCAGCGTGACGCTGATCGAGCCGTTGTCGAGGCCGCGTTCGGGGAGGTCCCGCAACGCGTCGACGGCCGGGATCCGGCTGCGTTCGAGCGAGATCGACGTACCGTCCGTGAGCTGCCGGACGCGCTCGATCACCACCACCTGTGGCGACTCCAGATCATGGCGATCGGCCAGCTCGGGGTCCTCCTCGAGCTCGATCCGCACCGTTCGCATCCGGGTCTCCACGCCCTGCTCGGACAGCGCGTGCGTCCACCCGAGCCGCCCGTCCAGCGGCCGCCCGTCGAACAGTACGTACGAACCCTTCCCGGTCCGGGTCGCGATCAGCTCGTCCGCGGCGAGGACGGCAAGTGCTGCGCGGACCGTGTTCCGGCTGACCGCGAAACGCCGGGCCAGCTCCACCTCACCCGGCAGCTGCGCACCCGGCCGTACGACGCCGGACTTGATCTCCCGCGCGAGCACCCGGGCGACCCGCTCGTGCTTGAGCCGGATCATCGCAGCTGCTCCACGCTGACGATCTCCAGCATCGGCGCGTACAGCCGCATCAGGTCGATCGCCTTCGAGTGGTTCTCCGCGGTGGACCCGGCGCACGCCTCCTCCACCACCTGCACCTGTACGCCGGCGTCGACCGCGGCAAGCGCCGTACTGATCACGCAACAGTCGGTGGCGACCCCGGCCAGCACCAGGCGGCCGTCGACCCGCGCCGCCAGTTCGGGGCCCCAGGCACCGAACGTCGTCTTGTCCAGAGTTGGAGCGCCCTTGAACTCGTCCACCAGCTGGTAGTCCGCCGCATCAGCGGGCTGCAACGCGAACGGGAACGCCTCGTAGTACCCGACCCACGCCCCGCGAGGTTCCTCCGGCGCGACGAACCGCGTGAACACCAACTCCGGCGAGAACAGCCTGATCAACTCCCGCACAGGCTCCACCACCCGCTGGAAGTCCGGCGTCGCCCACCCCGACGAAGGGTCCGCGAAGATCCGCTGCAGGTCGATCAGCGCGAGCACCTATCCCGCCTCCTGTCGCCGTACGGCGGGCCGCCCGCCGATCCACTGCGCGCCGAACCCGATCACCAGCGCCGCCAGTACGCCGAGGTTCGCGAACGCCCACGCGCCTTGCTTGCCGCCGAGCCCGAACGCCCCGAGCAGGTACCCCTGCCAGGTCAGCCAGGAAGCCAGCGTGTTCGTCACGAGCCCCCAACCGATGCCCGTGGCGACGATCATCGTGGCCACCGGCAACCACCGGACATCGCCGTACCGCCCGCTCGGCCGGTACAGGTCGTCCTCCGCGTAGTCGCGCCGCCGGGCCGCGATGTCGGCGAGCATGATCCCGCACCAGGCCGCGATCGGTACGCCGAGTGTGATCAGGAAACCCTGGAACTGCCCGAGGAACTTCCCGCCGTAGAACACCACGTAGATCGTGCCGGCGATCATCACCACGCCGTCGACGAACGCCGCGACGTACCGTTTCACCGGCAACCCGAGGGACAGCAGGGCGAGCCCGGACGAGTAGATGTCGAGCACCGCGCCGCCGACCAGCCCGAGCACCGCGACGATCACGAACGGCACCAGGAACCAGGTCGGCAAGGTCGCCGCCAGCGCACCGATCGGATCCGCGCCGATCGCCGTACTCAGGTCCTTCGACGACCCGGCGAGCAGCAGCCCGAACACCAGCAGTACGACGGGAGCGACCGAGCCGCCGAACGTCGTCCAGCCGACCACGCCGCGACTCGACGCCCGGCGCGGGAGGTACCGCGAGTAGTCGGCCGCCGCGTTCACCCAGCCGAGCCCGAAGCCCGTCATCAGGAACACCAGCGCGCCGATCACTGCCTGCGCCGACCCGTTCGGCAAGGCCGAAACCGTTTTCCAGTGGATCTGATCCGCGACCAGGATCATGTAGACGACGGTCAGTACGCCGGTCACGATCGTGATCACCGTCTGCGCCCGCATGATCAGGTCGAACCCGAGTACGCCGCACGCGACCGTCAGCAGGCCGACCACGACCAGCGCGATCACCTTGGTCAGTGCGCCGCCGCCCCAGCCGAGCCGGTCGAACACGGTCGCGGTCGCCAGCGTCGCGAGGATCGTCAGCACCGTCTCCCAGCCGACCGTCAGCAACCAGGAAACCAGCGACGGAAACTTGTTTCCCCGCACCCCGAACGCGGCCCGGCTGAGCACCATGGTCGGCGCCGAACCACGTTTTCCGGCCAGCGCGATCAACCCGCAGAGCAGGAACGAGAACACCACCCCGACCAGCCCCGCGATCACCGCCTGCCAGAACGAGATCCCGAACCCGAGCGCGAAGGCGCCGTAGCTCAGTCCCAGCACGGAAACGTTGGCCCCGAACCACGGCCAGAACAACTGGCTCGGGCGGCCCCTGCGGTCCGCGTCCGCGATCACGTTCAGCCCGTTGCTCTCGACGGAGAGCGCGCGGGTCTGCTGCACCTCGACCTGATCGGTCATCCCGGCTCCTTATGAAGGACCTGTTCAGTCCTGTTCAATCACGGTAGGCCCGGCCGATCGGGTGGTCAACAATGAACGACATGCAGCTCAGCGCCGAAGTGGACGGGTTCAGGCTCGCGTACGACCGGGTGGGAGACGGTGACGCCGTCGTCCTGCTGCACGGCTGGCCCGGCGATCGGACGGACCACCGTCTCCTCGCGCCGCTCCTCGTCGAACACGGTTGCGAGGTGGTGGTGCCGGATCTGCGCGGGTTCGGCGCGTCGGAGGGTGCGTCCGCGGACCCTGCTCGGTACGGCGCGGACGCGCAGGCCCGGAGCGTCGTCGCGTTGGTGGAGGAGCTCGGGCTGGAACGGCCCGTGTTCGCCGGGTACGACATCGGCAGCCGCATCGCGCAACGGATCGCGCGGACCCGCCCCGAACTGGTGGCGGGACTGGTGATCGCGCCACCGCTGCCGGGCATCGGGAAACGGGTGTTTTCCGAGCACGCGCAGGCGGAGTTCTGGTATCAGGCGTTCCACCGGCTGCCGGTGATCGAGGAGCTGATCGACGGGAAGCCGGACGCGGTCCGCGCGTACCTGACGCACTTCTGGACGCATTGGTCCGGGCCGGGCTTCGAGCCGGACCTGGATCACCTGGTGGATACGTATTCACAACCCGGCGCGTTCACGGCGTCGATCCAGTGGTACCGGGCCGGTGCGGGGTCCGTCGCCGTGTCCGCGGCCGAGACCGCGCCGGCGTCGTACGACCGGATCGCCGTACCGACCGTGGTGCTGTGGCCGGAGTTCGACCCGCTGTTCCCGCGCGCCTGGTCGGACCGGGTGGACGACTTCTACAGCGACGTCCGGGTCCGGCCGGTCGACGGCGCCGGCCACTACGCGCCCCTCGAATACCCGGAAATCCTCGCGGAGGAGATCGTCGGACTAGGCTAACCACCATGGCCGAGACCGAGTTGGGGATGCCGACCGTGCGGCCGGCGGTGGGTGCGTTGACGCGGCTCGCGCCGGAGCCCGTCCGGTACCTGCTGAACTGGGGGCGGAAGTACTCGCTCTGGGTGTTCAACTTCGGCCTCGCCTGCTGCGCGATCGAGTTCATCGCGGCGTCGATGGGCCGGCACGACTTCATCCGGCTCGGCGTGATCCCGTTCGCGCCCGGGCCGCGGCAGGCCGACCTGATGGTGGTGTCCGGCACGGTCACGGACAAGATGGCGCCGGCCATCAAGCGGCTGTACGACCAGATGCCGGAGCCGAAGTACGTGATCAGCTTCGGCTCCTGCTCGAATTCCGGCGGCCCGTACTGGGACTCGTACTGCGTGACCAAGGGCGTCGACCAGATCATCCCGGTGGACGTGTACGTGCCCGGCTGCCCGCCGCGGCCGGAGGCGCTGCTGCAGGGCATCCTCAAACTGCAGGAGAAGATCGCCGGCGAGACGGTCGCGAGCCGGTACGACGAGCCGTCGGCGGCCGCCCTGACGCGAGGTCTGGTGCAGCCTTGACGTCCGACGCTCTCGAGGCGCTGACCGGCGCCGGGATCGCCGCGACCTCGGCGAGCAGCTTCGGTCCGGTCGCGGTCGACGTACCGCCGGAGTCGTGGGTCGCGGCGCACGAGGTACTGCGGGACGCGGTCGGGCTCACGTTCTTCGACTTCCTGAGCGCGTCCGACGAGCTCAAGGACGGGTTCCGGGTGGTGTCGCACCTCGCGGACTTCTGGGGCGGGGCGCATGTCGATCACGTGCTGGTGCGGACCCTGGTGCCGCGGGACAACGCCGTACTGCCGACGCTGACCGAGGTGTACGCCGGGGCGAACTGGCACGAGCGGGAGACGCACGAGATGTTCGGGATCGCGTTCGACGGGCACCCGAACCTGATTACCCTGCTGCTTCCGGAGGAGTTCGAGGGGTACCCGCTGCGCAAGGAGTTCGTGCTCGCGTCCCGGGTCGCCAAGCCGTGGCCTGGCGCCAAGGAACCGGGCGAGTCCGACCACGCCCCCGCCGGCGCGCCCAGTCGCCGCCGTACCCTCCCGCCCGGCGTCCCCGACCCCGAGACCTGGGGCCCGCGCCCACCCGGTTCCCCCGCCCCGGACCCCCTGGCCGCCGCCGAAGCCGCCGCCACCCCGGCCCGCCCACGCCGCGGTACCGCCCCCGGAGAACGCCGCACCCGCCGCCAAACACCCCCAGCAGCCAAGCCTCCCGCCACCCAGGCCTCACCCGACCACCCGCCGACGGACCGCTCGGCGCCGGACCGCCCGAGGCCGGACCGCGCGCCGACGGACCACCCGGCGCCGGACCACCCGACACCGGACCACCCGACACCGGACCACGCGAGGCCGGACCACGCGCCGACGGACCACGCGAGGCCGGACCACGCGCCGACGGACCACCCGGCGCCGGACCGCCCGACGCCGGACCGCCCGCCGACGGAGCACCAGCAGGTGGACCACCTGCCGACGGACCGCGCGCAGGCGGACTCAGGACCGGCTGCGCCAGGCCAGTCCAACCAGCCGCCAGCGGACGGTGAGGCGGCGGGCGGCCGGGCTTCGTCCGACGAGTCGTAGGCTCGGGTGTTGTGATTCCGACTGCTGAAGAGCTGGCTCGATGGACGTTGGAGCGGCAGCATCCGTTGACCCGTGAGTGGGTGGATGACGCGCGCAGGCTGGCGATTCTCGCCGAGGAGCATGCCGCGCTGGACATCCTGCTCGCCGAGGACCTGGAGATCGCGGCCGCGCGGGCGCAGCGGCTCGCGCCCGGGAAGCCGGCCGAGTCGATGCTCAACCATTGGGTTGCCGTCGGCAACGACCTGCGGGTGATGTTCAGCATGCGCTTCGAGAACCTGGACCTGGCCAGGCCGTTCGTCGACGCCACCCCGATGACGCGCTCCCCGCAACCGTTGGACCTCCCCGCGATCGCCGACGCCGC
>NZ_DASRVN010000724.1:0-8380 GCF_035655035.1 Kribbella sp. | reverse complement strand
TTCTTGGGCAGTTTTTCACAAAGGGCGCGTTCAGGACTGGGCAGGTTCGTGATCTTCTGGCAGATTAGAACGCGTTGCCGGGGGCAACATTTGACGCAACGTGAGGACGCGAGTCCTGGACCGGGCGAGCTGGTTGCGGGGCAACTGGATGAAGGGGTGAACGGTGGCAACAGACACAAGTGACGCGGTGGACAACCTGGAGAAGGAGCTCGTCACGTTGGCACGGCGGCTGCGCGGTCTGCAGCGGACGCTGTCCGACGAGGCGCACCCGGACCTGGAGCCGGCACAGTACGCGTTGCTGAACCACGTGGAGGAGCTGGCACCGGTGCGGATGGCCGACCTGGTGGCAGCGCTCGAGGTCGACAAGGGGCCGGTCAGCCGGGCCTGCGCGCGACTGGAGGAAGAGGGCCTGCTGAAGCGGGCGGCCGACAAGTCGGACGCGCGCGCGACCCTGCTGACGCTGACCGCGGCCGGCAAGCGCAAGCTGACGGCGGCCCGGAAGAAGCGGCACAAGGTGATCGAGGACCTGCTCAAGGACTGGTCGCCGTCGCAGGTCAAGACCTTCGCCACCCAGGTGTCGAAGTTCAACAAACTGGCCAACTGACGATAGTTGCCTCAGGCCCAGGTCTGGTGGTGCGGCCCCGCCGGAGAGCTGAGGGCTCCGGACACCCACACCACCGGAACCGGCCTCCCGGGCACTGGAGCTGTGCGGATGGGCGGCACGCTGCTAACGTGCGAGCGTGCTGCTCTCCGACCGTGACATCCTGTCCGAGCTCGACGCGAAACGGGTCCAGCTGGATCCGTTCGATGCCACGATGGTGCAACCGTCGAGTGTCGACGTACGGCTGGACCGGTTCTTCCGGGTTTTCGAGAACCACCGGTACCCGCATATCGACCCGTCCGAGGAACAGCCGGACCTGACCCGGCTGGTGGAACCCGACGGCGACGAGCCGTTCATCCTGCATCCCGGTGAGTTCGTCCTGGGATCGACCTACGAACTGGTCACGCTCCCCGACGACGTCGCCGCCCGGCTCGAGGGCAAGTCCTCACTCGGCCGCCTGGGCCTGCTCACGCACTCCACCGCAGGCTTCATCGACCCCGGCTTCTCCGGCCACGTGACCCTCGAACTCTCGAACGTCGCCACCCTGCCGATCAAACTCTGGCCCGGCATGAAGATCGGCCAGCTCTGCTTCTTCCGCCTCTCCTCCCCCGCGGAACACCCGTACGGCTCCAGCAAGTACGGCTCCCGCTACCAGGGCCAACGCGGCCCCACCCCGTCCCGCTCCTTCAAAAACTTCCACCGCACCGACGTCTGAACGAACGAAAGGGGCCCGCGAGGGCCCCTTTCTCATAGATCAGGCGGTCGCCTTCATGAAGATGCAGACCGAGTCGAGCTCGTTCGTGACGGTGTAGTCACCGTGCGGCTGCTGGCTGTAGACGCCGCCGTACTGCGAGACGGACTCGGGCGACCTCAGGGAGCCGTCCCAGATCGCGAGGTCACCGTTCCCAGAGGTACGGCTGTCGGAGGGCGTGCTGCCGTCGGACGGCGTGTCACCGGCCGTCGGGGTGTCACCGGGCGAGGGCGTGTCTCCGGTGGACGGGCTGTCGCTTGCACTCGGGCTCCCGGACGCTGACGCGCTCGGGAGGTCAGCGCCGGTCTTCGCATCCAGCAGCACGGACTGCGCCTCGGTCTTCGCGTACAGAACGCCGTGGTAGGCCGCCGTGACGATCGGGACGTTGCGGTTCCCGGAGTTGTTGGAGAAACCCCAGGCCTTCTTGCCGGTCGTGTCGTCGAAGCCGATGATCGTGTCCGCGTTGTCGGCCTGCTGCTGCTTGACACAGGCAACCGAGGACGCCTGGTCGTCGAAGCACTCCCACCCGTTGCCGGAGTTGACCGCCACCGGCGGCATCGGGGTGGCGGCCACCGCACCAGTCGAGAGGTCGAGCGAGTAGATCGCCGCGACGTTGGTCCCGTTGTCGTAGTCGGTGTACTTCATGCCGAAGAAGTAGGCGTGCTTCGCGGTGCCGGCGAGCCCGTCGAACGCGGTCTGCAGCGGCCCGACCTGCTTGGTGATCTTTCCGCTCGCGCCGTCGGCGAGCACCATCGCGGAGTCGTTGGACCGGTCCGTCTTCGCCGGCTTCTCGGCTCCGATCACACCGTTGTGCACCGCGGCCGGGGCGATTCCGGCGATCAGCGTGGCCTTCTTCGTCGCGGGGTCGGCGAACAACGTCGCCGGCGCAGTCCCGCCGTACGAAGCCATGCCACCGACCTGGACAGCGATCTGGCCGCTCTCCACGTCGTACGCCGCCTTCGCGATCGAGGGCTGCTCATCGGTGGACTTGGTCGAGGTTTCGGCCACCTTCGCGCCGGTCGCGACGTCCACCCAGCGCACGACCACCAGGCCCTGCGGCTTCTGGGTGCCGTTGCCCTTGTCGGTCTCGGAGTAGACGACGACCGCGACGTCCTTGCCGTCGACCTTTACCGCCTTCGGCGGGAGCACGCTGTTGATCGTCGTGGTCGCCGCGGGCGCGACCTGCATCGTCCAGGTCTTGCTGGGGTCGGTGACATCGTGGCCGGAGAGGACCTTCTTGTTGCCGACCACGGCGACCTTGCCGACGAGCGCCACGTCCGCGTGTTTGAGCGTGGCCTCGGCCGGGTCCTTGATCACCGGGTACGCCGTGCCGATCGCGAAGGCCTTGGGTGGGTCGAAGGTCGGGACGCTCGGGGCCGTGGGCGAGGCGGAGGTGGTGGACTTGCTGCCGCTGTTGTCGGAGCCCGAGCCGGACTTCTTGTCGCCGCCGCAACCCGCGAGCAGGATCAGGGCTGCGGTGACAGCTGTCGTTGCCACCATCGGACGCAACATCGTTGGTTTCTCTCCCAGGTCGACCGAGAATGATCGACTGAACGCTAGCAGTGTTCGTGGGTCGGGCCGGGAGTTATCCACAGGGGTTGCATCAAGCTGCAGTTCGCCGCTGATCGCGGGTCTGGGGGACGGGTCCGACCAGCCCCAGACGCTCCAGCAGAGCGTGCAGCGCGACGGCGGACCCGGTCCCGGCCGGCGGGAGTACGTCGCACTCCCGCCGTACCTCGGGGACCCGCGGTGCTTCGGCCGGCGGGAGGTGGATCGCCGCGGGTTCGGTCATCGGACGATGGAGAGGCCGGTGCCGCGGTGGCGGGGCTGGGTCTCGGTCAGGGCTCGGGTGGCCGGCTCGGTCAGGCGGCGTGAGCTGGGTTCCAGCTTGTCGGCCAGCCGGCGCAGCGCGCCCGCCAGGCCTTCGCGCGGGCTGGTGCGCGGCTTCCGCCCGCGGCGCTGCGCCCTCGCCTCGGCCGCCCGCAACTGCTCGGCGACGCGGTACCGGGCAACTTCCTGCTGTTCGCTGATCATGGTGGTTCTCCCCTCGCGTTGTCCCCGTGCTGTGGTGGTTTCAGGCAGTGCTTCGCCCAGCTCCCGCCAGGCCGGCGGGAGCTCTTGATCCCCTCGTCATTGCGACGAACTCGGGCTGCCGAGTTCGACAGGTGCTGCGTCAGACCTTGGTGACGGTGATGTCGCCGGAGACGGTGCGGGCGCGCAGCATCAGGGCGCGCTCGCCCTCGGCGGGCTTCTCGCCGGGCTCGAGGTCGCAGCGGATCCGGCCGGTGACGGTCTTCAGGTCCAGGTACGTCGGGAGTCCGTCCGGGACCCCGATCTGTACGTCGCCGCGGGCCGTCTCGGCCTGCACGCTCGGTCCGTCGGCGATCTCGACCGTGACGTCGCCGGAACCGGAGGTGGCGACCGAGTGGTCGCGGATCCGCTCGATCGTGATGTCCCCCGAGCCGACCTTGACCGATGTCGGACCGGCGACGTCGCCGATCGTGACGTCACCGGAGCCGGTGCTCAGCCCGAGGGCGTCGCCGGCCTCCTCGATGTCGATCGAGCCCGAGCCGGTGCTGGCCCGGACCGCGCCGACGGCGTGCTCGACCTTGACGTCGCCGCTGCCGGTGTTGACGCCGAGCTCGCTCTCGGCCCGGGTCAGCCGGACGTCGCCGGACCCGGTCGCGAGCCGCGCGGACCCGAGCGGGACGTCCGCGACGATGTCGCCGGACCCGGTCTTCACCCAGGCCTCGAGCACCGCGGCGGTGGCGATCCGGACCGTGATCTCCGGTCCGCGCCGGACGTTCCGCGGGCTCTCGATGATCAGCTCGCCGTCGCTGACCTCGCAGATCACGCCGTCGTCGTCACCGTCGACCTCCATCGAGACCACGGTGCCCTCGCCGTCCGGGTTGGGCCCGATCTCGACCAGTCCGGATCCGATCTCGATCCGGATCCGGTCGATCCGGTCGTTCTCGTCGTCGTTCAGTTGGGTTGCGCTGTGCTCGCTCATTCGGCCCATCCCGTCACTCGCTGGCCCGGGCCGTGACCGCCACGGCGCCGCTCCTTGTCGTCACGCCGGCGGTCCTTGTCCTCGCGGCGACGCTCCCGGTCGTCGCGGCGGCGGTCCCGCCCGCGCTCCCCGCCGAACACGCCTTCCTCGCCGAACGGCCCGTTCGGACCGAAGACGCCGTTCGGGCCGAAGACCCCGTCGGGGCCGAGCGGTCCGTTCGGACCCAGCGGGCCCTCCGGGCCGAACACCGGGCCGCGCGGTGGGCGCGGCGGCCGGGGCGGCCGCGGAGCGCCACGACGGCCGACGCTGAGCTCGGTCATCACGGTACGCATCAGCCATGCGTTCGAGGAGATGCCCTCGGCGTCGGCGGCCTCGTCCACCTTGTTCTTGATCGACATCGGCAGCCGCAGCGTGATCCGCGCGGTCGGCTCGTCGGCGTCGGGCACGAACTGCTCGGCAGTCGCGTCCTGGACGTCGTCCTCGAGGTCGTCGGTCTCGTCCGGACCGGTCAGCTGGCTGGGCGCCGGCGTGACCACGAACTCCGGGCGGCCGCCGGCCATCCGGAGCTCGACCGACCCCGGGGACAGCTCACGGCTGATCTCCCCGGCGGCGTCGGACAGGGCTGAGATGAGGGCCAGGCGGCCCGCGTCATCCAGCGTGGCCCCGAGGCGCTGTGCCACGGAGCGGGTTTGCTCGTCGGCCAGGGCGGTGGCGTTCTCGACGCTCCGCCGGACCGACTCGAGGTAGTGGTCAAGTTCCATGACAGCAAGCATGGCGTCACGATGACGTCATTGTCAACCCTTGTGATGTCATGACGCCGTCGAACTGGCGTCAGGGCAGAATGATCCCCATGAGCAGAGGCGTACTGATCACCGGTGCATCCAGAGGTGTCGGCGCGGCCGCCGCACGGGCGTTCGCGGCTGCCGGCGACCGGGTCGTGCTGCACTGCCGCGGCGCCGTCGAACTGGCGACCAAGATCCGCGACACACTGCCCGGCGACGGTCACGCAGTACTCGCCGCGGACCTCGGCGATCCGGCCGCGATCCCTGCCCTGGTTGACGAATCGGCCGCACTGCTCGGGCGGATCGACGTACTGGTGAACAACGCGGCGATGTTCGTCGACGAGCCGGTCGCGGGCTCCCGGCGGGTCGGTCACCCACTGGCCGAGACGTCGTACGACGAATGGGTCGCGACCTGGCGCCGTACGCTCGCCGTCAACCTCGAGGGCGCTGCGCACGTGACCTGGTGCGTCGCGCGGCAGATGCTCGACACCGACCCGGCGGACGGCGTACGGCGGGGTGCGATCGTCAACGTCGGCTCCCGGGGCGCGTACCGCGGTGAGCCCGACGTCCCGGCGTACGGCGCCTCGAAGGCGGGACTGCACGCGCTCGGGCAGTCCCTGGCGGCATCGCTGGCGCCACATGACATCACCGTGACGTCAATCGCGCCCGGCTTCATCGCCACCGACATGACCGAGTCGTTCCTGGCCGGTCCCGGCGGCGACGCGATCCGGGCGCAGAGCCCGTTCAACCGGGTCGCCACCGCGGACGAGGTGGGGAACGCGATCTACTGGCTCGCCTCAGCCGACGCGAACTGGGCGAGCGGTGCCGTCCTCGATTTCAACGGGGCGTCGTACCTTCACTAGCACGATCGCGGCGGCCGTCCAGACCGCCGCGAGCACCGCCATCGGGAACACGTCGCCCTTCTCCTCGTCGAAGAGCAGGATCAGCCCGAGGTTCACCGCGGCGTGCGCCGCCGTCGCGACCACGAGGTTGGTACGCCGGGCGCCCTGCAGCACGACGCCCATCACCACGGACAACGCCGTCGCCATCACCACGAACAGGCCCATGTAGACGAGACCGTTGGCGAACCCCCCGATGTGCCAGAAGCCCCACAGCACGCCGACGATCAGCGCGGAACGCAGTACCGAGAACCGCGTCTGCAAGTACGGCTGCAGGTACGCGCGCCAGCCGAGCTCCTCGCCCGCCGCGCCCACGATCATCGTCAGTACCAGCACCCCGAACGGGAACGGCAGGCTCTCCGCGCGCCACGGCCGCCCCGCGACCACGTGCACCAGCACCGACACCAGCATCGCAGCGACGACGATGCCCACCACCAGAGCGCTCCGCCCGACGGCGACGCGTACGGGCGTGAACCGCGCATCGACCCTGGTCGTACGCCGGAACGCCAGGAACATCACGCCCACCCCGAGCGCCGGCGCGAACTGCACCAGCTGGATCAGGTCAGGGCTCGGGCCGATCGCCGACTGCAACGCGTTCAGGATCCCGCTGAAGACCATCGTGGCCAGGTAGAAGACCACAACCCGCAAGAACACCGTTACTCCTGGATGAGGTAGGGCGCGATCATCAGGTCGAGCTGCTCGGCGAGGAACCCGGTCAGCGGGCCCCAGCCGTTCACCGCCCAGACCTGGAGCGCGCCGTTGAAACAGACAAGGGTGTGCCGCGCCAGCGCCGGTACGTCGGTGTCGGCGCGGAGCTCTCCGGCCTCGACCGCGGCCCGGTAGAACCGGTCGCAGCTGTCGACGATCGCCGCCGAGTGCGCGAGCGCGTGCTGCCGGAACTCGGGGTCCGCGACGTCGAGCTGCACGAAGCCGAGACCGTTGCCGAGCTGCTCGCGGTGCTCGATGTGAGCGACCGCGGACAGCGCGAAGTCCCGGAGGGTGGCGAGCGGGGAGCTGTTCCGGCCGGCCACCTCGTCGGCGAGGCGCTCCACCATCACCGGCGAGCGGGCGGCGGACGCGAGCAGCAGACCGCGCTTGGAACCGAACCTCTGCATCAGGGTCGGCGGGGCCAGGCCTACGCGTGATCCGACCGCCGCGAGGGTGAGTTTCACCGGGCCGAGCTCGGCCAGCACCTCCCTGGTCGCGTCGAGGATCGCGTCGTCGCTCACCAGCCGTGGCCGGGCCATCGCGCCGCCTTCGAGTTTGTGAATGGCCATTCGTTAATGCACGAGATCGTAACAGATCCTTGTTGGATCAGTTAGTCAGTGACAACGGGTGAGGTTTCGGATACTGCTTTCGGGCTGCCGAAAGTGGTCCGGACCGCGATCCCGCCGTCCGGCTGCACCCGTCCGTGGCCGGGCTCGTCGTACCAACGGGAGCCTCTTCATGCGTTTCGCCCGCATCACCCTGGGCCTGCTGCTGGCACTGTCAGGCCTGGTGGCCACCGTCGCAGGGGCCGTCGCGGCCTTCTGGCTGGTCGGCCCGGACAACACGATCACCACTCCGCACCGCGAGCTCGCCAGCAAGGGCCTCGCCGTCGTCAGTTCGCCCGAGCTGCTCGACCGCCACGGCGCGACGCTGCACGTCAGCGTGTCCGGCGACAAGCCGCTGTTCGTTGGTGTCGCCCAGGATCTCGACGTCCGCGACTACCTCGCCGATGTCCAGCACACGCAGGTGGTCCGGTTCGGTCTGCCGGCCACGTTCGGCACGCAGGAAGTGCGTGGCCGCACCAACAAGCTGACGCCGCCGGGCTCGCTGGACTGGTGGGTCGCGCAGTCCGCGACCGGTTCGCAGTCGCTCACCTGGGCGGTCCAGGACGGGCGGTACGACGTCGTCGTGATGAACGCGGACGGTACGCCGGCCGTCGGCGCCAAGGTCACGGTCGGCATCCAGGTGCACCGGTTGTTCGGCATCTGCCTGCTCGTACTCGGTGCGGGCGTGCTCGTACTCGCTCTCGGGGTCGCACTGCTCCGTCGCCGCCGCCCGGCGCAGTCCGGGGCCACCGACACCCGGGAGATCCCGGTCATCACCACCCGCATCCCGGTCCTGCTCTCCACCGCCCCCGTCGAGGTACCGGCCGCCCCCGCGGACGACGACGAACTCGCCCCGGCGTACCGCGTCTCCCCCTTCCACCCCGACCGCGTCAGCCCCTTCGCCCCGCTCCCAGAATCCGCCGAGCCGACCGAACAGCCCGCCAAGGTCCGACCCGCGGCCACCGAGACAGCACCGACCGCACTGCCCACCACACCCACACCCACACCCACCCCCGCCACATCC
>NZ_DASRVN010000723.1:0-4905 GCF_035655035.1 Kribbella sp. | reverse complement strand
CCCTGTAGGTGGTGAGGTGCGAGGTGGTTGCGCGAGCGGGAGGTGGATTTCCCGCCCACCCCCCGGAGGTGTACGGCGGGCCCGTCACGGACGGGGGAGCGGGACGCAGCACACATCCCACCCGGCCGTGCGGTCCACCGGCTGTCCCACTCCAACCGGTGGTGCGGTCCGCCGGCTGTCTCATCCCACCTGGCTGTGCGATCGGCCGACTGCCCCGCTCCGCCTGGCTGTGCGATCGGCCGGCTGTCCCGCTCCGCCTGGATGTGCAGTCCACCGGCTGCGCGATCCACGGGCTGTCCCGCTCCACCCGGCTGCGCGATCCACCGGCTGTCCCACTCCAACCGGTGGTGCGGCCCACCGGCTGTCTCATCCCACCTGGCGGTCCGATCGACCGGCTGTCCCATCCCACCCGGCTGCGCGATCCACGGGCTGTCCCGCTCCGCCTGGCTGTGCGGTCCACCGGCTGTCCCACTCCAACCGGTGGTGCGATCCACCGGCTGTCCCGCTCCACTCGGCGGTGCGATCCACCGGCGGCACCACCACCGTGCGATCAGCCGACCGACAACTCCTCCCGCACACTATGTAGTCAATCAGCTACATTGAGTCCGCCATATGGTATGCCTGCCTGGCGACTGCTGAACAGAACGGGGAGTTCGGATGGCCGTTCGTGGCCTGCGGATGTTGTTGGGGTTCGTACTCGTGGTCACGACCGGATTGGTGCTACCGGCAACTGCCCGGGCGGACACCGTGCGGGACTTCGGGAAGGTGTTCGGCGCACAGACGAACGGCGCCGTCCGGATCACCGGGAACAGCCTCCTGACGTGTAACCGCTCGGACGCCGACTGCCGCGCCGCACTGGCCGGCGGCCGGACCAAGGCGAACAACAACGACTGGACCATGGAGCCCCTCGACCTGGACTCCGATCCGTCGACGAAGTCGTCCTCGGGCGCGACCGTTGCCCTGCCCAACGGTGCCCAGGTGCTGTACGCCGGCCTGTTCTGGGGCGCGGCCCGCGGCGCCGGTCGTGGCGGCACCAGCACCAGCGACGACGGTACGACGATGCGCCTGCGCCTGCCGGGCAAATCGACGTACCAGACCGTGAAGGCGGACCGGACCGACTACCTGAACACCGGCTCGAAGAACGACTACTCGTCCTACCTCGACGTCACCGACCTGGTACGGGCCGGGGGCAACGGTGAGTACTGGGGCGCCGACGTGCCGACCGGGACCGGTGCCGACCGGTACGCCGGGTGGAGCCTGGTGATCGCGTACCAGCAGGCCGACGAGCCGCTGCGCGACCTGAGCGTCTTCAACGGGTACGCGAAGGTGTCCAGCGGCGAGCCGGTGCGGACCAGCATCTCCGGGTTCCTCGCGCCGCCGAGCGGGGCGGTCAACGCGCGCTTCGGCAGCGTCACGTACGAGGGCGACGCGGGCATCACCGGCGACTACTTCGCGGTCAACGGCACCCGGCTCGCGGACGCGCAGAACCCGTCGGCGAACTTCTACGGCAGCCGGATCACCGACGGCGGCGCGAACCTCGCCGACCGGACGCCGGCCAGTGTGAACAACCTCGGGATGGACGCGAAGGTGGTGGACGCGGCCGGCATCCTGCCGAACAATGCGACCAGCGCCGAGCTGACCTTCGCGAGCACCGGTGACGTGTACTACCCGGCCGCGCTGACCACCCAGATCGACCTGTACGCGCCGACCATCGTCGGCAGCAAGACGGTCCGGGACCTCGAGGGGAACACGCCCGCGAAGGTTGGTGACACCCTCGAATACACGCTGAGCTTCAGCAACACCGGGGACGACGACGCGCTCCGGTCCGCGGTCCCCGACGAGCTGCCGGCGAACACGACGTACGTCCCGGGCTCGCTGTCGATCGTGTCCGGTGCGGGCGCCGGCGCGAAGACTGACCAGGCGGGCGACGACCAGGCGGACCACAGCGGGCGCACCGTCCGGTTCCGCGTCGGCACCGGTGCGAACGCGACCACCGGCGGCCGGCTGACGAAGGACCAGAGTACGACGGTGCGCTTCCGGGTGACCGTCGACAAGGCCGCGGCGGGTACGACGCTCGACAACGTCGGGCTGCTCGACTACACGGCGGAGACGCTGAACAAGGAGTACACCTACCGCACCGACGAGGTGCACACTCCCGTCGCGGCCGAGGCGGACGTCTCGATCACGAAGACCGCCAAGCCGGACCCGGTCGCGGCAGGCGGCGAGGTCACCTACACGTTGGTTGCCCGCAACAACGGTCCGAGCCCGGCCCAGGACGTCACCGTCACCGACACCCTCCCGGACGGTGTCGAACTGGTCTCCGCCAAACCCAGCCAGGGTTCCTGTACGTCGACCACCTGCTCGCTGGGCACCATCGACAACGGGGCGACGGCAACGATCACCGTGGTGGTACGCGTGCCGTCGGCAACTACCGCGACCAGCCTCACCAACGTCGCGACGGTCACCAGCTCCACCTCCGACCCGAACCCGGACAACAACACGTCCTCCGTCACCACCGACGTCACCCGTACGGCGGACCTCGCGCTCGTGAAGTCCGTGGAACCGGCGGCCCCGGCGCCGGGTGAGTCCGTCGTGTTCACGCTCGCCGTCAAGAACAACGGCCCGTCCGACGCGGAGCAGGTCCGGATCGCCGACGCGGTCCCGGCCGGCTTCACGATCACCGGCGTACAGTCCACGGCCTCTTGTACGACGGCGGCGCGGGACGTGAACTGCTCCCTGCCACGGCTCGCGGCCGGTGCGAGTGTCGCCGTACGGATCGCGGCCACGCTCGACTCCGGCTACCAGGGCGGCGCGCTGACGAACACCGCGAAGACCGTCAGCGACACCCCGGACCCGAACGAGTCGAACAACAGCGACTCCGTCACGATCACCCCGGCGGCGCCGAAGGCGGACGTGGTCGTCACGAAGACGACAGTGACCAAGCCGGTCGTCGCGGGCGAGCCGATCACCTACCAGATCAAGGTGCACAACACCGGCCCGTCGGACGCGCAGGCGGTCCACCTGAGTGACGACGTACCGTCGGCACTCACCGATGTCACCGCGGACACCTCCGCGGGCTCCTGCACCGTCAGTTCGGGGCAGGTCACGTGTCCGCTCGGCGATCTGCCGGTCGGCCAGACCGCGATCGTCACCGTGACAGGGATCGTGTCGCCGAAGGCGCTCGGCGAGCTGACGAACTCCGCGAGTGCCGAGAGCACGACGCCGGACCCGGACACCAGCAACAACACCGGACGTACGACGCACACCGTCAAGACCAGCGCCGACCTGGCGATCACGAAGACCGCGCAGCCGGTCCCGGTGCACGCAGGACAGCCGGTCACCTACACGCTGACCGTGACGAACAACGGGCCGTCCGCTGCGCAGTCCGCGACGGTAACCGACCCCGTACCGGCGCCACTGCAGTACGTGTCGTCGAAGAGCTCAGCCGGCACCTGCACCGAGGCCAGCGGCACCGTCACGTGTGCTGTCGGCACGGTGGCGCCAGGAGACACCGTCACGGTGACGGTGGTCGCCAACGTCCCATCCGGCACCCCGCCGAACGATCTGAAGAACACTGCGACTGTTTCGTCCCCGACGCCGGACCCTGTCGACAGCAACAACCAGGCGACGTACACGATCACGACTGGTGCGCAGGCGAACATCACCATCACCAAGACGGCCTCACCGGACCCCGTGGTCGCAGGCAAGCCGATCACGTACAAGTTGACCGTACGCAACACAGGGCCGTCAGACGCGCAAGCGGTCCGGGTCGTTGACGACGTACCGAACGCGGTGACCGGTGTGACGGCGACCGCGACCGGTGGGGCGACCTGTACTGCGATCAACGGGCAGGTGCGCTGTCTGGCCGCAACACTCGCAGCAGGGGACAGCTTCGTCGTCACGGTGACAGGAACCGTTGCTGCGAACACCGCGCCGGGAGAGCTCGTCAACACCGCAACAGCGACCTCTGGGACCCCCACGGATCCGACGAAGTCGGACAACACGTCGACCAGTACGCCGACTGTACGGGCTGAGGCGGACCTGTCCGTCGTCAAGACCGCGCCGGCAACGGCGGTCGCGGGTGACGAGCTGACCTACACGCTGGCCGTCCACAACGCCGGCCCGTCGGACGCTGTGGGAGCTGTCGTGACCGACCAGCTTCCGGCAGGTACGACGTTCGTCAGCGCTGCCGGCTGTACGCACGAGGACTCGGTGGTCAGCTGCGAGATCGGCCGACTGGCGCCTGGTGACGGTACGACGATCACTGTGGTCGTCAAGGTCTCACCAGACCAGCCGGCCGGGACACTGTCCAACAAGGCCACGGTGAGCTCGCAGACACCAGACCCTAATGACAGCAACAACAGCAGCACGGCAGAGACCAAGCTGACCACTGCTGCGGACCTGTCAATCACCAAGACCGTGAAGCCGTCCCCGCTCGTGGCTGGTGGTGAGGCCCTCTACACGCTGACCGTGCACAACGCCGGGCCGTCCACGGCACAAAGGGTGTCCGTAACCGACGCCGTGCCAAGCGGTCTGTCGGTGCTGGAGGCAACGAGCGCTGACGGCACCTGTACGACGGCCAACGCCACCGTGACCTGTGCACTCGGTGCCGTTGGTGCCGGCGGTACCGCGGTCGTCATCATCCGGGTAGCCGTCGCGGCGTCGCAGACCGCGGCCGTCACCAACGGCGCGTCGGTGACCAGTACGACGAGGGACCCGGACCCGTCGAACAACAAGACCGAGGTGACGACCGAGGTCGGGCACGTTGCCGACGTCGAGGTGATCAAGACCAGCGACGACTCGACCGTAATAGCCGGCGGGGGAGTGACCTACCGCCTGACTGTCGTCAACCACGGCCCGTCCGACGCTACTGCGGTCACGGCGACCGACAGCCTGCCGACGGCG
>NZ_DASRVN010000722.1:0-3147 GCF_035655035.1 Kribbella sp. | reverse complement strand
GTTGGTCAGTTTCTGGGGGTCGCGGTCGTCGGGGCGGGCGCTGCTGATCTGGGCGCCGTCGATGCGCGGCCGGCGGCGGCGCTTGACCGGTTTGAAGCCGCCCTTGGCGGCCTGTTGCTTGAGGCGGCCGGCGAGCGACTTGGCTAGCTCGAGGCCCTGCTTGTCGTGCTCTTCTTCGTTCTCAGGGACGCTCTCGGAGGAGTTCTCAGGGACGCTCTCGGAGGAATCCGGGGGTTCAGGCACGCTGAACGACCCCCTCACCCACCTCGAAGCGTGCTCCGCTGAGCTCAGCGGGCACGTCAGCGCCGACCGCCGCGGTCACCAGCACCTGCTCGGCCGGCGCGACCAGCTCGGCCAGCCGGTCCCGACGCTGCACGTCCAGCTCGGCGAACACGTCGTCGAGGATCAGCACCGGTTCACCCCCGTCCGCGCGGAGCAGTTCGTACGACGCCAGCCGTAGCGCGAGCGCGAACGACCAGGACTCACCGTGACTCGCGTACCCCTTCGCAGGCAAGTCGCCGAGCCCGAGGACGACGTCGTCGCGGTGTGGGCCGACCAGCGACACCCCGCGCTCCAGCTCGTCCTGGCGCTTCTCCCGGACGGCCGCGAGCAGGACCTCCTCGAGCTGCTCGCGGGAGGCGACGCCGGGCTCGAGCAGTACGGACGACTTGTACTCGAGCCGCGCATCACCCTTGCCGCGGGCAACAGCGTCGTACGAGCTGGACACCAGCGGGCGCAGCGCTTCCAGCAGCTCCAGCCGGGTCGCCAGCAGCTCGGCTCCGCTGCGGGCCAGGTGTGAGTCCCAGACCTCGAGGGTGCGCAGCTGTCCCTCGGCGGCGCTCGTCCGGTTCTGCCGACGGGCCTGGGAGGCGCTCCGCAGCAACGAGTTCCGTTGCTTGAGCACCCGGTCGTAGTCCTGCCGTACGCCGGCCATCCGCGGCGTGCGCAACGTCAGCAGCTCGTCCAGGAACCGGCGCCGCTCGGACGGATCGCCCTTGACCAACGCGAGATCCTCCGGCGCGAACAGCACCGTCCGGAGCAGACCGAGCACCTCGCGTGGCCGCGGTACCGGCGAGCGGTTGATCCGGGCCCGGTTCGCCTTTCCCGGATTGATCTCGAGCTCGACGACCACGTCCCGGTCGTACTGGCTGCGGATCTCGGTCCGCACGATCGCCCGGGTGGCGCCGGCCCGGACCAGTGGTGCATCGTTCGCCACCCGATGCGAGCCGAGCGTCGCGGTGTAGTGGATCGCCTCGACCAGGTTGGTCTTGCCGTGACCGTTCGGACCGACGAAGGCCGTCACGCCCTGAGCGAGCTGGACCTCCGCCTGCTGGTAGGACCGGAAGTCGAGCAGACCCAGGGCGGTGACGTACACCTCAGTGGCTTGGAGGAGTGGCGTACGACGGGTCGGCGGCCTCGGCGCCCTTCACCGCGTGGCCACCGAACTGGTTGCGCATCGCGGCGATCGCCTTCATCGCCGGCGAGTCGTCCTGCCGGGAAGCGAACCGGGCGAACAGCGCCGACGAGATCGCCGGCACCGGTACGGCGAGGTCGATCGCGGCCTCGACGGTCCAGCGGCCCTCGCCGGAGTCGTCGGCGTACCCGCGGATCTTCTCCAGGTGGTTGTCGTCCTCGAGCGCGTTCACCAGCAGGTCGAGCAGCCAGGACCGGATCACGGTGCCCTCGCGCCAGGACTGGAACGCTTCCGGCACGTTCTCCACGATGTCGGAGGCCTCGAGCAGCTCGTAGCCCTCGGCGTACGCCTGCATGATGCCGTACTCGATGCCGTTGTGGACCATCTTCGAGAAGTGCCCGGCGCCGACCTTGCCGGCGTGCACGAAGCCGAACTCACCCTCGGGCTTCAGCGCCTCGAAGATCGGCATCACGACGTCGACGGTGGCCTTGTCGCCGCCGCACATCAGCGCGTAGCCGTTCTCCAGGCCCCAGACGCCGCCGGAGACGCCGCAGTCGACGAAGCGGATGTCCTTCTCGGCCAGCTGGGCGGCGCGGCGGGTGTCGTCGGTCCAGCGGCTGTTGCCGCCGTCGATCACGATGTCACCGGGGGAGAGCAGCTCGGCCAGCTCGGTGACGACCGGGTCGATGGCCTGAACCGGCACCATCACCCAGACGACATTCGGCTGGTCGCTCGCGGTGAGCTTGCCGACCATGTCGGCAAGGTCGGTGGAGTCGGAGATGTCCTGGTTGTTGTCGAATCCGACCACGGTGTGGCCCGCGTTGCGGATCCGCTGGCGCATGTTGCCGCCCATCTTGCCGAGACCGACAAGGCCGAGCTCCATCTGAATCCCCTTGTTCTGTTGGCTTTTCAGCTGTTCAGGCGGACCGGCATCAGCACGTACCGGAACTCACTGATCGGTTCGCCGTCGAAGTCCCGCACGCCGGTCAGTTCGGCCGGCTTCGTCGCCTGCGTGAAGGCCAGGTGCGCGACCGGTGTACCGATCGCACCGAGACCGTCGAGCAGGTACGTCGGATTGAAGCCTACGGTCACCGGGTCGCCGACCACGCGCGCCTCCAGCGACTCCGACGCCTGCGCCTCGTCGCCGCTGCCGGCGTCCAGCGTGACGCTGTCCTCGTCGAAGGTCAGCCGGACCGGGGCGTTCCGCTCCGCGACCAGCGCGACCCGCTTGACCGCTTCGACCAGGGTCGCGGTGTCGATCCGGACCCGGGTCGCGATCGACGCGTCGTTCGGGATGATGCCGCGGACCTTCGGGAACTCGCCGTCCAGCAGCCGCGTGGTGGCGCGGCGGTTGCCACCGGACACCTGGCCCTCGAAGCCGACGATGCCGTCACCGGTGCCAGGCGCGGCCAGCGAGACGGTCACGTCCGAGCCGGTCATCGCCTTCGCGGTCTCGGACAGCACGCGCGCCGGGACCAACGCGGCCGCCGACGCGTCGGGGGACTCCGGGTTCCACTCGAGCTCGCGGATTGCCAGCCGGTAACGGTCGGTGGCCAGCAGGGAGATCGTGGAGCCCTCGATCTCGACCCGGACACCGGTCAGCACCGGCAGCGTGTCCTCGCGCCCGGCGGCGGTGACGACCTGTGAGACGGCCTGGGCGAAGACGTCGGCCTTCACCGTGCCGCTGGCCGCCGGAAGCGACGGGAGGGCCGGGTATTCCTCGGTGGGAAGCG